>NZ_BAAAAF010000015.1:0-79399 GCF_037101285.1 Brevibacterium metallidurans
TCGGTGTGTGGCCGATGAAGGTCTCGACGATCGAACGAGGCAAATCACGCGATGATGAGTTCGCAAGCAGGTATCGCAAATTTCTCCTCAATGCCGCTTGACTGAGCATAGGAGCATCACGGCCGCGTCCTGAGGTCACGAAGCGTGGTCCGACGTCACATGCCGTCAACGCGGCTGTCTCGCGAGCTGGCGGGACTGGGCGACGAGCCGCCCGGTCGAATCCCAGAGTTCGCAGTCCTCTTCGAACATCCCACCGGCGATGTTGCGGGTCTCCACCTTCACGGCGATCCATCCCGACGCCGGGATCGCCCGCACGTGCGCGGTGAGCTCCATCGTCGGCGCCCACCCGAACCGACCGAGGTCGAACATCGCGGGAGGGAAGGCATCGAGGAAGGTGAGCAGTGCCAGCGGATCGGCGTCGGCCCCGTCGCTGTGCCGGATCCATCCCCGCAGCAGTCCACGCCCGCTCGGCGCTCCCGTGGCGAATCCGGCCGTGGCAGGGTCGAAACGCATATCGAATCGGCTGGCGATCGGGGCAAGATCGAGGTACTCCCGGGGACCGTCGGCAATCGACATACAGTCCTCGGGGGCGGGAAGGTCCGGATGCCTCGCCGAGGTGGCGACATCGTCAGGGAGCGCGCCGAGGCTGCCGAAGGTGGCCAGGGCCGTGATCGTCGGGGCACCGGCCTGGCTGAGATCAGCACCAAGCGTCGCACTCGAGCGGCCGGCCCGGATGATCCTGGTCGCTACCTCAGCGGAGCCGGGGTCGCTGCGGCCGAGGTAGTAGGCGGAGATGACGAGAGGGTCGGGGAACTCCGGGACAGTCGCCGACAGCGCACGGCCGATCACGCTGAGGAGGTAGCCGCCGTTGACCGCGCCGGCGACCGTCCAGGCGCCGTCGAGGTCGGTCGCGAAGGTCGAGTCCGGTCGTCCGGTCACTGCGGTCGCTCGTGCGAAGTCGCTCTGGGTCTCAGTCGTCATGTGACCCAGATTACCAATTACTGAACGTTCGACAAGTCATTCGGCTACGCATCACTGTCAGCGCTGTCCGCTGTTCCAGTGTCCGCTGTTCCAGTATCCTCTGCGCAAACTGCCGCCGCTTCAGTGGCTGCTGTGCTTGCGCCCATCGGTCTTCTTGCCCCTGCGCTCATTGCCCCGACGATAATTCCCGGTGACACGTGCGAGCAGCTGCTGGTCGGAGAGGGAGTCGATGCCTAGCTTGGGGATGATTGCGGCCGCCTGCTTGCCGCCGAGTTCCATGACAGTGCGACCGCCCCGACCGATGATGACCATACCGGACTTCGTGATGCGGTAGTCGAATGGATCGTCCTCGATGCTCATCGTCGCTCTTCCACAGTGTTCTACTCGTCCGAGCACAGACTCGCGCTCCTTCACGACCCTTTCGACCGACGAGCTGTTCGCCCCCGGCGAGCCCCGTCCCTGCGTCAGCTGCCACGTCCGCCCCGTCGCAGTACGGTGGTCACCATGAGCATAGTCCTCGAACCGATCGATCATCGCGGAGCCGATCGTGATGTCCTCATCGAGTTCTTCTCGACCAATGCGTTCCCGTTCCATGGCCATGCGGCTGCCCGGTCCGCCGAGGAGGCTGCCGAGTTCGTCGATTCCGCAGGCTTCGTCGGTGAGGATGGTGCGGCTCTATGGGCGGTGGACTCCGAGCTCGGGAGGGTGGGCCTCGTCCGGTTCGGCGACCTCGGCGATCCGACGCCGATGATCGATCTGCGCTTGGCAGAGCGGTTCCGGGGCCGCGGTCTGGGAGTGCCGACGCTTCTGGCGGCCACGGATCATGTCTTCACGACCACCTCGGCGACCCGGTTCGAAGGCCAGACGCGCGAGGACAACACGGCAATGCGGACGGTCTTCGACCGGGCGGGCTGGTCGAAGGAGGCGCACCATCGTCGGGCATGGCCCACGCCGGACGGAACCCTGCTCGACGCTATCGGGTACGCGATCCTGCGTGAGGAATGGGAGACCGGAGTGACCGTGCCCGTTCGCTGGGACGACTGACTGCGCGACTCCATCGGCTCGAGGCGGGAACTACGCGGTGGAACAAAGCAGCGATGATGCCCGAGATGCAGCCACAGCGAGCTCGGGGATGCGGAAGGGCGCTCCCGGTGAAATCACCGGAAGCGCCCTTCCTTGGAAACCTCAGCCGGTCACAGGGTGACCGTCAGAGACCTCAGTTCTTCTTGACCCGACGCATCGTCAGCACCACTGCGGCACCACCGACGAGCAGCAGACCTGCACCGGCAGCAAGACCGGTCATCTCAGCACCGGTACGGGGCAGATCTCCACCGCCGTCACCGCCGCCCTTGCCGTCGTCGCTTCCGCCGCCGTTGCCCTGGTCATCGGCAACGACCTTGAACGAACCGGTCAGAGGCGACTCGTCGTCGGTGTCGTTGGCACCGGTGACGGAGACGTCGTACTTGCCCAGGTAGACCGAGGGATCGGAGGCAGAGATGCCGTAGATCGAGAACCCGGCCATGCCGTCGGCATTCGCGGTCTCGGTGAGCTCGATGCCCTTGACGTTCTTCGGGCCGGCCATGATCTTCAGCGTGACGGTCTCGCCCTCATCGAAGCCCTTGACCTGGATCTTCACGCCCTTGTCCTTCTTGACGAACTCGGATGCGGCGATCTCCTTCGGATCGATCGTGATGGCGCGCTCGGCAGGAGCCTCGCCGTCCTTCGAACCGTCAGAGTCGGAACCTGCATCCTTGGTGTCAGCTGCGGCACCGGCGTCGGCGTTGTCGCCGCCTTCGGCACCGGCATCGGCGTTCGCGTCGTTGCCATCGGCAGCGGCACCCGAATCGTCCGTGGCCTGAACGGTCACGGTGAACGTGGTGGCATCGGACTTCTGTCCGTCGACGACGGTCGTAGCCTTGTAGGCGTAGGCGCCTTCGGCCTCAGGACCCTCGAGGGTGAAGTTGCCGTCGGCATCAGCCGTGACGGTCTTGGAGCCTTCAGCGGGTGCGGCCTGGGCCGCGATCTGCGGACCGGACTGGGCAGGTGCCCACGAAACCTCGACCTGAGCGTTCGGGGTGGCCTTACCGGTCACCTGTCCGCCCGGCTCGATGGTCTGGTTGCCGGCCTTCGGCGCTTCCGGCTTCTCCGGGTTGCCGTCGTCCGATGCATTGGCTTCGGCACCGTCGGCGCCGGCATTCGAGTCAGCGGAGTCCGCGCCGCCATCGGCGTTCGCAGCGGCGCCATCGGCACCGGCATCGGCATTCGCGTCCTTGGTGTCGGCACCAGCGTCGGCGTTTGCGTCCTTGGTATCGGCACCGGCATCGGCGTTCGCCGCGGCACCATCGGCGCCCGCGTCGGCGTTCGCGTCCTTCGTGTCCGCACCTGCGTCAGCGTTCGCGTCCTTCGCATCGGCACCGGCACCGGCATCGGCGTTGGCAGCAGCCGAGTCGTCAGCGTTCGCGTCAGATCCGCCACCATTGTCCGGCGGGGTCAGGTTGAAGTTCTTGCCCCACTGCTGGAGCGAGTAGTCAAGGTCAGCGACCCAGCTGAACTCGAACGGCTTACCGCTCGCGTCCTTTGCAGGTCCACCGCCCGAGATGACGCCGAGAGCAGTGTCACCCTGGAAGACGCCGCCCCCGGAGTCACCGGGCTGAGAGAACGGCTTCTCGACCGACGACTGCACTCCGAATCCGTGCACCCAGTAGCCACCGATGTTGGCGTACTGGAATTTCGCGTTGTACTCGGTCCAGACATCGCCTTCGGTCAGACCGGTCGTACGCCCTGACTTCTGAATCTTGCCCGGCTGCTCGGAACCGACCTGCTTGATGTTCGTGGCGAGCTTAGCCGAAAGATCGTTCGATTCGGCGCTCGTCCAATTCGTCACACCGTTCTTGACGCCGTACTTCGACTTGTCGACGTTCATGACCGCGAAGTCGATGTCCGTCGCCTTCGGCTCGGGCCAGGTGCTCGAATCTTCGCCGACCAGGAGGTCTCCGCTGCCGTAGCTGGAGAAGCCCCATTTGCCGATGACGCCGAGTCCCGACGCATTGAATCCCTTGCCACCGGCTGCGGGAGCGGTGGACGGCTGCTCGGTTTGATCGACAGTCGAGGGCCCGGAGATCACACCGGTGTCGGCGTTGTAGTCCTTCGCGCAGTGACCTGCGGTGAGGACAACCGGATTGCCGGCGTCATCCCAGCCGGAGAAGCCTGTTGAGCACGCACCGCCACCGGAAGGAGTCTTCACGAGGTAACCGGCGCCTCCGACGATGTCGTTGGCAGCGTAGGGCTTGAGTTCGCCGATTCCGGTGATGACCTCGACGTTGTCGAACTTCTTCTCGAGGTCCTTGATCTCGTCGGTCTTCTTCTCAACACCGAGGTTGAGCTTGCCGTTCTTGATGCCATAGGCGTTGACATTGCCGGCATCGATGTCGGCCAGAGCCTTCTCGACCTGCTTGTCGCTCTGCACGTCGAGCTTCTGCGGGCCGGTGGCCATCGCAGGCGACGCGAAGAACGCACTGCCCAGACCCAGCGCCGCAGCGGCGGTCAGAGCAAGCGAACTCTGCACGAGCTTCTTCTGCATACTTTCCGTCTCTCTTCTCAGGGGAGTTGCTAATGTCACAAACCGATGACCTTAGTCACAAACAGATTACGGTCCGCGCCCAGCATCCACCAAGAATCAGGCCTTCTGGCTGTGAACTAAATGAACGAAACGTCACTGTCCTTGCTCGACTGCCTGAACCGACCGACAAGTGCACTTGACAACAGATGCCGTACTGTCGCGCAATCGACCGCAGACACGAGGAAGGGCGCTCCCGGTGAGACCACCGGAAACGCCCTTCTCGGATCATTCATTCGGTCACAGGGTGACCGTCAGAGACCTCAGTTCTTCTTGACCCGACGCATCGTCAGCACCACAGCGGCACCACCGACGAGCAGCAGACCTGCACCGGCAGCCAGACCGGTCAGCTCAGCACCGGTACGGGGCAGATCTCCACCGCCGTCACCGCCGCCCTTGCCGTCATCACTTCCGCCGCCATTGCCCTGATCATCGGCGACGACCTTGAACGAACCGGTCAGAGCCGACTCATCCTCGGTGTCATTGGCACCCGTGACGCTCACGTCGTACTTGCCGACGTAGACCGAGTGGTCCGAGGCGCTCGTGCCGTAGATCGAGAACTTTGCGACACCGTCGGCGTTCGCCGTCTCATCGAGCTCGATGCCCTTGACGTTCTTCGGACCGGCGACGACCTTGAGGGAGACCTTCTCACCCTCGTCGAAGCCCTTGACCGTGATATTCACGGCCTTGTCCTGCTTGACGAAGTCCGATGCGGCAATCTCCTTCGGATCGACGGTGATGGCCCGCTCGACCGGGGTCGGCGTCTCCGTCTTCTCCTCCTCGACCGTCACGGTGAATTCGGACGGCTTCGACTCCTGGCCACCGACGATCGCGGTCGCGGTGTAGTCGTAGTCGCCTGCAGCCGCAGGGCCTTCGAGCACGAAGTTGCCGTCGGCATCGGCCTTGACCGTCTTCGAACCGTCCTTGGCTGCCTGCGCACTGTTCGTGCCGGCGTCCGCGGCGGGCTTCCAATCGACCTTGACCTCAGCGTTCGCCGCGGCCTTGCCCTTGACGTCGCCGTTGGGCTTGATCGTCTGGTCCTTGACCACCGGGGCAGCGGGTGCCTCAGGAGTCTCGGTGCCGGGCTTCTGAAGGTTGAACGACTGTCCGGACTGCTCGAGCGAGTAGTCGAGGTCGGCGACCCAGCCGAACTCGGTTCCGTCACCCTGCGGTCCGCCGCCCGAGATGACACCGACAGCGGTGTCACCCTGGAAGACCGCGCCACCGGAGTCACCCGGCTGCGAGAACGGCTTGGAGGCCGGGGAGGTCACGCCGAAGCCGTGCACCCAGTATCCGCCGACGTTCTGGAAGTCGAAGTCGTACTCCGAGCGCGGAATGACCTGGCCTTCGGTCAGACCGGTCGTACGGCCCGACTTCTGGATCTTGCCTTCGGTGTGCGGACCGACCTTGGCGATGTCGGTGGCCAGCTTCGTCGACAGATCGTCGGTCTTCGCGGTCGTCCAGTCGGTGACGCCGTTCTTGACGTTGTACTTCGACTTGTCGACGTTGATCACGGCGAAGTCGATATCGCTCTCCTTGGGCAGCGGCCACGTCTCCGGGTCGCCGCTGAGGAGATCTCCACTGCCGTAGCTGGTGAAGCCCCACTTGCCGATGACGCCGAGTCCGGACTTCTCGAAGCCGTCTCCGCCGGCGGCCTGAGCCGTGCTCGGACGTTCGGTCTCGTCGACCACCGTGGCGCCCTTGATCGCACCGGTGCTCGGGTTGTATTGCTTCGAGCAGTGACCAGCGGTGAGGACGACGGGATTGCCCGCGTCATCCCAACCGGAGAAGCCTGTCGAGCACACGCCGCCGCCGGAGGGCGAGTCGACGAGGTAGCCGGCACCGCCGACGAGGTCGTTCTTCGCGTAGGGCTGCAGTTCCTTGATGCCCTCGGTGACCTTGACGTTCGAGAACTTCTTCGTCAGCTCTTCGATCTCGGGCGTGATCTTCTCAACGCCGAGGCTGAGCTTGCCGTTGCGCTCACCGTAGGCGTTGACGCCTTCGACCTCTGACAGTGCCTTCTGGATCTGCTTGTCGCTCTGCACGTCGAGCTTCTGCGGTCCGGCAGCCATCGCCGGCGACGCGAAGAACGCGCTGCCCAGGCTGAGCGCCGCTGCGGCGGTCAGGGCGAGCGAACTCTGCACGATTTTCTTCTGCATACTCTTGGATTCCCTTGGTCGGATACATGGTGACGATCGGCTGATGCCCTCACCTCGATGTCACCCGAAGATCACACCCAGGTCACGGGAACAGCCTCTCAACCACATGCCAGATTACGGTTCGGCAACGACGCCGGGCAACAAGTCTGCGTGTTGCGGGTGAACAAAACGAACTAAACCTGGATTCTCCGACCGCATGCGCCGAACCCATCGAGAGGACAAGCCCGCCCGTTATGATCGGGACATGGATACCCTCATGCAGCTCCGCCCTTCGGGCCGCCTCAGATTCGCGCTCGGCGCAGTCGCGCTCGCGACTGCCCTGCCGCTTGCCGCCTGCGGACCGGGGACGGAACCGACCGAGCCATCGAGCTCCTCGGCGAGCGGGACGAGCGCCGAGACGAGCACTCCGAGCGATTCAGCGAGCGCGACGATCGACCCTGTCGGCAAGTGGACCTCGCCTGAGGCAGGTAATCCGTTCCTTGAGCTCACTGACGACGGGAATGTCACCGGCTCCGACGGCTGCAATCGCATCTCGACCACCTGGAAACTCGACGGCACCTCGGTCGCATTCGAACCCTTCGCCTCGACTCAGAAGGCGTGTGCGGGAGTCGATTCCTGGCTGGCGAAAGCCGCCAGCGCCACGATCGACGGCGACGTCATGACCGTCAAGGACGGCCAGGGCTCGGTCATCGGCGGATTGGAGAAGGAGAAATGACGCAGAACATCACCGGCCGGTGGGTGACCGAACCCGGATCGAAGGCCTTTCTCGACTTCGCCGACGGCGGCGCGCTCTCCGGCAGCGACGGCGCCAACCGCATCTCGACGAGCTGGCAGGCAGACGGCGATGAGGCCGTCGTCGATGCCTTCCTCACCACGCAGATGGCTGCCCCCGGAATGACTCCCTGGGTCGGCCGAATCCACCGCGTCACGGTCGACGGCGACACCCTCATCGTCCTCGATCATGCCGGGAACCGCCTCGGCGAGATGATTCGCGACACCGGTGGGGAGAAGTAGATGGCCGGCGGTCTCTTCGCCCTCCTCGACGATGTCGCAGCGCTCGTCAAGCTCTCTGCGGCCAGCCTCGACGATGTCGCCGCCGGTGCGTCCCGAGCCGGAGCGAAGACCGTCGGTGTCGTCGTCGACGACGCGGCGGTGACGCCGAAGTTCGTCGAGGGCGTCGATCCGAAGCGCGAACTGCCGATCATCAAACGCATCGCCATCGGCTCGCTGTTCAACAAGATCGTCATCATCCTGCCGATCATCCTCCTGCTCAGCCAGTTCCTCCCGTGGCTGCTCACTCCCCTGCTCATGATCGGCGGCACCTACCTGTGCTTCGAAGGCGCGGAGAAGATCTTCGAGAAGCTCGGCTGGATCGAACACCACGAGGAGGAACCCACCGCCGCCCAGCCCAGTGACGAAGACGAAGCGGGTCGGGAGAAGAAGATCGTCCGGTCGGCGATCACGACCGACTTCGTGCTCAGCTGCGAGATCATGGTCATCGCGCTCAACGAGGTCGCGACCGAACCGCTGCTGTCCCGGGCGATCATCCTCGTCATCGTCGCCCTCGCCATCACCGTGGGCGTCTACGGCGTCGTCGGCCTCATCGTCAAGATGGACGACATCGGCCTCCACATGACCAAGCACGAGAACCCGGGCTCACAGAAGTTCGGTCGCTTCCTCGTCAAAGCGATGCCGAAGCTCCTCGCCGGCCTCTCGACGATCGGCACCCTCGCGATGCTCTGGGTCGGCGGGCACATCATCCTCGTCGGCACCGACGAGCTCGGCTTCACCGCGATCTACGACTTCGTCCACAGCCTCGAGGCTCCCGCTGCCGAGGTCGCGGGCATCCTCGGCTGGCTGGTCAACACGTTCTTCTCGCTCATCCTCGGCACGATTTGGGGCAGCATCGTCGCGGGAATCGCGATCGGCATCCAGAAGCTCGTGAAGAAGCCCGAAGCGGAGACGGCGCATGACGCACCCGCTGCGGCCGGAACGGATATCGCAGCGAAGGAAGCGAAGGACGACGCGACGGGATCAGCGGACTCGACGCGGAAGCAGCCTCCGACCGACTGATCAGACCGCCTCGGCGGCCTGAAGCTGGGCGAAGGTCTTCTTCGGCGGACCGGGCACGATCATCGGCGCCCCGGTGACCGGATCGTCGATGACGCTGCAGTCGATGCCGAAGACGTCGTGGACGAGATCGGCGGTGACGATGTCGCCGGGCGCACCCTGCGCAACGATCTCACCGTCCTTCATCGCGATGATCTCATCGGCGTAGCGGCACGCCTGGTTGAGGTCGTGGAGGACGGCGACGAGGGTGTGCCCGTGCTCGTGGTTGAGCTGGGCGAAGAGATCGAGCAGTTCGATCTGGAAGGCGACGTCGAGGAACGTCGTCGGTTCGTCAAGGAGGAGCAGCGGCGTCTCCTGCGCAAGCACCATCGCCACCCACACCCTCTGCCGCTGTCCGCCCGAGAGTTCGTCGACGAGACGCGAGGACAGCACCTCCGTGTTCGTCGCCCGCAGGGCCGAGAGCACGGCAGCCTCATCCTCGTCCGTCCACTGCCGCAGGAACGACTGGTGCGGGTGCCGTCCACGGGCGACGAGTTCGCCGACGGTGATGCCCTCCGGGGCGATCGACGACTGCGGCAGCAGACCGAGTCGCTTCGCGATCTGCTTCGTCTTCATCCTCGAGATGTCGGCGCCGTCGAGGAGCACGGTGCCCTTCGCCGGGGGCAGCAGCCGTGCGAGCGCCCGCAGCAGCGTCGACTTCCCGCACGCATTGGGGCCGACGATGACGGTGAACTTCCCTGCCGGGATCCGCACATCGAGGTCGGTGACGATCTGCCGCTGGTCGTAGGCCAGATCGAGGCCTTCCGCGGCCAGCGGAGCAGGTGCCGTGCCCGTGCCGCTGCCCAGGTCGGACGAATCGCCGGAGATGATGTGAGCGCTCATGGTGCCTTCCGTGCTTCGTGGATGAGGAGCCAGATCAGGTAGACGCCGCCGATGCACACGGTGACGACGCCGACGGGGAACTGGATGTCGTCCGCTGCGTCGACACCGATGACACCCAGCCACACGAGCAGCTGGTTCGTCAGCGCCATCCCGTGCTGGGCGATGAGATCGGCGGCGACGAGCAGCAGACCGCCCACGGCCGCAGCCATGAGCAGGCTCGTGCCCTGCGACTTCGCGATCCGTCGCCCGATCTGCGGGGCGGCCAGCGCCACGAACGCGATCGGCCCGGCAGCCGCGGTGACGACGGCGACGAGGGCGACGGCGATGAGGATGAGGGCCGCACGCACGGGTTCGTTGCGCACGCCCAGGGCCTTCGCGGTGTCGTCGCCGAACTCCAAGGTCCCGAGGTCGCGGGCGAAGACACCGCAGCCGAGGCCGAGGACGATGACGGCGACGGTCGCCGGCAGGATCGTCGACCAGCCCATGCCGTTGAGCGTGCCGGCGCCCCAGGTCGCCGCGGCCATCGCGAGGTCGAGGTCGGAGCGCATGATCAGCCACGTATTGAACGCGTTGAGCATCGCCGTGAGCGCAATGCCGACGATGATGAGGCGGAATCCCTGGACCCCGCCCTTCCACGTGAGGACGTAGACGAGCAGAGCGGTGAGGATGCCGCCGAGGATGGCTCCGAAGGCCGTGGACACGAAGCTCGTGCCGAAGAGGATGATCGTGACGATGCCGCCGGTGTAGGCACCGGTCGAGAAGCCGATGATGTCGGGGCTGCCGAGCGGATTGCGGGTCAGCGACTGGAACACGGCCCCCGAGACGCCGAGCCCGGCACCGAGGACGATTCCGGCGAGGATCCGCGGAGCCCGCCATTCGCCGACGACCGTGTTGACGATGCGCTTGTCGGCGACGCCGAAGAGCCCTTGGAACACCTCGGTGGGGGTGAGGGCGAACTTGCCAAGCAGCAGCCCGAGGAACCCGCAGACCAACGCGAGCAGCGTGACGATGCCGGCGATGACGACGACCCGCACGTCGATGCGGCGACCGAAGGCGACCACCATCGGGCGACCGAAGTCGATCCTCTCCCCCGGGGCGACCTCGCCGCCGGGGACGAGCGCGACGGGACTCTCCGACGACTTCACAGACCGCTCGCTTTCTTCCGGCGGACGAGGGCGATGAGCACGGGCGCACCGACGAACGCGGTGACGACGCCGACCTGCAGCTCCCCCGGCTTCATGACGACGCGGCCGATGATGTCGGAGGCGAGCAGCAGGATCGGGGCGAGGACGACCGAATAGCCGAGTATCCACCGCTGGTCGGGTCCGACGATCCAGCGCGCGATGTGCGGGATCATCAGCCCGATGAATCCGATCGGACCGGCCGCGGCCGTGGCCGCTCCCGCCAGCAGGGTGACGGCGATGATCGAGAGGATGCGGGTGCGGTTGACCGAGGTGCCGAGGCTGGCGGCGAGATCGTCACCGAGGGCGACGGCGTTGAGCGAATGGGACAGCGCGAGGGCGAGGACGACGCCGATGACGATGAATGGGGCCACGGCGGTCACGGTGTCGAATCCGCGACCCGCGATCGCGCCGACGTCCCACGAGCGGAACGCGTCGAAGGCCCGCTCGTTGGTCAGCAGGATGCCCTTCGTCAGGCCCGCGAGCACTGCGGCCACGGCCACTCCGGCGAGGGTGAGCCGGATCGGGTCGACCGTGCGATTGCGTCCCGAAGAGCCGATGATGTAGACCCCGGTCGTCGCCAGCAGCGCCCCGGCGAAGGCGAACCAGATGTAGCCGCCGATCGAGGTGATCCCGAAGAAGGCGATGCCGACGGTGACGGCGAACGAGGCTCCGGCGTTGACGCCGAGGATGCCGGGATCGGCGAGCGGATTGCGGGTGAGCGCCTGGATGAGTCCCCCGGCCAGTCCCAGGCCCATGCCGACGAGGATGCCGAGCACCGTGCGCGGGTACCGCAGTTCGAGGACGACGAGCTGGTCGTCGCTGCCCGAGGGGGCGACGAAGGCGCCGATGACCTCCGACAGGGGCATGTCCCTCGTCCCGATCGCGAGCGAGGCGAGGACGACGATGACGAGGAGCGCGAGGGAGACGATGAGTCCGACGGAGCGCTTGACCCGCAGCGTCCGCGACGACGCCTGTCCGGTGGATGTCGCCGAGGCGGTGGTGGCGAGACCGGTCATCGAAGGTCCTTCGGGTGGCTGATTAGGGCAGGCTAACCATAATCTAGCCCACTTCGACCGCTCAGCCAACCGAGGTCGTCGTCACGCGGAGGTGATTGTGCCGATTCTCTCAGACACCTGCCGCTGGATGCGCGAGAGCATGCCGCTCATTCCGCGCAGGCGCAACGGGCTGACCGCCTCGGTCAGCGACAGACGCAGGGGCAGGTCCGCGGGGATGGAGAGGACCGCCGCGGCGGACTGGCCGTCGAGCCCTTCGGAGAGGATCCCCGCGAAGCCGCGCGTCGTCGGGGCCTCCGGCGGAGCCGAGAAGTGCAGGCGCACGATCGCCTGCTCACCCTGCTCCGGATCGTCGACCTCGGTGACGAGGAAGATCGGCGACTGGCATTCGGGCACCGGTTCGAGCAGCTCGGGATGGTCGGCGAAGCGCGCCGGGAGCTCGGGCAGCTCGGAGGAGAACTCGAGGAGGAGCTGCAGCCGGTCGGCCGGGTCGGTCTCGGCGAAGTCGGTGACGATCTCGGCCAAGGACTCCGGCAGGTCGGAGGTGACGATGTCCTCGCTCATCAGCGGCTTTGCACCTCGCCGGGTTCGGTGCCCACGGCGATGGGCACGCGCACGGCGTTGCCCCATTCGGTCCACGAGCCGTCGTAGTTGCGGACGTGGTCGTAGCCGAGGAGGTGCTGGAGGACGAACCATGTGTGGCTCGAGCGCTCACCGATGCGGCAGTAGGCGATGATGTCCTCGGAGGTGCCGAGGCCCGCGCCATCGGTGTAGATCGCGCGCAGCTCCTCGGCGGTCTTGAAGGTGCCGTCCTCGTTCGCAGCCTTCGCCCACGGCACCGACTGGGCACCGGGGATGTGGCCGCCGCGCAGGGCGCCCTCTTCGGGGTAGGCCGGCATGTGGGTGCGCTCCCCGGTGTACTCCTCGGGGCTGCGGACGTCGATGAGCGGCCGGGTGCCGAGGCCGTCTCTGACCTCGGGCAGGAAGGCCCGCAGGGTCGAGTCGTCGCGGTCGATGACGGGGTAGTCGCTCGGCGTGCGCTCGGGTCGGGCCGTGGTCAACTCGCGTCCTTCGGCCTCCCACTTCGCCCGGCCGCCGTCCATGAGGCGGACGTCGGGATGGCCGAAGAGCGAGAACACCCACAGGGCGTACGCGGCCCACCAGTTGGACTTGTCGCCGTAGAAGACGACGGTGTCCTCACGGGAGATCCCCTTGGCCGAGAGCAGCTTCGCGAAGCCATCCCCGTCGACGTAGTCGCGGGAGACCGGGTCGTTGAGTTCGGTGTGCCAGTCGATCTTGACGGCACCGGGAATGTGGCCGGTCTCGTAGAGGAGGACGTCCTCGTCGCTTTCGATGACGACGACGCCGGGATCGTTGCCGTGCTCGGCCACCCAGTCGGTGCTCACGAGTCGGGATCCGTCGGCGTAGTCGGCGAACTTGGGCGTCGGGTCACTCGGTGTGCTCACTCGGTCCTCCTGGGAAGCGATGTTCGTGGTCATACTGCTCAACAGTGTGCTCAACCAGCATATTCCGGTCGCTCGAGGAACGTCCGCACGGCCGTCACGAAGGCTTCGGGCTTCTCCGAGTGGACCCAGTGGCCCGAGCCCTTGACGGTGAGCAGTGTGGTGCGGGGGAAGAAGGAGCGCATGAGCGGCAGCTGTGCGCGGTCGATGTAGTCCGACTCCGCCCCGGCCATCCACAGCACAGGGCGATCGAAGGTTGCGGACCCGCCGGCGCGAGAGGTCAGTTCCGTCGCGTCCGGGAATCCGCCGATCGTCGGCAGACTCGCACGCAGCAGCGTGAGGTTCGGCTGCCACGCATAGCCGTCCGGTGAGGGGCGGAGGTTCTGCAGCAGGAATCCGCGCACGACCGGGTCGGGGATCGACGCCTGCAGCGCCTGATCCGCCTCGGTGCGCGAGGCGACGGCGCCGAGGTCGAGCTCGGCAAGGCTGGAGAGGAGATGGTTGAAGGTCCCGACGTCCCCTCCCCCGCTCGGGGCGATGTCGACGACGACGAGGCGGTCGACGAGCTCGGGGTGGCGCAGGGCCAGGACCATGGCGACCTTGCCGCCGAGGGAGTGCCCGACGAGGTGGACCGGCCTCTCCTCGGGGGCGGTCACCTCGGCGATGTGGGCGGCCACGGCATCGGCGATGTCGACGTAGCTGAAGTCCTCGGTCCACGCGGAGTCGCCGTGGTTGGGAAGGTCGACGAGGAGGCTCGAGAACTCCGGGGTCAGCGCCTTCGCGACGGTGGCGAAGTTCTTGCCCCGGCCGAAGAGCCCGTGGAGGAAGACGATGAGCTTCCCGCTCTCCCCGATGCGTCTGCTGGCGATCGTACTCACGCCTCCAGACTACCCGTCACCTGCGGCGGGTCATCGTCTTCTCCAACGAGGCCAGGGAGGCTGCGAGGAACGCGGGCGGGAAGACGGGGAAGCCGCCGAACTGGTCGCGCACGTCCTGCGTCGTCTCCGACCAGTCGTAGGTCAGCGTCACCTCGGTGCCGGCGTCGACCGGACGCAGGTCGTAGCGCCAGCGCCAGCCGCCCGTGGCCACCTCGCCGGCGGCGTCGGCCTGCCCGGGATCCCAGGCGATCGCCGTCTCGGGTTCGAAGGTCGTGACGACGTTGTCCATCCGGTAGGCCCCGCCCGCCTGCTCGAGGAACATGTTCATCGAGAACACCTGACCGGTGCGGGTGATCGGTTCGGAGGTGATCGATGACCGCACCCAGTCCCCCGGTTCGGTGTCCTGGTGGCGGCCGGGGTCGGAGAGGAGTGCGAAGATCTCGCCCGCCTCGGCGGGGATGACTCGGGTCGCGGACATCTTGTCGTCGGGATAGGCGCCGGTGCGCGCAGAGGTTTCGGCCATGGTCTCAGCCTAGGCACGGGGCGAGCGGTTGTGAAGCCGGCCACATGGGTAGGGTGTGGGCATGGACTTGCACTTCTCCGAGTACGACACCCGCCTGGCCGGCTATGCGGTGATCGTCAATGACAGCAATGAGATCCTGCTCAGCTGGTTCAACGGAGGAGGCGAACCGTCACGGGCCCTGTGGACGCTGCCCGGCGGCGGCATCGACTACGACGAGAGCATCGAGGACGGCACGGTGAGGGAGATCCGGGAGGAGACCGGATTCGACGCCGAACTCCTCCGTCCCCTGACGACCCACAGCTTCACCGAGAAGCGCCGAGGCGGCCGACCGTTCAAAGGGGTGCAGGTCGTCTATCTCGCCGAGATCGTCGGCGGGACGCTGGGCACGCTCGAGGTCGACGGCACGACCGATCGGGCCGAGTGGATCTCGGTCGCCGCGCTGTCGCGCATCCGGCACGCCCGCATCATCGACGTCGGTCTCGATGCCTGGCGTGCCGAACGCGCGCAGCAGCGGTAGCAGCGCTGCGCTAGCGGTGAGCCTCGCTCGGCTGCGCTGAGCGGCCCTGCGGGTCGGCTACTTGACGGCCGACTTGATGAGGTCGGGCATCTTCTCGACCGCGTAGCGGGCCGAGAGCACGGAGTTGAGGGAGAACGCCTTGCGCAGTTCGTCGTCCTTCTCCGTGAGCACGATCGAGCGTCCGTCGGCGACGGCGGGGATCCGCTTGAAGCCCGGATCCTCGGTCACCTCGGAGTCGGGGACGTAGATCGGGAATGCGACGAGGAGGTCGGCGTCGAGGTCGCCCAGCTTCTCCTCGGACACCGGTGCGCTGAACCCCTCGGCCTTGAGGGCGTCGATCTTCGGCGACTGGGTGAAGCCGAGGTTCTCCATGAACTGCACCCTCTCGGTGCCCTTGACGTAGGCGCCCCACCCTTCCGAGGTCTTCGCTGCGACGGTGACCGTCTTGCCCTGGAATTCGGGGTTGGCCTCACGCGCGGCCGCGAACTGCGCGTCGAGGTCGCTCAGCTGCTTCTTCCCCTCGTCCTCCTTGCCGAGAGCCTCGGAGATCATCGTCACCTGGTCGTCCATTGACGTGAGGTAGTTGTCGCCGCCCTTGGGCGGGCCGACGGTCGGGGCGATCTCGCTGAGCCGGTCGTAGCGCTGCTGCTCGCCCGAACTCTTGACGTCGAGGATGAGGTCGGGGTCGAGGGCGGCGATCGCCTCGTAGTCGGGTTCGAGCGTCGCGATGATCTCCGGCGCCGTGTCGTAGAGCTTCTCCGCCCACGGGCCGACGCCCGAACCGCCGAACTCGACCCAGTCGGAGGCGCCGACGGGCTGGACGCCGAGTGCCAGCGCCGTCTCCGCGTCGCCCCAGCCGAGGGCGACGACGCGCTGCGGGTCGGCGGGGACCTCGACGGCCCCGAACTTCGTGTCGACGGTCGCGCCGGGGGCGGCCTCCTGGTCGCTGCCGCCGCCGGAGCAGGCGGTGAGCAGCAGCGCCGAGGCGAGGATGGGGGCGAGGATTCTGCGCATGGATCTCTTTCTCGGTTCGTCGCGCAGGCACGGATGCGCCCGCGGCCTTAGGTGAGCCTAGCTTAATCCACACGCGCGGGTGTGCAGAATCCTCCCCCGGCAAGCCCTGTTGCCGCTCTGACGACTCAGTCCTTCGGTGCGATCTCGAGTCCGTCGACATCGACCGACTCGAGCGGCACGATCCCGGAGGCCGGTCCCTTGACGAGGCGGTAGATGCCCCATACGAGGAGGAAGACGGGCAGCCCGATGTAGGCGGAGGCGACCTCCATGACGCGGCCGTCGGCGACGGCTTCGATGTTCTGCCCGGCGACGACGACGATGAGCATGATGAGGGCGATGATCGGACCGACCGGGAACAGCGGTGCCCGGTACGGCAGGTTCGCCACATCGTGGCCCTGCCTGACGTAGGCCCGCCGGAACCGGAAGTGGCACCACGCGATGCCGATCCACACGATGAAGCCGGAGAGTCCGGAGACGTTGATCAGCCACGTGTAGGCCGCCCCGTCGCCCATCACCTCGGTGAGGAAGCCGAAGAGGCCGATGAGCGCGGTGGCGATGAGCGCCATGACGGGGACGCCGCGTTCGTTGAGGCGGGCGAAGAGCTTCGGCGCGGTGCCGTCCTTGGCCATCGAGTAGAGCATGCGGGTCGAGGCGTAGAGGCCGGAGTTGCCGGCGGAGAGGATCGCGGTGAGGATGACGGCGTTCATCACGCTTGCGGCCACGGCGATGCCGGCGCGTTCGAAGACGAGGGTGAAGGGCGAGGCGGTGATGTCGCTGTTGTCGGCCGAGGCGAGCAGGGAGGGATCGGTGTAGGGCAGGAGGAAGCCGATGACGACGATCGCGCCGATGTAGAAGAGCATGATGCGCCAGAACACGGTGCGGATGGCGCGCGGCATGTCGCGGCGCGGGTCCTTCGACTCCCCTGCGGCGACACCGACGAGTTCCGTGCCCTGGAAGGAGAAGCCGGCGATCATGAACACGCTGATGATCGACATCCAGCCGCCGACGAACGGCGCCTCCCCGGTCGTCCAATTCGAGAATCCGGGCGAGCGGCCGCCGATGATGCCGGCGATCATGAGCACGCCGAGGATGAGGAAGAGGAGGACGGCGGTGACCTTGATCGCGGAGAACCAGAACTCCCCTTCGCCGAAGGCGCGGGCGGAGAGGAAGTTGAGTCCGGTGAGCAGGGCGAGGAACACGGCTGCCCAGATCCATGAGGGGACGTCGGGCAGCCAGAAGGACATGATGACGCCGGCGGCGACGAGTTCGGCGGCCAGGGTGATCGCCCAGTTGAACCAGTAGTTCCAGCCCATCGCGAAGCCGAAGGCGGGGCTGACGTACCGCGATCCGTACGTGTGGAACGACCCGGCCACGGGCAGGTGCGTCGAGAGTTCGCCGAGGGACTGCATGACGAAGAGCACCATGATGCCGATCGCGGCGTAGGCGAGCAGCGCCCCGCCGGGTCCCGCCTGAGAGATCGTTCCGCCCGAGCCGAGGAAGAGCCCGGTGCCGATGGCGCCGCCGATCGCGATCATCTGCAGGTGCCGCGAGTGCAGGCCCCGCTTGAGTTCGCGGGTCTTCTTCGCCGAGGTGTCCGCCTGAGTCATCCTGCCCCTTGCTCGTTCCGGTCGGACCCGATTGCGGGCCACGGCCATTCCTATCACATCAGTGCGACGACGAGGTCGACGTCGGCGACTGCGGACGCTCGAGGCGGTGTTCGAGCAGTCCGATGATCGGACGGAGTGCGACGCGCAGGCTGAGGCGGCGCACGATCTGACTGCGCAGAGCCGCAAACAGCGTCGAGGACCGGAACATCAGGCGTGCGAGTGAGCGCGAATTGCCCTGTGCCTGCTCGACCCGAAGGCGGGCGATCTCCTCGAACCGGGCGAGGTCAGTTGGCAGGCTCGTCCGGTCGGCGGTGCGCAGGGTCTCGCTGAGCACCCATGCCGATTCCATGGCCATTCCCGCCCCTACCCCGGCGGTGGGGAGGAATCCTGCTGCGGCATCGCCGAGGAGGACGGTCGCACCGGTCGTCCATCGGGAGCTGCGGACGTCGTGCAGCGGCCACCAGTAAGGATCCGCGGCATCCTCGACGGCACGCAGAGACGCGTCGAGCCGCGGGCTCACGGACCTCAGTCTCTCCCGCACCTCCTGCGAGAATCGAGTCGCCCCGCCTGCCCGAACCTCCTCGGGACCGCCGAGGAAGATCCCGAGTCTGTCCTTGACGGGATAGGCGCCGAGGAAGAAGCCGTCGCCCCACACCTCCGTGCCCGTCCCCGGCAGGTCATCGGCGTCGGCCCACACGACCCAGCCGCCCCAACCGGTCTCAAATCTCTCGACGTCACCGGCATCGATGAGGTCGCGGGTGTGGGACTGCAGACCGTCGGCGATGACGACGAGGTCGAAGGTCCACACAGCCGGCTCGGCACCGTCGGTGACGAGGTCGACGCGCACGTCCCCATCCTCGCGGATCGCCGTCGCTGTGGTCCCGAACGCGACGGGAGTCTCGGCTGTGGTGAGCACCTCGATGAGGTCGCCGCGCGCGATCCCCCGATATTCCCCGTACTCGGAGAGCAGCGAACCGATGTCCCCGCCGCTGAGCACGTCACCGCGGTGGGAGTGGAAGGCGTAGTCGTCGATGACGACGCTGCGTTCGCGATAGGCAACGCGGATGCCGAGTTCGTCGATGACGGGGTCGATGAGCGGAAGAAGGGCGAGCATGTAGCCCGCAGCGTCGTGGCCGATCATCCGGTCGGGGGTCGCCGAGCGTTCGATGAGCACGGGATGGCGCCCCTGGGTGCGCAGGAGCCGGGCCAGCGTCACCCCGGCGATGCCGGCCCCGACGATGAGGATGCGCAGCTCACCGTCCTCGATGTCCGTCCACTGTCCGGCGACGCTGCGTCGACTGATCATGATGGTTCCCCTCGCTTCTGTTCCGCGGCGGCTCCAAACGGTTGTGGACCACCTGGTCCATTCACGATAGCACGCTGTGGACCAGATGGTCCAGAAGGTGTCGTCGCTTGCTACGATGGGCCCGTGACCGAGACCCCGTTCGCCCGCATGGCCCCCGAGAAGAGGGACGCCCTCGTCACCGCCGCCGCCCGCGAGTTCGCCGCGCACCCGGCCGCGGAGGCCTCGCTCAATCGCATCATCGCGGCGTGCGGGATGAGCAAGAGCTCCTTCTACCACGTCATCGACTCCAAGGATGAGCTCCTCGGCATCGTCGTGACCACTCTGACCGAGCGGGCGCTCGAGGACTGGCGACCGCCTCGCCCCGAGGACTTCGCCGTCGACTTCTGGTCGGTCGCGGAGTCGATGTGGGATGGTGCCATGCGCAGCTGGCCGGAGAGCGAAGCACTGGGTCTGCTCTGGCGCATCGTGTGGGCAGAACCCCGTCATCCGAGCGTGGAGGGGTTCCACGCCGCTGTCGACGCATGGCTCTCCGCCGTGCTCGACGTGGGCCGGCGCACCGAAGCCGTCGACGCCGGTGCGCCGGCAGAGCTGCAGGCTGTCGCGCTCATGTCCCTGCTGCGTGGGTTCGACCGATGGTCGCTCGCCCTCATCGACGCCGACTCGGCTGCTCAGAGCGATGACTCTGCAGCAGAGAACAGCGGCTTTGCCGAAGAGCGCGGCAACCCATCCGCGGGCACCGGCTCTCTGCCGAGCAGTGCCGAGGTCGCTGCGCTGGCGAACCAGCAGTTCCGGCTCGTGCGCCGCCTCCTCGAGGCGTGAATCTCCCTGCTCGCGCTAGGCGCATGCGCGAGTCTCAGCCGCGGTCGAGGTAGCGCAGGACCGCCGCGACCCGGCGGCTCGTCGTCTCCCCCGCCTCGAGTCCGAGCTTGTCGAAGATCGCGCTGATCGCCTTCTCGACGGAGCTGACGGACACGAAGAGGCGTTCGGCGATCCCCCTGTTCGACAGTCCTTCGGCCATCGCTTCGAGGACGTCGTTCTCCCGCGGGGTGAGCGCCGAGAGCGACGAGGCCTGCTCCGAGGAGCGCAGCAGCTGGCGGACGACCTCGGGGTCGATGACGGTGCCGCCGACCGCGATGCGCATCACGGAGTCGAGGAACCGGTCGATGTCGGTCACCCGGTTCTTCAGCAGGTAGCCCACCCCGACGATCTCGGAGCTGAGGAGTTCGGTGGCGTATTCGCGCAGCACGTACTGGCTGAGCACGAGGACGCCGATGTCGGGGTGCCGGCGTTTGATCTCCAGTGCCGCTTCGAGCCCTTCGGTCGTATGGGTCGGCGGCATGCGGACGTCGACGATCGCCAGCTGCGGGGTGAGCGCGTCGACGGCGGCGAGCAGCTGGACGCCGTCGTCGACCGAGGCCACGACCTCGATGCCCTCATCCTCGAGCAGGCTGCGCACGCCTTCGCGCAGCAGCACCGCGTCATCGGCGAGGACGACGCGCAGTCTCCCGGTCTCCACTACCGAATCGCCCGTGGTCGGCTCACTCATAGGGGATCTCCGCTCTCACTGTCGTTCCCTTCATCGTCGCAGTCTCGATGCTCAGCTGCCCGTCGAGGGCGTTGACCCGGCGGGCCAGCCCCTGAAGACCCGACCCAGTAGGATCGGCACCTCCGCGACCGTCGTCGACCACCTCGGCGAGGAGACCATCCGTACCATCATGGACGCGGATGGTGATGGACTGGGCGCCCGCGTGCTTGACGACGTTCGTCACGGCTTCACGGACGAAGAAGTACGCTGCGGACTCCACGGCCTGCGGCAGGCGCCGGTCCGGGAGCTCGAGGATCCTCACCGGGACGGGGCAGTGATCGGCGATGCGGTTGAGGACGGAGCCGAGCCCCTGGTCGTCGAGGGCGGTCGGATAGACCCGCCATGCGACCTCGCGCATCTCGTCGATGAGGTCCTGGGACTGGACGAGCGCGGAGTTCAGGAGGGCTGAGACCTTGTCCGGGTCGGTGGCGCGCTGGGCGCGGGCGATGAGGACGGAGAGGGAGACGACGTTCTGCTGCACCCCGTCGTGGAGGTCGCGTTCGATGCGTCTGCGCTCGTCGTCGATGGCGACGACGACGCCGCGCCTGGTCGTGAGGAGTTCGGAGATCCGGCTGTGTCGGGCGTTCGGGCGGGAGACGACGGCGACGGAGGCGTCGATGCGACCGTGGAGCCAGTTCGCGAGCTCGGCGAGGACGACCGCCCCGATGAGGTTCGCGGCCCCGTAGAGGACGCCGACGAGGATCGTCGGCTGGCTCATCGTCCACAGGGAGAAGCTGATCGTCACTCCCCCGCCGGCGAACAGCCCCTGCAGGAGCGAACCCACGGTGACGAAGACGAAGCCGGTGAGGAGGTTGAGGACGGGGATGACGGCAGCCAGCGCGAGAAGCCCGGTGAGCGCCACCGGCCCCCGCCGGGGTGCGCACCCGGTGAGGACGATTCCGAAGCACCGCTGCTGCCGGCTCCGCTCCCAGCCCAGGATCCGGCGGGAGAACCGCGTCGAGAGCGGAAGGCAGGAGACGAGGAGGAGCGGCAGGCACAGCAGTCCGCCCCACAGCACGCCGAGCACGGAAAGCACCCACCGGCGCGCGAACATGCGCGGTTCGCGGGGAATCGTCGCAGGCCAGGGCATGGCTCGATCGTAGCAACGCGGCACCGGGCCGAGCAGGGGCCTGACCGCAGCGCTCGTTCCGGTTTCCCTCAGTGCATCGTCGGGAGATCCGCCTCCGGTCGTGGGTGCGTCCTCGTATCGCTGCGGCCCGAGCGTGCGTACGGTGGTGAGACATGGACTTCGCTCTCGACCTCATCCGCCAGACGCTCGAATCCCCGTGGCTCTACCTCCTCATCGCACTCGTCGCGAGTCTCGATTCGCTCGTGCCGATCGTTCCCTCGGAGACCGTCGTCATCACCGCGGCCGCGTATGCGGTCACGGGCAGTCCGCATGCGGCGGGCATCATCGCAGCGGCCGCTCTCGGAGCGCTCCTCGGCGACCTCGCCGCCCACTGTGTGGGCCGCGGGGGCAGCCGGGTCACCGATCGGTGGGTGCGCTCGGCCCGCCTGCGCCGTCTCCTCGACGCGACGCAGGCGATGTTCGGTGAGCGCGGTGGGGCGATGCTCGTCGCCGGACGGTTCATCCCCGGCGGGCGCACCGCCACGACCATCGCCTCGGGCATGCTCCGCTATCCGCTCGGCCGGTTCCTCGCCGTGGACTTCATCGGCTGCCTCGCCTGGTCGGTCTACGCGGCCGGGATCGGCCTCCTCGGCGGGGCGATGTTCCGCGACCAGCCGCTGTGGGGCGTCGTCCTCGGCGTCGGCATCGCCTTCGTCCTCACGGGCCTCGCCGAGGCCGTCCGCCGTCTGCGCGGAAGGCGGGCAGGCCGGTCGGCTGGGACGCAGCCCGACCGGTCCGCGGCGGGTTCCGCGGACGACCACGGTGCCGCCGAGCCGGTCAGTCCGATCGGTCGATCTCGCCTGCTCGCAGCTGTACGAGAGTGAGGTCGAGCAGCGGCGTCGCCACCCCGAGTCCGGCCGCCGTGGCCGCGAGGTGGCCGAGGATGTGCTCGGTCTCGTTCGGCAGTCCCGCCGTGACGTCACGGTAGAGGGACGAGGTGAACGACGAGCCCTCCGCGGTGAGCATCGACAGGGTGGCCGCGCGGGCGCGGGCGGAGACGGGGTGTCCTGCCCGCATCGCCACGGCTTCGAGTTCGTCGATGATCGCCACGACGTGGGGTTCGCCTCCGGCGGCCATGATCGCTCCGACAGGGGCGCGGAAGAGGCAGGTGACGACTCCGGCCGCGGCGATGAACACCCATTTCTCCCACAGCGCATCGTCGACGGAGTCGATGACCTGGAGGCGGAAGCCGGGAACGTCGAGGGCCTCGACGATGGCGGCCGGCACCTCTCCCCCGCCGAGGCGACCGATCGTCATCGTCGCCAGATCCGTCATCTGCACGACGTCGTATCCGCGCATCGTGCCGACGATCTTGACGAGCCCGCCGAGCACCTGGTCCGGGAACTCCTCGCGCAGCCGGTCGATATGGGCCATCCCGTTGAGGAACGGGATGATGAGCGTGTTCGGACCCACCGCGGGCCGCAGGTCGTCGATGATCGACTCGAGTCCCCCGGCTTTGACGGCCAGCAGGATGAGGTCGGCAAGCTCGGAAGTCGCGGCGAGCTCCTCGGCGGTGACCACGACCACCGGGTTCGTCCGGTCCTCGTCAGGGCCGATGAAGCGCAGACCGGAGGCGCGCAGCGCCTCGGCACGTTCGCCGCGGACGAGGAAGGTGACGTCGCGACCGGCTTCGACCAGACGGGTGCCGAAAGCTCCGCCGGTGGCGCCGGCGCCGGCGATGAGGATCCTCACAGTGCACCTGCCTGACTGCGGGTGAGTTCGCCGCGCAGCTGCGCGGCGGCTGCGGCAGGGTCGGCCGCCTCGGTGAGGGCACGGACGACGACGATGCGCTCGGCTCCCGCCTGCCGGACGGCGTCGAGGCGCTGCCCGGAGGCGATCCCGCCGATCGCGAACCACGGGGTGGTCACGGTGCCGGCGATGGTCGTCAGCGGTTCGAGGCCGACGGCAGGCCGGCCCGGTTTCGTCGGGGTCTCCCACACGGGGCCGAGGCAGAAGTAGTCGATCTCCGGGTCCGCCTCGGCGGCGAGCGCCTGGTCGACCGAGTGCGTGGAGCGGCCGAGGAGGACGTCGGGTCCGAGGACACGGCGGGCCTGGGCGCTCGTGAGGTCATCCTGCCCGACGTGGAAGACGTCGGCGCCGACGAGGAGGGCGACATCGGCGCGGTCGTTGACGGAGAAGAGCCTTCCGTGACGCCGGGCCGCGTCCCTGAGGACCTCGAGGGCGGCGATCTCCTCGCGGGCTTCGAGGGCTTTGTCCCGCAGCTGGATGATGTCGACGCCTCCCGCGTAGGCGGCGTCGAGGAACTCCGGCAGATCCCCCTGTCTCCTGCGGGCGTCGGTGCACAGGTAGAGGCGGGAGTCGGCGAGCGCTCGCTGCCGCTGTGCGGGGGTGATGTCTCGCTCTGCGGTGGACGTTGTCATCGCGGGAACCATGCTCCTAGAGTAGAGGAGTTCGCGGGAGCCTCGCATGGGAGGCTGAGAGGGCTTCGTGCCGACCGTCACACCTGATGCGGGTCATGCCGCCGGAGGGAGAATCGCATGCACGTCATCGTCATCGGGGCCGGGATCATCGGCCTGGCCACGGCGTGGGAGCTCGAGTCCCGGGGAGCCGCGGTCACGGTCGTCGACCCGCAGCCGGGTGAGGGAGCGACGTACGCGGCGGCGGGAATGATCGCCCCAGCTGCAGAGATCGCCTGGGGCCAGTCCCCGCTCTTCCCGCTCATGCGCGCCTCGGCCGCGCTCTACCCCGACTTCTCAGCCCGGTTGGCCGCCGCCTCCGGCGACGACCTCGGCGAGACTGCGGCGGAGACCCTCGTGTGCGCCGGCGACCGTGCCGACCTCACCACTCTGCGCGAGCTCCGCAGCCTGCAGATCCGGGCGGGTTCCGCGGTCGAACTTCTCACCGGGTCCCAGGCCCGTGCTCTCGAACCGGCGCTGGCGCCGGGTGTGTGCGGTGCCGTGCGGATCCCCGGCGACCATGCGATCGACCCCCGCAGGGTGACCGCTGCCCTGCTCGGTCTGCTCGCCGAGCGCGTCGTGCGCATGGAGGCCATAGAGATCGTGCGCACCGCGGGTCGGACCACCGGGGTGGGCCTGTCCGACGGGAGCCTGCTCACCGGCGACCAGGTCGTCATCGCCGCCGGGGAGGCGGGCAACGCGATCGCCGAGGCGCCCCTGCTGCCGCTGCGCGCCGTCCACGGCGACATCATCCGCCTCCGCAGCGACCCCCAGTCGCCGCCGCTGCTCACCCGCACGATCCGCGGACTCGTCGCCGGCCGACCCGTCTACATCGTGCCCCGACCCGACGGGGAACTCGTCCTCGGGGCCACCTCACGCGAGGACGGTCGCCCCGGTGTCCTCGCCGAAGGCGTCCACCGGCTCCTCCACGACGCCGAACGCCTTGTGCCCGGACTGCTGCGCGCAGAGATCACGGAGATCACCGCCCGCGCCCGTCCCGGGTCCCCCGATGACCTGCCGATCATCGGGCGCACCGATCCCGGCTGCGTCGTCTCCACCGGATACTTCCGACACGGAGTCCTCCTCGCACCGCTGGGCGCGAGACTCGGCGCCGACCTCGTCCTCGACACCGACTCCGAATGGCTGCCACCGGGTGCTCTCGAGAGTCTTTCCCCCGAACGGTTCGAGCGCGAGCCGGCGCCTGCACACTGACATCGACCACCACTGCGGACTGCTCCACCGACCCACCACTGCAAGGAAGACACCATGATCATCACCCTCAACGGCGAGAGCCGGGAACTCGAAGCGGGCACCACCGCCCGCGCGCTCGTCGAAGACGTCACCGGTCGACAGCTGACACCCGACGGCACCCCGGCCGACGGCGGCCGCCTCGGTGTGGCACTGGCCATCGACGGCGAAGTCGTCCGCCGCGGACTCTGGGCCGACTTCACGATCGAAGGCGGGCACACCGTCGACCTCGTCACCGCAGTGCAGGGAGGCTGAGATGAGCTGGACGATCGACGGCACGACCTTCGACTCCCACCTCGTCATGGGCACTGGTGGGGCGAGCACCCTGACCATCCTCGAAGACGCACTCACCGCCTCGGCGACAGAGCTGACGACGGTCGCGATCCGCCGCTTCGACGCCGAAGCCCGGGACTCGGTCTTCGCCCTGCTTCAGCGGCTGCACATCCGGGCCCTGCCCAACACCGCCGGATGCTACACGGCCCGCGACGCCGTACTCACCGCACAGCTGGCCAGGGAGGCGCTCAAGACCTCGTGGGTCAAACTCGAGGTCATCGCCGACGAGGACACGCTGCTGCCGGATCCGGTCGAGCTCTTCCGCGCCGCCGAGGAGCTCGTCCTCGACGGCTTCGAGGTCTTCGCGTACACGAACGACGACCCGGCGCTGGCGAAGCGGCTCGAGGATGCCGGGGTCGCAGCAGTCATGCCCGCGGGTGCCCCGATCGGTTCGGGGCTGGGCATCCTCAACCCTCACAACATCGAAACGATCGTCTCCCGCGCGCAGGTGCCCGTCATCCTCGACGCGGGCATCGGCACGGCCTCGGACGCGGCGCTGGCGATGGAGCTCGGGTGCACGGCGGTGCTGCTCGCCTCCGCGGTCACCCGCGCCCATGACGCACCGGCGATGGCCCGGGCGATGGCTCTGGCCGTCGATGCAGGACGTCTGGCCTATTCGGCCGGCCGCATCCCAAAGCGTCCCCTCGCCCTGGCCTCGTCGCCGGAGACGGGCCTGATCGACTCGGTGGAGAACCTGGTGATGGGACCGTGAGCGGCATGCCGGCCCTCGCCCCTCTCGTCGAGCCCGTCGCGCAGCTGTCGCGGGAGGAGATCACCCGGTATGCCCGGCACCTCAGCCTGCCTCAGGTCGGGGAGATCGGGCAGCGGCGCCTGCGCGGGGCCCGCGTGCTCGTCATCGGGGCCGGCGGGCTCGGAGCTCCGGTGCTCCAGTACCTCGGGGCGGCGGGCATCGGGCACATCAGCGTCATCGACGACGACCGGGTGGAGACCTCGAATCTCCAGCGCCAGATCCTCCACCGGGATGCCGACGTCGGCCGGCCCAAGGTCGAATCGGCCAGAGATGCCCTCGTCCGTCTCGACCCGCACCTGTCGGTGGAGGCGATCGACGACCGGCTCACCCCGGACAATGCGCTGAGTCTCTTCGCCGCCCACGACCTCGTCATCGACGGTGCGGACAACTTCGCGACCCGGTACCTGTCGAACGATGCCGCCGAACTCACCGGCACACCGCTCGTCTGGGGCACGATCTTCCGCTTCGAGGGTCAGGTGAGCACGTTCGTGCCCGGGCACGGACCGATGCTGCGCGACCTCTTCCCCGACATCCCCGACGCCGATTCGGTGCCGAGCTGCGCCGAGGGCGGGGTGCTCGGAGTCCTCTGCGGCCTCGTCGGGTCGACGATGGCCGCCGAGGCGATCAAGCTCATCTGCGGCATCGGCGAGCCGCTCATCGGCCGCCTCCTCCGCTGTGATGCGCTGACCACGGCGTTCACGACCCTGCGCTTCCTCCCCGACCCGGACCGAAGGCCCGTCACGGACCTCGCCGAGGTGACTGCGGCCTGCGCGGCACCCGCCGTAACCGCTGCTTCCCCGGTGGCCGAGGCGACTGTCGCCGAGCTGCGGGACGGCAGCGGTGGGGCCGTCATCGTCGACGTCCGCGAGTCGTGGGAGCGGCAGATCGTGAGCATTCCCGGCTCTGTGCACGTGCCGCTGGCCGCGATCGTCGCCTCCGGATGGCCTGCCCTCGCCGAGGCGGTCGGCGGTGCCGCGGACATTGTCCTTCACTGCCGGTCAGGGGTCCGTTCGGCCACGGCTCTCGAGGCGGCGGCACCCGGTGCCCCGGCTGGGGTGCGCCTGCGGTCCTTGGCGGGCGGGATCGAGGCGTGGACTGCGGCCGTGGCTGACGACCAGCGGCCCTGACCAGAGACGACCCCAACGGCCCCCGATGACTTCATCGTCCTTGGAATCACGATCACCTTCTATGACAGTCGACATAGTGCGGACTATGATCGATGGCAACTCAGATCGAGGAGGCGCCATGCCGAACAACCCCCGCGAGCGGATCGTCGCCGGAGCCGCAGACATGCTCGCTCGGGGCGGACTGGCGCGCACGAGTGTGCGCGAACTCGCCCGTCATGCCGACACTCCGTTGGGGTCGACGTACCACTACTTCCCCGAGGGCAAGCCGCAGCTCGCCCGTGAAGCCGTCGAGTACGCGGGCGAGTCGATCTCGACGCTGCTGCAGACGGCACTGCAGGACGGCCCCGACCACGGCTTGCGCAGTCTGCTGGCGGTCACGCGCACGATGCTCATCGACAGCGAATTCGAAGCGGGATGCCCGGTGTTCTCGGTCGCGGTGACGGAGTCGCGCACGGGGACGACACGAGGTGCCGTGGATGCTGCGAAGGAGTCCTTCTCCCGCTGGGAGAGGGCGCTGCGGGTAAGCCTCGTCGAGGCGGGTGTCGACAACGACGACGCCGAGGGGATCGCCGCGCTCACCGTGTGCTCATTCGAAGGCGCGGTCGGGGTGTGCCGGGCCGAGGGCAGCACTCGGGCACTCGACACCGTCGAAGACTTCCTCACTGGCCTCATCACGCACGCGCTGCCGCCTGCCGACCGGCGGTGACCGTGCGGCACGCGCGGTGCGAAGTCAGGTGCGGTGCGGGAACGAGCGCCTGCGGTGCAGTTTCGCGTTGCCGCGGTTCGGGGTCGAGTGCTCGCCGTTCGAGCTCAGGTGAGTGCGCTCAGTCGGCTGCGGAGACCGCGTTCTCCTGAGCGCATGACTGCGGAGTGCAGTCCTGCGGAGAGGGGGCGGACCAGCCGTGGCAGGAGGCGTTTCGTCGTCACGCACCACACGGCGTCGATGACGGTGAGCGGACCCGAACTGTCGAGTGTCCACACACCGCGGCCCCGCAGATCGCCGTCGCAGTCGAGCACGACCTGCCGAGGCGGGTCGATGCGCTCGATGCGCAGTCGCAAGGTCAAGGTGAGGCCCACCGGGCTGCGCACGACGATGTCCGCGCGGGATCCCTCCTCGACCGAACCGTCAAGGGCATGAGTCTGGGCGATCCCCGGCCACCACCGGGGCCATTCGTCGATTGCGGAGAGGACCTCCCAGACCGGTTCGACCGCCTCGGCGACGCGCCAGGTCGTCTCGAAGTGGAAGGGCGGGGATTCGCCGGCACCCGGTCGGGTGTGCACGTGGCTCATGGTCTGGTCCGTTCGATTCGTCGTGCTTCGACGGTAGTCTGGTCGACGTGTCCGAGGAAAATCGCAGGTCCCGCAGACCGTCGCCCTTGGCGGGGAGGAAACCGACGAAAGACGATCTCGCCCGGTTCGCCACAGACGATCCCGACGCGATCGACGACGTGCTGCCCGCCCGACCCGGGGAGCTCTCCCTGCTCATCGTCGGCATCAATCCGGGACTGTGGACGGCGGCGGTCAATGCCCCGTTCGCCCGGCCGGGCAACAGGTTCTGGCCCTCGCTGCACCAGGCCGGGCTGACCGATCATCTCGTCGATGCCTCTCTCGGGCTCACTGCCGCCGATGAGGAGCATCTGCTCTCCCGGGGCATCGGGATCACCAATCTCGTCGGGCGGGCGACCGCACGCGCGGACGAACTCCACGCCGGGGAGCTGCGTGCCGGTGGGGCGCGGCTCGTCGAGCGGCTGTCGGAGATCCGTCCGAAGACGGTGGCGATCGCCGGGATCACGTCGTTCCGGATCGCGTTCTCGCAGCCGAAGGCAACGCTCGGCGTGCAGGACGCCTCGCTCATTCCGGGCTGGCCCGAGGACGTCTCCCTGCGGGTCGTGCCGCAGCCGAGCGGACTCAACGCGCACTACAACATTCCCGCGCTCGCGGAGATCTGGCGTGAGGTGTGGGCGGA
This sequence comes from Brevibacterium metallidurans, assembly GCF_037101285.1. Lineage (NCBI taxonomy): Bacteria > Bacillati > Actinomycetota > Actinomycetes > Micrococcales > Brevibacteriaceae > Brevibacterium > Brevibacterium metallidurans. Next base: position 29,770 of record NZ_BAAAAF010000015.1, read on the forward strand.
CATCGTCTCGACCGACTGAGTCATCCCCGCCGGCGTCAGTTCCCCTCAGCGCCGGTTCCGAAGTGCTCTCGGCAGCGGGCGACATACGAGTCGAGGCCGCCGATGTGGCTGGCATCGATGTCGGTGGCTGCGCCGACCGCATCGGCGGAGAGGCGTTCGTGGAAGACGGCGTCGCGACCGCAGATCGTGCAGACGGCGGTGAGTTTCGTGACGTCTTCGGCGACGGCCATGAAGCTCGGCAGCGGTTCGAAGGGCGTGCCGTCGAACGTCACGCACAGTCCTTCGACGATGACGTCGATGCCGCGGCTGAGGAGGTCGTCGACGACGGGGACGAGGTCGGGGCCGAAGAACTGGGCCTCGTCGATGGCGATGAGGTCGAAGTCCTCGGTGCGGGCCGCCTCGGCGAGGGCGGTGACGTCCGGGACGGGAACGGCGGGGACGGTGACGCCGATATGGGAGGTCACGGCGAACAGTTCGGCCCGGGTGTCGAGGGCGTGGCTGATGACGAGCGCATTGATCCCGGCGATGCGGGCGCGCCGGACGCGGCGCATGAGCTCTTCGGACTTGCCCGAAAACATCGGGCCGGTGATCACTTCGAGTCGACCGGTGGGTGCGCGCATGGCACCAGACTACGACGGATGACGGTTCAGCCGTCCACGGTGACGCGCTTGGAGTCGACGTCGACGCTCACTTCGGTCTCGGTGCCGTTGTCGTCGAAGTCGAACTGGTACTCGGTGCGATCGTCGTCGGATTCGAGCTTCCAACCGGTGAGGCGTCCCTTGCCCTGATCGGAGGCGAGGTCGAACGCCTCGCCGTAGATCATCGGCGACTTGAGGTCGATGGCCTTCTCGGAGTCGTTCGTGGTGTCCTTCTCGTTCTTGACGATCTTCCCGGTCTCCGCATCGACGTCGATGTCGAAGTCGGTTCGGTCCTTGAGGATCTTCACTTCGTACTGCCACGCGCCGTCGCGTCGGTCGTAGTCGAGTTCGATCGCGTGGAGGGTGCCGTCACCGGCCGCCTTCTGCGCGGTGGCGATCGCCTCATCGGGCGTGACCCGGGGCGATTTCCTGCTGAGGTCGGCGTCTTCGGGCAGGCCGGTGGTGCTCGCTGAGGGTGCGGGCGACGGCTGACCTGAGGAGGCGTCGTCGGACTGCGTGGGAACCGGGTCGCCGGATGTCTGCGACGGTGGGGCGTCCTCACTTCCTCCGGCGCAGCCTGCCAGGGTGAGGCTGAAGGTGAGGGCGACGACGGCGGCGAACGGTGCGGGCGAGGCGGTGTTCATACCTGCCACCGTAGCAACGCAGCTGATCCGGGGACAGGGTCTCTCAGAATGCGTCGGTATCTGCGGTCGGCGGCCGCGTCCTCCCGGTGTCAGTCGAGGCAGAATTCGTTGCCTTCGGGGTCGGCCATGACGATGAAGCCGGTCTCCATCGGTGGGGCGGGTTCGAAGCGTTCGAGCCGGGTCGCGCCCAACGCGACGAGGCGGGTGCATTCGGCTTCGAGGGCGTTCATCCGCTCCTCGCCTTGGAGTCCGGGGGCTGCACGGACGTCGAGATGGACGCGGTTCTTCACGGTCTTGCCTTCCGGCACCGTCTGGAAGAACACTCGCGGACCGCGACCCGCAGGGTCCTCGATGGCTGCCCGCATGTCCTCGGGTCGCATCTCGACGCCGAGGGAGGAGAGGAAGTCCCGCCACGCAACGAAGGGGTCATCGTCCTCGCCGAGGGTCACTCCCGGCGGACCGGGGACGACGTAACCCAGCGTCTCAGCCCAGAATCTGGCGAGCAGGATCGGGTCGTGACTGTCGAAGGTGATCTGCACGGAACGGCTCATGGTGTCTCCTCATCGAGATCGGCTCGGGTGGGCCTGCAGACGGTGCGCCCATCGATCGGACGCCCCAGGCTGTGTGCCTTTCCGCCGAGACTAGTCGACGGCCCTGACGCAGCCACGACGACTCATCGTCTCCAGAAACTCGTCGACGTCGCGGCGGGAGCGCAGTCGGTGAAAGCTCACGTGGGCGAGCGCAGGATCTCGCGGCAACGGACCGAACTTCTCGCGAATGCCTCCCGCCGATGTCCACGCCCACCAGATGATCGAGTCATCGCCTCTCCACAGCCGGAAAGCACCCCACGACTCGCGGTTGCCGTTCCACAGGACTTCGTGGGAGCGAGCGCGTCGAATTGTGCGGGTGATGACTCGCCACATGATCGTCGGCCGTCCCGGATCCAGCCACACCACGGCGTCGGCAAGGCGGAGCACCCGATCACCGAGTTTGCCCTGATAGTTCCCGTCGGCGATCCACGTATGCCCGGACAGTGCGGCTGCGACACGGCTTCGGAATTCCGCGGTGGGCACCGGAGTCCAGTCAGGGTCCCAGTGAAGGGAGTCGAGCTCGATGTGCGGTGCTCCGAGGATCGTTGAGAGCCGGCGGGCGAAACTCGTCTTACCTGATCCCGACCCTCCGATCACAGCGATTCGCCGTGGCTGAGTCGTCATGATGCCACCGTAGCGTGAACGGCTGCCGCCCACCCGATCGCTGGTCCGGTCTCAAACACCCGCGTGACCGCCGAGAATCAGGTGCGAGCTCCGTGAGTCAGGCGGATCTCGTTGGCATCGGCGGGTCGAGGCCGAATAGGATCGTCCTGGCCTTTTTTTTCGCCTCACCCCCGGAGGAATGCGTGACCACGCAGGAACATGATCTCGTCATGCACATCGGACACGACGAGATCGTCATCCGTCAGCGCTATCAGATGATCAGCATCGTCAACGATGTCCTCATCGGCCTGTGGTTCCTCATCGGCAGCTTCATGTTCTTCTCCGACGAACTCATGTTCGCCGGCACCTGCCTCTTCGTCCTCGGCAGCATCGAGATGCTCATCCGCCCGGTCATCCGCTTCGCCCGCCACATCCACCTGCAGAAGTTCCGCGGCCCCGGCTCGCTCGACACCGACTCGTCCTTCGATTACTGAGCACATCGACTGCTGACGACGGCTCCTGTCTCAGAAACTCAGGACTTTCCCGCCCGCCTCCCCGGTCATTTCAGCACCGCTCACTCCCGCACCAGAGCTCTCGCCACACCATGGCAGGCGAGCGCCGCGATCACCATCGTCGGCGCCCCCACCGCCCGGTCGGCTCGCGTCAGCGCGTGACCGGAAGCCGCCAGTTCGCGCTTGGCCACCGATGCGCCGGGAAGCATGACGGGGACCGCGGTGAGGACTCCTGCCGTGTACCGCCTCAGCACCACCGAGGCAGCCACATGCGTCCACACGTGCAGGTCGAGCCCGGCGAGCGTTCGGCGATAGAAGCGCGAGCGGCCGTTGGTCACCGCTCCCCGCACGCAGGCAACCCCGACGACGACCCCCATGAGCCCGATCGCCACCGCCGACCGCCGTCCGGAGGTGCGCAGCCAGTCCGCTCCCGTCTCCTCGGCCAAGCGGTGCGTCGTCGCGGGAAAGGCGACGATCTCTTCGAGATCGTGGAGCGCCCACGCTCCGAAGAGCGTCACAGGACCACGGGCTCTCACAGCGGCACCACCATGCTCATGCCCCGATCCGTCGCTCGGTGAGTCTGCCCGCATCAAGGCGAACGACCGAGTGGGCTGTTCCCGCCCACCGTTCGTCGTGGGTCGCTGCGAGTACAGCGCCGCCCCCTCGGAGGAAGTCGGTGATGAAACCGGTGAGCCTGCTCATGTCCCCATCATCCCTGCCCTGAGTGGGCTCGTCGAGGAGCAGAATCGGTGGAGAAGTCACAAGCGAGGACGCGATGACGACGTCCTTCCGACGGGTGGTGCCCAGGTCGAAGGGATGGGTGCCGGCAACGGAAGTGAGTCCGGTGGCCTCCAGCGCCGAGGCGACCGCCGACTCCCGCTGCGCGCGAACCGCCGCCCGGTCGCGGCGGCGATGCCGCGGCAGCGGTGCCGCCCGCAGGAGCTCATCGCGCACGGTGGCAGTCGAGAGCTGGGTTCCCGGGTCCTGACCGACCCAGCCGAGATGGGCGGCCCTCCGGTGCGTCGGCAGACCCGTGAGCGCGATGTCCTCGCCGAGGCGGTGCACCGTCATCGCGCCTGTGACCGCGGCTCCCGGTTCGAGGAGGCCGAGCAGGGCCTTGAGCAGCGTCGACTTGCCTGCGCCGTTGGCACCCATGAGGGCGACAAACTCGCCCGGACGGATGTCGAAGTCGAGACCCGCGAGCACCGCCCTGCCGCCGCGCTCGACTCGGAGTCCGCGGATCGACAGCGCGGGCCGGCTGGCCGTCTCCGGTCCCGCCGGTGCAGCCACTGTCGTATCTGTCTCGTCCGGCTCTGGCTTCGCCTGCGCGGACCCAGCCGGCTCCGGCTCGACCCGCTCCGGATCCGTCGACTCACCGGCCGGTGCGATTGTGGGCAGAGCGCTCCAGACGCCGTGGGAGGCCAGCGCCTGTGGGGTCAGTTCTGCCATGTCGAGCGTCCTCACGATGCGGCCGTTGCCGAGGACGCTGATCGCTTCGCAGGCAGCGGCCACCTCGTCGAACTGGTGGCCGGTGAGAAGCACGGTACCCCCATGGGCGGCGTAGTCCTGCAGAGCGGCGACGAGACCGACCCGCATCACAGGGTCGAGGGAGAGTCCCGGCTGGTCGAGGACGAGGAGTGCCGGGTCGAGCGCGAGCAGTCCGGCGAGAGCCACGAGGTGCCTCTGCCCTCCCGAGAGCGTCTCGAGTCGACGCTCCCACAGCGCGGCCGCACCGAGCGACTCCAGCGCCTGCATCGCGGCGTCCCGTGCTGTCGCCGGGTCACGTCCGCGCAGGCGGCTCGGCAGCTGGACCTCGTCACTGACTCGGCTGGCCATTCCGCTCAGCTGTGCCTCGGGGTCGTCACCGAGCATGACGGCGTCCTCGACAGCGCGCGCCTCGCCGTGGACCGTGCCCCGGCCGGCGAGCAGCCCGACGGCCAGTCGGCACAGTGTCGAGGTTCCGGAGTTCTGTGGGCCGAGCACCGCATGCAGCTGCCCGGAGTCGAGGCGGAGGTCGAGACCGGTGAGCGCGGGTTGCTCAGTTCCGCGGTAGGTGACGTCGACTCCTCTGAGATCGAGCACTCTCATCGCAGCCCTCCGAGCATGTCTGCGGCACCGGGCAGAGGCAGCAGTCCGAGCACCGAGAGGACGACGAGGATGAGCGTGAGGGCGGGCCCGCCTCGGCGAAGGAGGCGCTGCCACCGACTGTCGGGATGATCCTGGAGGGACACGGAATGGTCGGAGGCGGCGAAGCCGCGTTGCTCGAGGACCTCGTGTCGCTGGTCGACGGTGACGAGAAGGGAGGTGAAGACTCCGGTGACGATGCCGGGCAGCAGGCGCAGGCGCACCGACCAGCGGTCGGTCGCCCAGCCGCGGGCGGCACGGGCCTCGAGGACTTCACGGACCCGAGCGCGGACGAGGGGGATGAGGCTGAGCGAGGACGCGCACACGTAGGCGATCGAGGCAGGAAGGCGCAGGGTGATGAGACCGTCGAAGAACCTGGCCGCATCGCTGCCGAGGCCGATGACGGCGCACAGGGCGACGAGCGCCGTCACCCGCAGCCACTGCTGGACGGCGATCGCGAGCCCTTCGATGCTCAACCGCACGGGTCCTGCCCGCCAGAGCACACGGACCTCGTCCCCCGGGTAGAACAGGCCTTGCACGAGGCCGACGACGATGAGCATCGGCACGCAGAGGACGGCGACGGTCGCGGCCCACGTGGCGACCTTCACGCTCGGGGACGCCACGGCCGCGATGGTGGACCCTGCGAGGACCAGGAGAGGGACGACCGGGGACGGAATCCCGAACACGAGCACGAGCGCGCATCCGAGGACGATGATCTCGGTGGCCGGGTGCCAGCGCCGGGATTCCGTCTCGGTCAGAACCGACGGACTCATTCAGCGCCGGTCAGCGGTGCGGGCACGCTTTGCGAGGCTGTGCCCGGTGAAGGGATAGCGGTCGAGGATCCGCCTGGGCAGGGAGCGGACGATGACGTAGGCGAGGGCGAAGATGATCGCCTTGTCGAGGACATCGGAGATGAGGCTCTGGGTGAGGGTCGCGGCGAGCATCTTCTGGCCGGTGGCCTGGAGGATCGCGACGACGCTCCCGGTGCCCGTGCCGAGCCCGCCGCCGAAGACATACGCGGCGACCGGGGCGGCGAGAGCAGCGGTGGGCACACCGGCAATCGCGCCGGCGAGGACGGCGAACCACGGGGTGCGGAAGGCGCCGAGGCGGGCGGCCCACCCGGCGGCCGCACCGATGAAGGCGGCTCCGGTCGTGAAGGCGATGACGCTGGGGTTGAGCGTGACACCCCAGATGAGGTTCGAGAGGATCCCGGTGAAGGCTCCTGCGGCAGGACCGGCGAGGACGCCGATCATCACGGTGCCGATGGAGTCGAGGTAGAGCGGGATCGTGGTCATCGTGCCGACGATCTGGCCGATGACGATGTTGAGGGCGATCGCGACAGGGATGAGCGCGAGGACGCTGCGGGGAATGAGCGGCAGGGTTCCTGCCGCGAGGAGACCGCCGCCGACGAGGTAGCCGACCATGACCCACAGCGTGGTGTGGCCGAGATCGATGCCGAGGTTGGCCGGTTGAGTGAGGAGGACGGCGAGGTAGGTCGTGATGATGACGAGCGTGCCGAGGAGGGTGAGGATGAGCGCGAGGGCGGGGATGCGGGTTTGTCCGGGACCAGTCGGTGCGGCTGGCCCCTGCCCAGAGAGGCTACGTGTTCTCAGGTCTTTGCTCATGGTGTGGTCCTTTCGTCAGGGTGGCGCCGAGGTGGTCGAGGAAGGGGTCGGCGTCGATCGTACGGATGATCTCGGCGTTGGGTTCCTTCCCCCACCGTCCCAGCCAGTCGGCGACGGTTTCGCCTCGTGTGAGTGTACCGGTGAGTTCGACGTCGACCGGCGCCGTCGCCGTCTGCGCCCACGGCAGTTCTCCCGCCGGCTGGTCGGGGTTGCGTGCCCAGGCGAGGGCGCACGCGAGGACGAACGGGTCGTGGATGTGGGCGAGGTAGCCCAGGCCGTCCCAGTCGTGGAATTCGAAGTAGAACCGCAGCGCTTCGGCGAGCTGATCGAGCACCGGGGTCCAGGCTTCCCCGGTTGCGGAATCGCGGATGACACTGAGGCGCTCCGGGGTCATCGCCACCGCCTCGGTGGCTTCGATCGGGGCGATGACGGGAAGTTCGAGGTCGGGCTGCTCGTGGCGTGCCCGGTCCCAGGCGGTGAGGACTTGGGCGGTCGACTCCGGGTCGAATGTGACGTTCCATTCGGTCGTCGGATGTGTGTTGCCGCGGTAGTTGAACGCCCCGCCCATGATGAAGAGCCGGCGCAGGAGGTGCGGGAGTCTCGGTTCGATGTCGAGGGCGAGCGCGAGATTCGTCGAGGGTCCGATGACGACGCCGATGAGTTCGCCCGGGTGGGCGCGGGCGGCATCGACCCAGGCCTGTGCCGCCGAGGTGGAGCTCGCTGCCACGGTCGGCGTCGGCAGGGTGGCGTAGCCGGTGCCGGTCTGCCCATGGGTGAGGTCCGCGTATTCGATGTCCGCCATGTCTGTCGCCGTCACACGTGGGTCATCGCCGTGCCGGGCCAGCGGCAGGGGGTGACCGGGATGGACGGGAATGTCGGAACGTCCGGCGAGTTCGAGCCATCCGAGGGTGTTCGCGACAACCTGCGCGGTGGCGACATTGCCTCCCGAGGCGGCGATTCCGACGACATCGACATCGTCCTGGCACAGCAGGTAGGTCAGAGCGATCGCATCGTCGATACCGGGGTCGCAGTCGAGGAAGAGGCGCAGTGTCATACTTCCATTCTGCCGGACTGCTCAGCGCTGAGAACTCTCAGAACGGAGCACGCAGTCCCGGGTCGTCCTGCGTTTCAATTCCCCACCCCGGTTCTTCCATTCCCCACGGTGGAACCGGCGGGGTCCATCGAGGACGCCGTCTGCCGCGCTGCCAGTTGCCGCATGGCTGGGTGGAGCCTCGACGAACATACTGACAGCAGAGATAGATCTCCTCCGCCTGCTCGACACGCCGAATCCGGAACCCTGGGCCAAACGGGTCCGCAGGGTCCTCGAGCTCGTGTCCTCGATACCCGTTCGAGTGATACGGGTACTCCGCCGATTCGGTCCCACCGAAGCCACCGTCGTCCCAGTGCGGCGCTGAGTATTCACCCACGCGTGGGACATCAACTGAGTGTGCGTCGGCGTACCGGCGGACACTCTCCCATTGGTGCTCGGTGTAGGCTCCCTCTCCGGCGACCAGATTATGCTCACTGGCGTACCCGCTCCCGTCGCTGTAGCCGTACTCGCCTCCGTATCTGTACGACCGAGCGTTTCCGAACCGGGTGATGTCCTCATAGACCCGTTCGCGCCAGTATTCGCCGCCGGGTTCGTACTCCCTCACCTTCCTCAGCACCCCGATGTCGAAGAGGTCATCAGTGCCCAACCGAGCCCCAATCGTCCCGGCGACGGTGCCGCGAGCCAGGAGTGGTCTCGGCGCGAAGGTATAGACCTCACGCAGCAGCTCACAGTCGCACCGGCGCGCGCCGAATCCTCTCAGTCGTGGGATGAGCGCGGTCGCCCGCGGTGCCGTCTGGTCGCGGAAGCTCTCAGCGAAACGGTGTGTATCATCGCAGCCGTGCACTCCGAGCTGCCGGTGAACATAGCAGACGAGGCATTCGCCCGCTCGGGGCCTGAACTCGGTCTCAGCGGTCTTGTAGTTGATCTCTCTGATGTCTGTTGTCACAGTGTCGTTGTCCATGAACATACGGTGCCACGGGGCACTGACACGAGTGAGACGCAGATCACTCCGATCTTCGAACGATCTCCGATTCATGCCGCAGAGACCAGCGTTCACCTGGGTGAATACAATGGACGGATGACCATCCTCGTCATCGGCGAAGCGCTCATCGACATCGTCACTCTTCCTGGCACCTCGGACAGATACGCTCCCGGCGGAGCGCCGGCGAATGTCGCGCTCGGGCTCGGCCGCCTCGGCGATGATGTCGCTCTGCTCACCGATGTCGGCGATGACTTCCACGGCGGCTTCCTGCTGGCCCACCTGCGCGCCTCGAACGTCACCGTCCATGCGACGCCGCGAGGAGCCACGTCGACGGCGCGCGCGGTCCTCTCTGCCGACGGCTCGGCTGAATACGACTTCCACCTGCGGTGGGCTCCTGATCCGGCACCGGTCACAGGCGAACCGTGGGAGGCGATCCACATCGGATCGATCGCAGCCTTCCTCCAGCCGGGCGCCGCGACGATCGACGCCCTGCTCGACAACCGTCACCCGTCGACGCGACTGGTGACGTTCGACCCGAACATCCGCCCGACGATCATCGGCGAGCAGACGGCGGCACTGGCCCGATTCGAGGACCTCGCCGCACGCGTCGACGTCGTCAAGCTCAGCGATGTCGATGCCGAGTGGCTCTACCCCGACCTCGCTGAAGAAGCGCAGGTCGATCGTCTGCTCGGCCTTGGTCCGGACCTGGTGGCGATGACTCGCGGAGGTGAGGGCGCAGTCCTGGCGACCGCCTCGGCGCGGGCGACGGTGGCTTCGGCTCGGGTCGACGTCGTGGATACGATCGGGGCCGGGGACACGTTCATGGTCTCCCTCATCCACGATGTGCATGCCGCGACGTCAGCGTTGTCCGACCTCGGCACTGCGGAACTGACGTCATTGGGCGACAGGGCGTCGACGTTGGCCGGGATCACCGTCGGCCGTACCGGCGCCGATATTCCGTGGGCTGCGGATCTCACGAACTGAGGAATTCGCCGAGCTGTCGCAGGCAGATGTCGTGGCCGTTCCGGTGGCCGTCGATCATCCCCTGACCGACGAAGGAAACGACCTGGTCGACGAGTTCGACTCTGGTGCCTGTCGAGGTGGCCGTCAGGGTCCAGGTGATGATGGCGGTCGAGAGGATCTCATCGTCTCTTGTGAGAGTCTCAGTGGTCACGATGTGACGCTCCGGCATGACAGCGCAGTACTGCCCAGTCGATGCGAACTCCAATGCTCCAGGCGCCCCGCAACGGGCGCGGATCGATCCACCGGGGCGGAATTCGTCGATGTCACAGACCATCTCCTCCCCTTCGGGGACTCCCCACTGCACACGCTGATCTGCTTCGGCGAAGGCAGTCCACACTGTCGAGACCGGGTGCTCGATATCAGCACCGAGGCTGATCGTCGCGGTCACAGGTGCGCCCTGATCGTCTGCGAACTCACTCACTGAAAAACACCACCTGGTTCCCGTCCGGAACGGTGATCGGGAGAATGGGCGCGAAGAGACTGGAATGCCATTCTGTCGCTTCCTCCTCGCTGCCGACGGTGATGCCGGCCATGAGTCCGCTGAACATGATCGTTCCTTCGGGATCAGTACTGGGATTAAGCGATTGCATATTGCAACTGCTTATTCCATGGAATCACACCTCGAAGGATCAGACAACAGAATCGTCCCAGCGACCTCCGCGCGGCAATCCCCGATCATCGGCGCCGGCCGCAACCAAGTTCGACGACCGGCTCAGCTTCCGGCGATCTCCGCGTCGAAGGCGGCCTGCAGCCGTTCCGAAGCGCGCGGTGAATCCGGATCGGGACGCGGAACGCCGAGGTGAGTCTCCCTCAGCTCCTCCATGAGGCCGGAGACGAGCTGGGGGTCTTCGGTCATGAGTCTGGATCGGATCGTCAGCTCCGGTGAGGTCTCGCGGTGGGTCATCCCCCAGGTTCCGAGTGCAACCATGACCGGCAGGGTCTGGATCCCCGACTCGGTGAGCGAGTATTTCGCCTTCTGACCGCGGACCGCCTCCGCCTTGGTCAGGAGCCCTTCGTCCACCAGTTTCTTCAGGCGATCAGCGAGGATGTTCGAGGCGATGCCCTCGTCGTTGCCGACGAGCAGCTCACGGAAGTGCCGGCGGTTGCCGAAGACGATGTCACGGAGCACGATGAGGCTCCACGCATCGCCGAGCACCTCGACGGCGGCGTTGATCGCACAGCCCGAACGCGGTTCCCTGGCCACATTTCCTCCCTCAGGTGATTGCACTCTGCAAGTGCTTCATCCTACTCTGGATCCACCCGCACTCGGCAACCGGCAGGAGCAGCCATGGCACGCACGCGAGTCCACAACCTCTTCGTCTCCCTCGACGGCTACGCGGCCGGGGACCATGTGACCTTCGACGAGCCCATCGGCGGAGCCAGAGCCCTCTTCTCCTACTTCGACGGTCGCGTCATCTCAGGTGTCCACGGCGCCCCGGCCGACCCGGTGACCGTCGACCGTGCGCTCTTCGCGATGTGGGGTCAGGGCATCGGGGCCGAGATCATGGGGCGGAAGAAGTTCGGTCCGCAGACCGGGCCGTGGCCCGAGGACGGCTGGCGGGGCTGGTGGGGCGAGGAGCCGCCGTTCGCGACCCCGTGCTTCATCCTCACTCACCACCCCCGTCCGCCAATGGAGTTCCCCAACGGCACGGTCTTCCACTTCATCGACGCCGATCCGCTCGAGGCGCTCACGCAGGCGAAGGCCGCCGCAGACGGACTCGACGTCCGCCTCGGCGGCGGCCCGACCTCGGTCAAGGAATTCCTCGCCGCGGGACTCGTCGACTTCATGCACACCGTCACGGTGCCCATCGTCCTCGGCACCGGGGTGCGGCTGTGGGAGAACCCGGAGACGCTGACGGACCGCTTCTCACTCGAGACGGTGGGCACCGCCAGCGGGCTGACCCACCATCTGTGGAATCGACTCGACTGAGCCCCGAACCCGCCGCCCGTCGACCGACCCCACCGCACCCTCGCCGAGGCGGCCGCAGGTTCAGCCGATCGCCTCGGCGAGGGGCACGGAACCGTCGTAGAAGTTCACCGTCTCCCGCACGGCGGCGTCGTTGACGATGACAAAGGTGATGACGTCGGCGACGAGTTCGCGCGAGGTCACGCCCTGTCCTTCGCCGGGAGTGCGGCCTTCGATGTCGCCGCGCTCATCGGCGATCGTCACCAGAGCGTTCGAGGGATCGAGGGTGAGGTGTCCGGGTCCGAGGATCGTGTAGTCGAGGGAACTGTTGCGCAGGTAGGCGTCCGCGCCGTGCTTGGCCTCGACGTAGGGGTAGAACGAGTTCGCCGGGTCGATGCGGTCGAGGTCGATGCCCACGGTCGCATACGAGACCATGACGAAGCGCTTGACGCCGGCCTGTTCGGCGGCGTCGACGGCTCGCTTTGCGGCCTCGAGGTCGACGGCCTTGGTCCGCTCCGGGCTCCCGCCGCCTGCACCGGCGGAGAAGACGATGGCATCGGCTCCGGCGAACACCTCGGCGAGGGCGTCGGTATCCGCGGTCTCGATGTCGAGGACCACCGGATGGGCGTCGGCGGCTTCGATGTCGGCGGCCTGTTCGGGGTTGCGGATGACCGAGTCGACGGCGAACCCTGCCGCCGCGAGCTTCGGGGCCGCGAGCAGCGCGACCTTCCCGTGTCCGCCGAGGATGACGACGCGACTCATGTGAGACTCCTTCGTTGACGTTCGATGGTGCCCACAACAGCCGCAACGGACGTTGGTTTATTCCCGCGACGAGGCGGTCTTCCGGATCGTGGACACCGAGGTGGGCAGCGGCGGGGGCTGAAATCCGCGGATGCGAGGAGCACAATGGGAGCCATGACGATCACCGAGCTCTTCGCCGACTTCGCCCACCGTCCCATCGACGCGGTCACGGGTCTTCCGGACCTCACCCCGGAGCAGCTCAACGCGCATCCGGGTTCGCATCCGAACTCGATCGCGTGGCTGCTGTGGCACATCGGACGGGAGGTCGACGTCCAGCTCTCCGGGCTCTCGGGTGAACCGCAGGTGTGGGAGACGTACCGTGAGCGGTTCGACCTCGGCGCGATCGGCGACACGGTCGGCTACGGTCACACTCCCGAACAGGCGTCCGAGATCGTCGTCAACGATCAGGGACTGCTCACCGACTACGCCACGGCCGCCCTGACCGCCCTCATCGACTATGCGAACACGCTGTCTGCTGAGGACTTCGGCGTCGTCATCGACGAGAACTGGACACCGCCGGTCACCCGGGGCGTGCGTCTCGTCTCGATCGTCGACGATGCCACGCAGCATGCCGGTCAGGCGGCCTACGCCGCCGGCGAGCTGCGCTGAGGGTCCTGTTGCCCAGCCTCGTTCGCCCAACCTCGTCGGCTCAACCTCGTCAGCTGAGGCTGAGCAGTCCGGGAATGCTGATCGGGCCGGGACCGAAGACCGCGATGACTGCGGCCATGGTGAGCAGGAAGAGGTCGTACTCCCAGCCGTTTTCGGCCGCCCAGTACGCGCTGTGCCAGCGGAAGTTCTGCATCGAGATCGTGATGAGCATGAGCACGACAACGCCGATGCCCGCGAACTGTGCGAGCACGCCGGTGGTGAAGGACAGGGCTGCGGCGAATTCGGCGATCGGCACGAACCAGGCCAGCGGCAGCGGCAGTCCGTCGTTCTTCGCGAAGGCGCGCACGTCCTTGAGCTTGAGCAGCGATTCGTGGAAGAACGTGAAGGCGAGCACTCCCCTTACGAGGAGCAGGACGACGCCGATGACCAGCGGTGGAACCTCGAGCACGGTTTCGCCCCTTTCGCCGGTTGACACGCGCTGAGCTGACGTGGCCGAGTGTACTCTCCGGGCGCCCGCCGTCGACCTGAGCCTCGATGCCGGCTCCGACCTCTGCTCCCGGCCCCGGCCTCGGCGCCTGAGTGCCCCGACCTGCTCAGAGTTCGGCGGTCTCCCCCATGACCGTCGTGCGGTCGGCGGGCAGGTGGAGGACGTGGGTGCGGTTCGCCGAGGCCTTCTCCAGGGTGCGGAAGAGGCTCTTCTGCCAGCGCGCCATCCGGGCGTCGCCGCCGGGTTCGATCCGGAAGACGGAGATGATGTACATCGCCTCCTTCGGGTCGAAGTCGAGCTCCGGGGTGCGACCGACGGCCTGCCGCAGCGCACTCGGAACGTCCTGTGAGTCGTTGAATCCGATGCTGTAGAGGACGTGGACGATGCCGTCGTCGGGACGGCCGAGATCGGAGACGACGACGCGCTTGTCATGGCTCACGTGGGGGACGCCGAGGTTCTTGATCGTGACGATGACGACGTGTTCGTGGAGGATGTGGTTGCAGTCGACGTTCGAGCGCAGCGCCAGCGGGGCCGTCGCCGGGTTGCCGTGCGGGTAGACGGCGACGCCGGGCACCCGGAGGACGGGTGCGCGGCCGATCTCCTCGACGAAGTCCTCGATGGGTCCTTCCATTTCGGCTCGCCTGCCGAACATCAGCGCCGATCCCTTCTTCCACGTGAGCATGATCGTGACGAGAACCGCGGCGATGGCCAGCGGCAGCCACCCGCCGGAGGCGATCTTGACGACGTTGGCGGCAAACAGCGCGAATTCGACGCCGCCGATGGGCAGGCCCGTGAGGAGCACCCACGGCAGCTTCCACTTCCAGATCTCGAGTGCGAGGAGGAGGAAGAGGGAGAGTTCGAGGAGGAGCGTCGCGGTGACGGCCAGACCGTAGGCGGAGGCGAGCGCTTGGGAGGAGCGGAAGGAGAGCACAAGCGCCATGACGCCGATGAAGAGGATCCCGTTGACCGCCGGCACATAGATCTGTCCGCTTTCGCGTTTCGAGGTCTGGATGACCTTGAGTCGCGGCAACAGCGAGAGTCGGGTGGCCTGGCGGGAGACGGAGAAGGCCCCGGAGATCACCGCCTGTGAGGCGATGATCGTGGCGGCGGTGGCGAGGACGACGAGCGGCATCTGCGCCCAGCCGGGGGCGAGGCGGAAGAACGGGTTCTCGATCGCCGACGGGTCGACGAGGATCATCGCACCCTGCCCGAAGTAGTTGAGCACGAGGGCGGGGAAGATGATGCTGAACCAGGCCACGACGATGGGACGGCGCCCGAAATGGCCCATATCGGCGTAGAGCGCTTCGACTCCGGTGACGGCGAGGACGACGGCGCCGGCGGCGATGAAGGCGACGAGAGGGCGGTCGAGGGCGAAGTCGAACGCATAGGTCGGTGAGAGTGCGCGGAGGATCGACGGATTGGCGATGATCTGGGGAATGCCGAGGAGCGCGAGGACAGCGAACCAGACGAACATGATCGGTCCGAACGCTCGGCCGATGGAGCCTGTCCCCCACCGTTGGACGGCGAAGAGGGTGGCGAGGATGACGACGGCCAACGGCACCACCCACGGGCCGAGCTCGGGGCTGACGACGTGGAGTCCTTCGACGGCGCTGAGCACCGAGACTGCGGGGGTGATGAGTGAGTCGCCGTAGAAGAGGGCGGCGCCGATGATCGCGAGCACCATGACGACCTTGACGCGGGACGATCCGGCCCCGAGCTTGCGTTTGATGAGCGCGGCCAGGGAGAGGATGCCGCCTTCGCCTTCATTGTCGGCGCGGAGGATGAAGCCGAGGTAGGCGATGGAGACGATGAGCATGAGGCACCAGAAGACCATGGAGACGACTCCGAGGACGTCCTGTTCGGTGGGGGCGACCGAGTTGTGGTGGATGCTGAAGACCGTCTGCAGGGCGTAGAGCGGGGAGGTGCCGATGTCGCCGAAGACGATCCCGAGGGCCCCGAGCATGAGCAGCGGCAGCGGTGTGGCGAGTCGCCGGGGATCGCGCGGCTGTTTCGTCGCAGGTGGTGCCGGGTCTGCCTGCGTCGGCGGGGTATCGGGCTGCTCACCCGAATCGGTGTTCACGAAGAGTGATCCTTGCACTCTCCCCGGTCGTTTTCAATCCTCGCCGAGGTGGTTGGCCGATCCCGTCGTCCCTGCCCGGAGACCCGGTGTCCCTGCGCGGAGGGCGGCCCCTCACCCCGGCCACTCCCGTCTGAGCAGACCGTACACCCACGAGTCGGAGACGACACCGTCGACGATGCAGTCCTCGCGCAGGGTTCCCTCCCGCTGGAAGCCGAGCTTTTCGAGCACCCGCGCCGAGGCGGCATTGCGGGTGTCGGCTTCGGCCTGCACCCGGTTGAGGTCGAAGGCTCCGAAGGCCCAGCTCAGCACCGCCCTGGCGGCTTCGGTCGCATATCCGTGCCCCCAGGACTCCGCGGTGAAGCAGTACCCGAGCGACCCGCTGCGGAAGTCCGGGTTGAAGCTGTTGAACGTGCACCAGCCGATGAACGCCCGATCCTCGGTGCGTTCGACGGCCACTCGCCCACCGGTGCCCTCATCGGCCATCGTCCGGCATCCGCCCAGGAACCGTTCGATCATCGTGCGATCGGTCCACGGCGGTGAATCCCAGAACTCGAGCACCCGCGCATCGGACTGCAGGGCGAAGAGGTCATCGGCATCGGAGGCAGCGAAAGGGCGCAGTCGGAGGCGTTCGGTCACCAACGTCGGTGTCGGCACAGGCATGGTCTCATCGTCCCACAGCCCAGGTACGCCTGGCGGCGCCCGACGCTGCGAGCCGTCTCTCCCCGACGCGACCGACACACCTCACCCTTGTGCATCCTCAGCACCTGGCATAGGTTGGGCGGCAACACGACAATCGAACCTGCATGATCAGGCCGGGAGCCACCTCGGCGAGAGATCCGGTGCCCGGCACCGACGATGGAAGGAACGAGATGTCCGAAACCACCCCCGCCGACCAGGATCGCCAGCCGAAGCCGGACCCGGCGGAGAACAACGCCTACTTCCCGTCCCCGTACTCGCTGTCCCAGTACACGGCGGACAAGACCGACTTCGACGGACTGGGCACGGATGAGAAGTACACGGGCGGGCGGTGGAAGGTCCTCGTCATCGCCACCGACGAGCGTTACATGCTCATGCAGAACGAGACGTTCTTCTCCACCGGCAACCATCCAGTCGAGACGCTCCTGCCGCTCCACCACATCGCCGAGGCAGGATACGGCATCGACATCGCCACCGTCAGCGGCGAACCCGGCAAGTTCGAATGGTGGGCCTACCCGAAGGACGACGAAGCAGTGGGCTCAGCGTGGGAGGCGACGAAGGAGCAGTTCAAAGACCCGAAGAGGCTCGCCGAGGTCATCGAGCAGGGGCTTGACGAATATGCCGCGATCTTCATCCCCGGCGGCCACGGGGCGATGAACGGCATCCCCGACAGCGCCGTCCTCAGGGAGGCGCTCGACTTCTTCCTCGACAACGACCGCCTCGTCATCACTCTCTGCCACGGACCGGCCGGGCTGCTCGCCTCCGGAGTCGGGAGGGATGAGAACCCGTTCTCCGGATACCGCATCGTCGCCTTCCCCGATGCGCTCGATCAGGGCGCGAACATCGACATCGGGTACCTGCCCGGCAAGATGCCCTGGGCGCTCGGGGAAGCCCTGGAGAAGGCGGGCATCGTCGTCGAGAACACGGAGATGACCGGGGCGACCATGCGCGACCGGAACCTCCTCACCGGCGACAGCCCGCTGGCGGCGAATCAGCTCGGCAAGGATTCGGTGGCGGCACTGCTCGAGAAGTACGGAGACTGAAGTTTCGCTCACCGGCGTCGCGCGCTGACCGGCCGCGCGCTCTCACCAGCGTGCGCGCTCACTTGCGGCGTGCGCTGACCTGGAGGGCGGCGAGGATGACGATGAGGATGATGCTCAGTCCGATCATCGCCGCCGTCGATGACACCACGGTCACCGCGAGACCCAGTCCGAGAACGGGCACGATGAGCCCGATGTAGGCGACGAGGAAGAGACCGGCCAGCGCCGTTCCCCGGCTGCGGGCCGGGGTCGAGGCGAGGACCGTGCCGATCGCGCCCTTGAAGAGGAAGCCCGCACCAGCACCGGCGAGCGCTCCGCCGAGCAGGAACAGCGGCGCACTGTTGGCAAGCATCGCCCACACGAGGACGAGCAGGCCGACCGCCTCGGCGAGTGAGCCGAGGGAGAGCCTGACCTGCGCCCCCAGGTTTCGGGTGGCCGTCTGGGCGAGGGCGGCTGCGGCGAAGACGACGAAGGTGATCGCCCCGGCCGCGAGCCGATTGGGCTGGTGGAGGGCGCCGGCGACGAATCCGGGGGCCACCGAGGTGAAGACGCCGAAGACGGAGAACGCCGTGAACGCGGCCATCCCCGCCAACCAGAAGCCCCGCCCGGATCCGGCACCGCCGGGACGCTGCGGACGGTACCGCGGCCGCGAGGGCAGCACCTCGACGGTCTCGGGGGTCGCAGCCACGCCGACGACGGCGAGGACGAGGAGGACGAGGAAGACAAGATAGGGCACGACGAGCGGCCCGGCGACGTATTGGGCGAGGAACCCGCCGATGAGCGGGCCGAGCCCGAGGCCGCCGATGTTCGCCGCGATCGACACGGTCTCCGACCGGGCCGAACTCGCCTCCGGACGGTGCCTGCCGTGGAGTTCGTGGAGGTGGGCGGTGGCCGTGGCGGTGAGCATGCCGATGCCGAAGCCGGAGATGAACCGGGCGGCGAGGAGACCGGGGAGGTCGGGCCAGAGGAGGAAGATGAGCGCCGAGGCGATCTCGAGTCCCAGAGCCGCGATGATGATGCGTTTGCGGCCGACCCAGTCGGAGACGTGCCCGGCGAGCAGGAGGCTGACGGCGACGCCGACGGCGTACATCGCGAAGACGATCGTGATGACGAAGGTGGAGAACGAATCGCGTTCGGCGTAGATCGCGTAGAGCGGGGTCGGCAGGGTCGAATAGGCCATGCCGACGAGGAAGGCAAAGGCGACGAACCAGAATCCGCGGCCATGCCGGCGGCTGACCGATGTCGCCGGACTGCTCATCGTCGCTTTCATGCTCGCTCCTGTTCTCACGGGGATGCTGCGGGACTCGTCAGGGGATGCTTCCACCTTCCACCCGCAGCACTCATCGTGTCCAACGAATGATTCGGATGACAGAAATCGTTCTGTGCGATGATTGGTCGATGGATCTGCGTCAGCTCGAGTACTTCGTCGCCGTCGCCGAGGCGCGCAGCTTCACGCGTGCCGCCGAGGCTCTGCATGTCGCCCAGTCGACGGTGTCCGCTGCGGTGAAAACGCTCGAGCGCGAGGCCCGGGTGCCGCTCATCATCCGCACCACCCGCAGCTTCCAGCTCTCCCCTGCCGGGGAGGAGCTGCTCGTGCGGTCTCGGGCGCTGCTCGCCGATGAGCAGGCGGCGCTGGCCGCGGTCAGGCAGGCCGAGGGCGTCGTCAGCGGACGGCTGCGGCTGGGCACGCCCACCTCGGAGCTGCCCTTCGACCTGCCGCGGCTCATCGGCCGCTACCGGCAGCTCCATCCTGCCGTCGAACTCCAGCTCATCTCCTCCCCTGCCGGTTCGGCCGGTCTGCGGCAGGAGACGACGGACAACCGTCTCGACGCGACGTTCTCCACCGACGTCGCCGCCCATCCGTCCCTGATCTCCCGGGAGATCTCCCGCTCCCCTGTCGTCGTCATCGTCGGTGAGAATCACCGCCTGGCAGGGTCCGCCGAGGTGACTCTGCCCGAGATCGCCGACGAGGAGTTCATCGACTTCCCCACCGGCTTCGGACAGCGCACCGTCACCGACGAGGCCTTCAGTGCTCAGGGGCTGCAGCGGCAGGTGAGCACCGAATCGTCGACGGCAGCGCTCATCATCGCCTTCGTCCGGCACGGGCTCGGCATCGCGTTGCTGCCGCGCTCGACCGTGCTCGGGCGCACCGGCATCCGGGTCATCGATCTGCCGGAGCCTGCTCCGCTGTGGCGGATCTCCCTGACCTGGCCGCGCCGCCGCTGGCAGCCTCCGGCGCTCACTGCGCTGCTCACCCTCATCGATGAGGACCCCGGTCTCGTCCGACCGGAGGAATCCGCGGACTGAGTCTCGGTGGTTGAGTCTCAGTGTCTGAGGCGACCCCAAGGGTGAGGGTCGAGCGTTCAGTCGACGAGCACCTCGGCGGGTTCGTCATCGGGGTCAGGCAGGGGCGGGCGCCAGACGAGGACGACGACGATGCCGATGAGGATGACCGAGGTCAGGGCGAAGGGCACCGGGATGAGCGGGTCGATGAGGACGCGGAGACCACCGAGGGGAACGACGATGTTGACGACCCGGTCGGCGTTCGGGCGGATCGCGATCGCCCACACGCCGAGGATGAACACGGCGATGGGGATCGTGTACGCGAACGAGGCGAAGGGCGGTTCGAGCTTGCTGTGGTCGGTGATGACGGCGATCTCGGCTTCGATGCCGGCGGAGAACGCACCGGCGGCGGCGAAGATGAAGTAGTGGCCGTAACCGTAGGCGAGCGAGTTGCGCAGGCCGCGGATCGACCGGTGGTGGGGCGGCCAGAAGTAGATCCACCACAGTGCTGCTGTGGCGATGAGCGTGAGGACGGCCATGGCGATGAGCGGGCCGAGGGCATCGGAGTCCTGGATGGCTTCGATGATGGCGTTGGCCGACGCGAGCAGGCTCTCACCGAGCAGGATGAGGGTGAAGAGTCCGTAGCGTTCGGTGATGTGGTGCGGGTGCCAGGGGTGAGTCCGGCACGTTCGGCGATGACGGGGACGGCCACCTCGGCGAGGATGAGGATCGGCAGGGCGATGAAGAAGCCGCTGCCGGGCAGGAGGAGGGTGAGCAGCCAGAGGAGCTGGACGATGCTCACCCCGATCGCGTAGAGGCGGCACGTGCTGCGGGCCGACGGCGATGACCACGAGGCGCGGACCCATTGGGCGACGAGTGCGAAGCGCATGACGACGTAGGCGATGATGACGACGGTGAAGTTGTGCTCTTCGAAGACGAGGCCGATACCGGCGGCGAGGACGAGGACGCCGCCCATCTGGATGATCGTCAGCAGGCGGTAGAGCCAGTCATCGGTGTCGAAGGAGGTGGCGAACCACGTGAAGTTCATCCACGCCCACCAGATGCCGAAGAAGACGATGAGGTAGTCGATGACGCCGTCGGTGACGTGGCCTTCGGTCATCGCCTCGGCGAGGCGCACCGAGGCGATCGAGACGGCGACGACGAAGACGAGGTCGAAGAAGAGTTCGAGCGTCGAGGCGGAGCGGCCGGGTTCGTTGGGGTCGCGCGGGCGCATGGGGACGAGCCGAGAGCGGGTCAGGGGCGTCGGGGTCGCTGTCATGGCGACGATCATAACCCCGAGTGCGGACTCGCGGATCGAAATGCGGTGACAATGTCACCTGTGAGCGGCGGTGGTCTGCGGCGTCGACCGCAAACACCTCGGCGCAGGCGTGACCGGGGTGGGGGCGAGGACGGTGCTGACCTCGGGGTTTGGCGGGTGCTCGCACCGGCGTGCCAGACTGGGGCGCGTGGTCCCTGGAACCGTCACCGAGCTCTCCGCGCACGATCGGATGATCCTCGATCTCGAGAAGTCGGCCTCCACCGAGGTGGCACGTGTGATGCTGTGCCGGAGCATCGATCTTCCCGTCGAACGGTATGCTGCGGTGCTCGACGGGCTCGTCGACACGGATGCGGCGTTCGGCTATGCCCCGGACGTCGTCGATCGGATCCGGCGGCTGCGTTCGGAGCGGTTCGCGTTCGAGCGGCGGAAGCGGCGGTGGCGTTCGTTCATGCCGTAGCGGGACGGCTCGCGCGGAGGCGAGCAGCGTCACGCGAAGTTCGGACGCAAGACCTCGCGAATGGTCTTGAAGTTCGCCGGTGTCACCTGCCACCGCGAGCTGTCGGTGTCTTCGAACGTCACTTCGTAGTTCCCTGTGGGGGAATCGAACTGGACGAGCATGCTGACCGGCAATGGCGTCCCGTCCGGGTACCGTTCGTCGGTGAAGGCCTTCACTGCGGGCCGAATATCGTACGGGGAGGCGGTCACCGACGTGACCACATCCTCGGCGCCGTAGACGAAGCCGCCGACGCTGTTGACCTTCTCATGGTCGAAACCGAGGACCATCGACAGCGATGTCCACTCGTCAGGGGCCTCCTTGAGGTTCTCGATCAGGGTGCGGATGAGGCCAGCGGCACTGTCGGTCATGCGGGTGCTCCTTGCGGAAGATCAGCGGGGACGGGATCAGTCTTCCACACAGCGGCAGTGCGTTCGACATGACGTGCTGCGTCTGGCGAGCTGCTCTTCGAAAGGGGGCGAACAGGTCTGAGATTTCGAATCGGCAACTTTCGTGTGTCGATGGGCGCAACACGGGAAGGCACCGGCTTTGATGAATACCAAGCCGGATTCCTTTGCTCGAGGTGGAATTGCCGGCCCACTCCATGACGACGAAAGGCACCAGTTGAGCAGACGCGAAGTCCTCACCACGTTCGGCCCTCTGATGGCGGCAGGACTGGCGTCGATTGTGTTCTTCGGAACCTATGCGTATCTCTTCGTCTTCGGCACGCTGCTCGGGTTCAACGTTTCGAGTCTGGACGGAAACGGACCCACGTGGCCCTTCCCCGTCGTGGTCGTCTCTGGGATCGCTCTCGCGGTCACTGCTCCGATCGGAGTCGTGTGGGCGCTCGTGTATTCGTTCGCCATCAGACGATCGGGCCGTGCTCGCGGGATACTCCGCAGTTGATGGGCTGAGATTCCTAGCCGAGTTCCTCATCATCAGGCGAGCCCGAACCCCGGTCATCGAGCCGATTCCCTACTCGGTCAGGCAATGCGCAGGGGAACGATCGACTCGACCTGATCAGACAGCCGATCCCGAGCAAGTTCCAGTTCATACTGAGTCTGCAGGTTGAGCCAGAACTGCGGTGACACTCCGAAGTAACGCCCCAGCCTCAACGCCGTATCGGCTGTGATCCCCCGTTTGCCGTGGACGATCTCGTTGATGCGCCGAGGTGGCACACCGATCGACACGGCGAGCTTGTTCTGCGTGATGCCGAACCCTTTGATGAAGTCCTCCATCAGGACCTCGCCCGGGTGGATCGGCGGATAGAGTTTTTCGGACATGGCCCCTCCTCAGTGGTAGTCGACGATCTCGACGTCTTCGGGTCCTGCATCGGTCCACCGGAAGCAGATTCGCCACTGATCGTTGACCCTGATGCTGTGCTGACCGACCCGATCGCCCTTGAGCGCCTCCAAACGGTTGCCGGGAGGTACCCGCAAAGCGTCGAGCGAGGGCGCAGCATCGAGAAGATGCAATTTCCGATTCGCCGTCCGGTGTATGCGCGGATCGAATCTCTTCGCCGACTCGCGACGCCAGATACGCTCGGTATCACGGTCGGCGAACGATCTGATCACAGAAGAATGATATAACGCACCGCGTCAATAACGCTAGGCGTTATGTCAATATTCCGCCGAGATTCGGAACGAAGCAGCTCACCGCGGAGCCAGGCCTGGGCAGTCGAGTGTACGTCGATACGCGATGTCGATCACGAACCGGACTGTGGTGCCGGCATTCCGGGCTCCCCGACTGGGGAGCTCCGCATCGAGGCGTCAGACCTTCTTGACGACCGAGGACTTCAGGTAGATCCGCCCGATACCGGGCACCGAGGCATCGATGTCGTGGCCGTTGACCGGTTCGTCGAGCAGACGGATGCTCTTGACCTTGGTGCCGACCTTGATGGTGCTTCCGCCGCTGCCTGCGACCTTGAGTCCCTTGACGACGGTGACAGCATCGCCATCGGCGAGCACATTGCCGACGGCATCGCGCATGACTCCGTCATCGGAGGCTGATTCGTCGCCCTCATCTGGGGACCATTCGTGCCCGCACATCGGGCACACGAGCAGCGCGCCCTGCTCGTAGGTGTACGCCTCGGAGCATTCCGGGCACGGAGGCAGAGCCGCCTCGTCGATCACACTGTCATCAGTCATTGAACTTCAACTCCACCTTGTTTCGTACCAGCAGGATTGTCATCGCGGGGGACGATCTCGACGGATGCCTCCATCTTCACCTGGATTACAGTACCTGGGTACGGGCGCCCTCGCTCACGCAACCTTCAACGGCGTGATCGTTGCATCCTTTTCGCGCAGCACACTGCGTTCCATTCGCAGCTCGCAAGCTCGACTGCAGGTTCATCCAGAACTCCTCGGACGTACCGAAGTATCGCGCCAGACGGATCGCGGTGTCGGCGGTGATGCCTCGCTTTCCGCGCACGATCTCGTTGATCCGCCAAGCGGAGCTCCGATCGACACGGAGCGCTCGTTCTGCGTAATGCCGTACCTCTCGATGAAGTCCTGCATCAGGAACTCTCCGGGAGTGATCGGCCCGATGCGTCGCTGGCCTCAAGCACGGACCTCGCCCGTCAGCACGTCGTCAATCGGCCTCGACCCGAGTGTCGCGACGAACGGCGACGGATCGGCCACATCCCACTCGTCGGCAGTCAATCCTGTCACATTCACGGGAACATCCAACTCCTCACCCGCGGCAGCAGCGATCGAGGCGAGCGCTCAGCGCGGCACGTTTCCGATCAAGAGCAGGTCGATATCGTTCAGGAAAGCACCACTTTGACCGGCACGGCGCGCGGGCCAGGATCCAAAGATCAGTAACTGGTCCGCACCGTCGACGCCGTCAAGAAGATCACGGAGCAAGGGAACGGGTCCGCAGGTCTCGAGGACACAGACCCCTGACTACGTCCAGGTGGGACACTCGCTCTCAGTAGTGGTAACGGGCCTGCAGGATCACGAGGTCGTCATCGACGGCGAGGTAGACGAGCCGGTGTTCGTCGGTGATGCGTCGCGACCATGAGCCCTGTGCTCCATACTTCAGCTGTTCGGGCTTTCCGATTCCGGAGAACGGATCGCGCAAGCAAGCATCAATGAGTGTGTTGATCCGCTTCAGGATCTTACGGTCAGCTGTCTGCCAGTGCTTGTAGTCCTCCCACGCGGACTCGTCCCAAACCAGACGCACTCAGGCTTCCTCATCAGCACGATCGAGGTCGTGGTGCTCGGTCTTCCCTGCGCGGGCACGTTCGTAGGCATCGAGCAGGCGGCGAGCGTTTGCCGGCGAGCGGAACAGGTATGCTGTCTCCTGCCACGCGGCGTACTCGTCAGCGGGCATGAGGACGGCGTTGCCCTTGCGAGAGACGATCTCGACGGCATCGCGATCCTCGTTCACTCGCTCAATGAGCGGGAACAAGGTCTTGCGTGCCTCACTTGCGCTGATAGACATCATGGCCCCTTCCACTGCGTCGACCGGTACAACTTCATGGTACCACTCAACCCCCTTGCGGGCGTGCAGCCGGACAAGCAAGGCACGCAGAGTCGCCGCGCATTCTCAGATCAACTCGCGGCCGAAGAGCGCGCCAGGGGTCCACGCGGACGTGCTTGCGCAGAAGTCAGACATCCGATCCTGGACCTCGACCGTCTCGACGGCAACGCGTTCGACGAACAACCATCCGCTAGCGACCTCAGGCAGCAGCGACGTCTATTCGGCGAAGTGGAAGTCAAGGCACGTCGCTGAGCGAGCGTGCTGACTGTGCGTAAGCACTGGTGGCGGCTGCCAAATACGCGGCGACGCCTGACAGCTGTTCGCTTGACATTGATGCCAGCGCGGCGGCAATCGGTTCTCGAACCCGGTCAAGCGTGCGCGCGAGCTCCCCCGGGAGGACTCCCGAGTGCTCGATGATCACTCGCCGCCGATCAGTGCTGTCCGCATGTCGGCGAGCGACCCCAGCCTCGACGAGCCGATCAGCAAGTCGCGACCCCGCAGCGAGTGACAGTCCGAGGCGCCGCGCGAGCTCACTGCTCGCCATCGGCCCATCAAGCTCCAGCAGGTTGCTGGCCTGGTAGTCAGTGCCGGAGAGTCCGACCGAGTCAGCCGCAGCTTGGTGGAACAGCGTCAGAGCCGCGAGGTACCGGCGATACAGCTCAGGATCAAGAGACCGCTCTTGTCGTTTACTTGCGTTCATGCAATCATTACTCCCATGCAAACAAATATAGCGCATGTGCTCGCCCAGATGGTCGAGGCATGGGACGACGGAGATGCCGAAAACTACGCGAGCTACTTCACTACCGATGCAACATATGTCACCTTCCTCGGATCGGTCAGCAAGGGCAGGAGCGCGATTGCCAGCGACCACGAACCGGTCCTAACTCGGTTCCAGAAGGGCAGTCGCATGCGAGTGCAAGTCACGAGCATCCGTTTCATCGGCGACGATGTTGCGATCATCCTGAGCGAGGGCGGAGTCAGCAAAGGACGAAACGTCCCGCTCAATAAGGTCCAGACTTTCGTCTTTGAACGTCAGGCCGATGACACCTGGCTCTGCGCCGCGTTCCAGAACAGCAAGAAGAACAAGCTGATGGGCTGGCTCACATCACGAAACGAGCGTCCCGCGTGACCGGGAGCGAGCAACACGCAATCCTCATCGTCCGAGCCGCCGGACGAACAGGAACCCATCTGGCAAACCACACGCTCACAAGCCCGGCACTCCTCGTGCTCACCAGCAGCAGATGTCCGGCCTCCCCGCGGCCATCCGAGCCCTGACCGGACAATCGCGAATATGGCGAGCCTACGCCTACCAATTCCGGCAAACCACGAGAATCGACAGGATTCGGCTGTGGTGAAAGGACGAAACTCGACCATCTAGCCGTCGACTAAAATCCCTGGTCAGAGCCGCTTTCTACACATTGAACCTGAACTCCACCACGTTCCGTACAGCACTTACGTAAAGAGCACTCGGGCTTGACCTTGCTTGACAGGCCGGATAGGATCGCGACAAGCCTTCTGAGATCGCGTACGCAAGATTGAGGAAGGGGGATCACCCCACGTGGGCTGTGTTGAGCAGCGCCTAGTCAGCACCGGGTAGCACCGGGAACCACGTCGAGATTGAGAGACAGACGACCCGGCTGGGAGGGACTTCTCCCGTAAGGCACGGAGGTCCGTAGGGACCCAGTGGAGCATCGCGCACGGCGACCGGGAAAGTAGCCGGACAACTATTCCCCCGTCTCCGGACAGATTCTTCTGTCTGGAGTTCTCATGGGGTACACCACTCCTCCCAAGTCCGACCTATCCCACTACGTCAACCTGACCGAGGCTGTACAGCTCGGATACGGTGCGTATCAGACGCTTCGCCGATACATCACCCAAGGCAAGCTGCCGGCAGTAAAGATCGGTGGCCGCGTCAAGGTCCTGCGGGCCGATCTCGACGCGTTGGCCGTACCGAAGCCCGCGAGAAGCTTCGAGTCAATGGAGTCCGCCGCCGAGCGGGTCGTCGCGTCCTCTCCCCCGCTGTCGGATGAGCAGATCCGGCGTCTGCGCGCTCTCCTTGGCGGTGCCAAGTGAGTGCTACTCCTGCAACCATTGAAGAGCGCATCCCCCCTGAGCCCCGTTATCGAGTGCGCATCCATACTGCGAAGAGTGTTGTGGAACCTGAGCCGTTATATGCCATCTACGGGCGCGGCGAAGGGCTTGTAGATTCGCCGCGCCATCTCGAAACCGGCGTGTTTCCGCTGGTTCTGCCGCTTCGTTCCTCCTCTAACTACCTCTCGTTGCGCAGGGAACACCGGAGGGTACATCGGGGGTACAACGGCTTATCGATGCGCCTTGACGTTCATCGTCCCGGGGGTGGCCGTCATGGCGCGTAAGGCAGCGAATCCGACCCTGGTCATGCTGGTACAGCAGCTCAAGCCGGAATGCTGGCAGCACTCGACCGATCCCGTGTTCGTCGGTCTGTTGGAGCAGGCACATGCAGCGAACGGTCTCCCGAAGGATGATCCGACGCGCGTCGATGTACTTCGTGAGACCGCCAATGCAATCACGGAGTACTTGGTCGCGCTGCTGGAATCTGTTGGTCTCGTGGTCGAAGAGGCTCACTGCATCCTGCATGGTGACGACACTCAGCTTGGCTGGGATGACGTGACGGCTTCGATGGTCGAGGTCCTGAAGTACCTGCACTTGCACCTGCTTCTGAAGTTCAAGAGCCGGGACACCTCGGCGGCGATTGAGAAGCTGGCAGCGATCCTGGGCGTCGAGGTCCAGTACGTCGAACTCGATAAGTCGCGTGGTGGTGCACCTGTCGAGGTCTGCGGTAAGAAGATCACGCAGCAGCATGACAACGGCTTGGCCTACCTCACGCATGTTAAGTACGCCGACAAGTTCCAGTATCCGCCGGAGCAGGTCGCCACCGTGCGGGGCATGGGCTACCAGCAGGTGTACCGCGAGCGGTATACGGCGTGGCGGAAGGGCCGCGCTCACGTCAAGGCGAAGCGGGCGAAGCTGGAGTTTGAGGCGTTCCGCGAGATGGTGCTCCAGGGCGAACTCACGCGGGACCAGATCATGCTCACCGATGAGTACTTCGATATCTACTCACGGCATCAGCGGGAGATCGACGACGCCCTGTCAGCCTATGGGCAGCGCCGTGCTTACCGTGCGGCGGCGAAGTTGCGTGCTGGGGAGTTCTCGACCCAGGTCGTCTTCATTCATGGCGACGCCGGGGTCGGTAAGACTCGGTTCGCGAACGCGTTCATCCAGGAGGCGATCTCGTGTGCCAAGGGACACGGGGAGCGGTGGCAGGTCTACCGTGCCGCGACGACAAACCCTCTCGATGACTGGCGGGGCGAGGAGATCATGCTGCTTGATGATCTTCGGGCGTCGGCGATGGATGCGAACGACTGGCTTCTGCTGCTCGATCCGCACAACGCTTCACCGGCTCGGGCACGGTACAAGAACAAGGGTGAGGTCGCTCCCCGGCTCATTGTGATCACCGCGACCATCGAGCCGGTCGAGTTCTTCTTTTACGCCCGCCAGAAGGGCAATGTCGATGAAGCGCTCGACCAGTTCATCCGTCGGTTGCAGTCGGTGGTGAGGGTCTACCGGGAAGACGACATTCTTCGCTACCTCGTCCAGCCCATCGGAAAGGTCGAGCCGTACCGGCTCGGGGTCCGCAACAAGACCTCTGGCTACTACGTCAGTTCCGAGTGGTTGTCGCTGAGCTACGGGCCGGAGAGCAAGATCGATCACGACGCTGACGGTGCTGTCTCCGAGTTGTTGGATGGGCTCGCCGAGCACAGCCCTGACGTGCCGTTGGCGCTTCCCGCTGGTCGCTCCGGGGAAGCAACGTCAACTGCGAACCACCTTACGGATGCCGACCGGCCTCCGAACTAACCGAAAGGAACTGACCATGACTAACCAGATCACGAACAACCTTGACGAGCTGATTGCGCAGGAGCGCCGCCGTGCGGCTGAACGCATCGCGAAGCTCAAGCGCGCCGCTGCCGCAGAGCAGCGCCGTGTCGAAGCCAGGGTCGTGGAGCTGCTCCGCGAGGAGCACGGCGATCTCTACGAACGGCTAACTCAGCTGTCGGCTGATCACCTCAGGACTCAGCGTTCGAAGCGCGCGAAGCGTGCAAAGAAGGCGGCATCCCGTTCGAAGGGTGTGGTCGCCGGGCCGAGCGAGCAGGCCGTCGATCCTGAGCCTGAGGAGGAGACGCCGTGGAACGGTTGACGACTCCGATCCGGGACCTGCGCCAGCGTCCCGGGCCCCCTCCGCCCGCAGGGAGCGCAGCGACCGAGGACGGAGGCCAGCGGTTTTTGGACGACATGAGCGTCAGCGAAATGTCGGACAAGAACCCTGCTGGCCGTCGTCTGTACACCCCGGAGCACGAGCCCGACACCCATAGCAACGCTGGTCGGGCTCGTGCGGAGGGGTGTGCAGACGGCCAGGCACTGACGCTGGAGTATCCCCACGACTCCCAGGTGAACACCGGTCGTGGGGATGCGGAAGCGGTAGGGCCTGCCGACGCACCGCGTCGGAACCGTCGGGCGAAGCTCGACGTTCGCCTGTCCGCGGAGGATCGCGAAGCGGTCCTCCGGCGGGCTCGTGTCCTCGGTGTGCGGCCGAGCTCGTGGGCACGGGCCGTCATCCTCGACGCCCTCGACGCCCGCTCCTCGAACATCGAGAAGATCGAACGGGCAGCGCTCACGTCGGGGGCGGTGCCGACCATTGCCCCCGAACTCGGACGTGCGGTGACCGAGCTTCGCCGGGTCGGCTCGAACCTCAACCAGTGCATGCGCGCGATCAACTCCGGCAAGGCGACGGTGCTCGACGCTGACCTCGTGGTCGCCTTGCGCGATGCTGTCGACGAGGTGCGGGCCGCACTTGGGGATCGGACGGCGTCATGAGCACCATCAATGTTCGCCCGTCGCGGGATGCTGCAGGATCGGCCGCCTACGTGCTGTACGGCCATGGGTACAAGGGGCGCGTGAAGCTGCTCTCCGGAGAACCTCGGACTCGAGCGGGGTCGTTCGCTATCCGTGTCGCGGGCGACAACACGGCGACGCCGCTGGCGTTCGTCGAGCGCGCTCAAGCTCTCGCGAGTGCGCATGGCCGCACGAACCAGATTCAGTCCTACGTCCTCGCGTTCAGCCCTGACGAGTTCGACGTGACGAAACAGGAGGACCTCGATCGAATCCGGGATGTGGCCGTTGAACTTGCCGAGAGGATGCACTCCGCCGATTTCATGGTGGTCGTCCACGCCGACTCGGCTGGTAAGCACGGGCATGCACACGTCCTCGTCACCAACCACGACGATCTGACCGGCGGGAGTCTTCAGCGATACACGGCGTGGAAGCACGGTCTGCGCCAGCTCAACGATGAACTGATGCGGGACGAGGGTTTGCAGGTGCTGCCTGATCCTGAGGAACCGAAGCCGGACTGGGAGTTGCGCCGGGAGGCGTTCAAACCTGGTGGGTTCGAGCAGGTGCTCGGCGACAAAGTGCTCGCCGCGCTCACCGACTCCCGCTCGGCCAACCAGGATGCCTTCGAGCAGGTGCTCGCCGAGCACGGCGTCGCTCTCGCAGTCACGAACCGCGACGGGTGGAGCTACAAGATGCGCCGCGACGACAACGGGAAGCTCGGCCGCAAGAAGGCCTCCGGGCTCACCCCCGAATTCACTGCGGAGGGGGCGCAGCAGATCTTCGACTACCACGCACAGAAAGGAAAGAAGCATGGAAGCACTGGAACGGATGGGACAGGAGGACGAGCTGCATCGCGTTACTCGGATGCTGGAAGCCTTGACCTCCGAGCACGACGACGACAGGCAGCAGATCGAGAAGCTGACGAATACCGTCGCGGAGCAGAACGCGTATATCAAGCTGATGGACGAGGAGCAGACGAAGCGCCTGGATCAGCTGTCGACCTCGCAGCAGCCCGAGCAGCCCTCGACGGTATCGCTCGACGACGAAACGAAGACCAGGCTGAGCGAGATCGAAAGCACTCTCGCCGCAGTCGCTCAGCAGCTCAGCGAGAGCGCACTCGTGAAGCTGCGCAACGGATCGTCGATGAAGAAGTCGGACCTGGAAGCACTGTCGGTATTGAAGACGGTCCGCACGGAGCTGGAGACGACGACCTCGGCTTCGGCTGACCTTGCCGAAGCCGTACGCAAGCGCGGGCAGGTAACCATCGACACCGACAAACTGACCAAGCATGCGGTGAAGGTGCTCGACGCGAGGCTCGCTCATGCCGTTGAGGCTCCTGTGCGCGGCGTGGAGCAGGTGGTCGAGGGCTTCGAGCGCCGTGTCGCGAACATCAGCACCGAGAAGCTCGACAACGTGACCTCCCGGGCAGAGAAGTTGGAGCGGGCGGCGGACGCCGCAGAGCGTCGTATCGACCGGCTCTCGACCGCGATGACCTGGACCACGGTGGGCCGAGTGTGCCTGGCGCTGCTGCCCTTCGCAGCGGTCTTCATCATCTTCGGGGGTCTCGTCGGTGGCGTCACTCAGATGATCGGTGCTGGTCCGCTGTTTTCGTGGGCGTGGGACTCATTCGCGACCGCGACTACCTGGTGGGCCAAAGTGCTGATCGCCGTCGGCACCCTCACTGGATGCGGGCTGTTCGGCTTGTCCGTGTGGTGGTGCGGGAAGAAGCTCTACGAGAACTATCGCGGGTGGTGAGCCACACGAGAAAAACGAATGCCCCGGGCAATAGCCGCCCGGGGCATTCAGTGTCGTGGTTGAAATATCGTCCTGGTACTCCTCAGTTGGTGATCCAGTCGTCGTTCGCGTCGCGCATGTAGCCGTTGACCTCACCTGCAACGCCAATAGTTCCATCGGTCATCACCGACAGCTGCGCCGTCGCAGCAGCGCTCCTCTTCCCGTCGGCATCAACCGATGGAAGCTCGATCTCGATTGCGTTGTCCGGGTCGGTCGCGGATGCAGCGCAGTCGCCTACTACGGTGATAGTCGTGTAGTCCTCGCTGACATAGGTGCCTGATTCGGGCGCGGACTCGTCGAGGTCGGTCTGCGGATGGGCGTCATCGAGTCCGAGGCTCTCCGCAACGATGGTGGTTCCCGGAGCCTGCTCGTCGGATGCGCTGCCGACGTAGCGGTCGAAGACGTCCTGGCCGGTGTCGCCGTCCTGGTATGGACTGAGATATGTATCGTTCTCCAGATCGGCAGGCGTGCCGAACAATTTTTCAAAAGAATCGGCGATGTCACTCTCGCTGTAACCATTCGCAATGTCGGCTTCGATGGCGCTGTCAAGCCATTCGATAACGGATGCTTCGTCATCAACTCCGCTGTTCGGAATTCTGTTGATGAAGGTCTGCACCGCGCTCTCCCGGTCGGTAGGATTATCGTTTGCCGCAATCATGTCTAGTGGCTGGTTCCCGAGGTAGTTCATGGAGAGATCGGCGGCGCAGTACTGAGCACCTTCAAGTTCATGTGCCGTCACGACGATCTGGTCAATGACCATGCCGCCGGCTTCCGCTCCCATAACCTCGCGGAGGTCGTCAGGAACACGGACCGTCACTTCACTCGACGGCTCAACACCGTTGGTCTGGAACTCGTAGACGCTGGCAGTTGAGTCACCGCCGGTCTCGTCGTCCGGGGTCTCCGCCGGGTCGGAGGCGCATCCCACAAGGGAGAGGCCGAGGATCGCTGCGGCGATCGTCGCCGCTGGTCGGTGCAGTGTTCTCATCATCATTCGCATGCGCGGGTAAGCGCGTTCCTCTCTGTGTACATGTCCTGGTCTCGCTACTGATCCTAGTGGAAGTGATGAGTACCTGGTACTCTTCGCTTCCTTCTTTGAGGCTTGAAGGGTGAAGGAATCCCTCAAACACCGCCTGGGCCGGAACCTCCGCGCCCTGCGCGTGTCGAGAGGGCTCACCCAAGAGAAGCTGGCCGAATACCTCGATGTGACACCGCGCTATCTGGCAGGCATCGAGCGAGGCGAACGCAACTTAACGCTCGAATCGATCGACGCTCTTGCCGAGGCCCTCCGCGTGGACAACCTGGCATTGCTAACGGCCGGTGTTGACGACCCGAACACGCCTCAGCGCTCATAACGGCGGCGGGCAGCGGCGGGGCTGATGCTGAGCGCATCAGCGACAGTTGCCCAGGAGATGCCTTCGTAGGTGGCGACCTCGTGCGCGTGAATTCCGATCTCGTATGCAACGGCGTCACGCAGAGCGGCGAGGTCCCGCAATTCAGCTTCGGCACGTGTCATCTCCGGATTGCCCACCCACCACCGGAATGCATGGATGTGAACGCGGGCATTGCTTTCAGCGGACATCTTTACTGGCTCTTCGCGGTTCTCGGGGCACTCACCTGCTGGCGCGCAAGGCAATCTGTGTCGACGGTCATCAGATGTCAGGTATCCATATCTGATCTCGCCCCACTCGTCAGTCAAGTCCTAAGTGGACACGCGCTGAGCGTAAGGGATTACAGCGCGCGTGGAAGATGAAGATGGCGTGTCCGCCTGGTTGGTTGCTCACCAGTACAGTGCGACGAACCCGACTTCGAGCTGAACTGGTGGCGCGTAAGGTTCGGGCTGTTGAAGAGGAGCCGTAGAGGTGTTCGGCGCGGACGTGGGGAGTCGATTGATCCAGTCATTTCTGATTGTCAGCAGTAGGTCTCGGTTGACGTTCTCGCCTGCTACAGCCTGGGCGACAGGTTCAAAGGCGCGACGCCGCTCCTCAATGGTCGTTGCAGAAGCGAGTGCCGGAATGGTAGTTTCGACGGCCCTATTGACCGAAGCGGCATCAGGGCTTGCGCCCGAGGCCGCTTGGAGCGCAGCGGCGAAGTTGTTTAGTTGAAACTGAGCGGTGGCCCCTGCCTCGGGAGTCTCGATCAGCTGGGTGTTGCCGAGGTCAAGCTGTTGTAGTGGGAGCACTACCTCATCACGGAGATCAGGTGACAGGGATTCGAGGAGGTCCGCGATTTTGATCGGGGACCATGGTGAAGTGAGCGTAGGTCCTTCGGCCCGGGCGTAGACGGTGAAGGTGGAAGCTGAGAACAGTGTCCGACGGAGGTCGCGCCAGAAGGAGTTGGCTTCAGCGAAGCCGACCAGTTCGAGAGGTCTTGCGCCTCCCTGCACTTCGTTGCCTAGAAGCTCTGTTGCGATTGCGACCTGCTCACCGGCCACCTCGATGACGCTGTGGCTCGTGGCTACCCCCCGCATGGGAACGAGTCCAACGAGAAGCTCCTTAAGTACCTCGATCATTGGTGCGACCTCACGAACGTCCGCAGCCGAGACGCCAAACAGGTCCTCTCGACCGTTCATGAGATCGAGGAATGTGGTACCCACCGTGATCATCTTGAAGAACTGATCGGCTTCTACCTTAATGTCCATCTCCACGATGTCGCCGCGGTGGATGTTGCCCAGGGGGACGGCCAGTTTCGCCTTCTTTAAACGTGGAAGTGCATTCTCAAGATCGCGGTACGAGTGGATCGGCTTGCGAAGCCTACGCTTGATCCCCGAGATGTCGTGAAGGAGAACCCCGACGTCGCGTCGCCAGAGGTCCCGGAACGTGCTTTGGATGACCGCACGTCGGACAACTTCGTTGGTCGAGCTCCGCGATGTGCCAAGGCGTGACTCCACGCTGGCACCGGCCTTCGCCGCGCCGAGGGTCCCTCCTAAACTGTGGTCTTCTGTACGCGAGAGGGTATCGGTGACGGCGTCCTTAATCTCGCCTTGAAGGCCGGCGAGAAGGCTGACAACACTCACTTCGTCCAGATAGATGAACTCGCGGTGGCGGTCACGGATTTCATTGCGCTTGCGGTTCCAGATAGCCATCACTCTGCCTTCACTTGGGTTCTTCGGTCGCGGTCAACCGCCTCAACACCGATGAGGATGTCTTCCCAAGCGATGGATTTCCTATGGTCGAGGGTCGCGGCAAGACCGGCCTCGGTCCAGATCGCAGCGAGGTCGGCCGCTGTCCAGCCGTCCGTGAGTTGGGCCAGCGCTGACAGGTCTGGCGCCTCTCGGAATGTCACCTTGCGACTCGATGCCGTGAGAATCTGAACTCTGTCATCCTCGGACGGCAAGGAGAAGACGAGCTTGTGCCCCAGTCGTCCAGGGCGCAGGAGCGCGTCATCAAGCGCTCCGGGAAGGTTTGTCGTCGCAATGATGAGCACTCGGTCGTACGCCACGAAGCCGTCAAGGAGCGACAGGAACTGTCCAACGAGCCGGTTGGTTGCCTCGTGGTTGTGTTCGCCCCGTTGCGTGTACAAGCTATCGATCTCGTCGAAGAAGAGAATCGCGGGACCGTTGACTTGCGCATGCTCGAAGATTTCGCGGAGCCGACGCTCAGTCTGGCCGACGAATTTGTCGACAATCATAGGCCCGCCGACGTTGTAGAAAGAAGCATCGAGCTTGGCAGCGAGAGCCCGAGCAAGGAATGTTTTTCCCGTGCCAGAGGGGCCGCTGAAGAGCATGCCTTTGATCGGGTTTACTCCCATCGTCCGCAATGGATCGTCGGGCGAAAGCGCCACGGTCGCGAGGTCGAGAGTGCGGCGGACGAGCGTCGTGTTGCCGCCGAAATCCTCGAGGGACGTGGTGTTATCTTCTTTTCGGACGACGAGGGACTCCGGGTCGAAGTCATCGTCGCGGAGGATGCTGAGGTCGTCAATGGGTTCGTCTGCAATCACGGCGATCGGTTGGCCATCTGGTCCGAGCCGAACCGTTTGCCCCTTCTTGAAGGGATCGTCGGCTCGCTGCCGGAAGCTATAGGTAGAGCCAGCTGACTTCACGACGATATCGGTGTTCCCAGCCCACACGACGGTTCCAGTGCGATCACCAGCCGGCCATGACTCAGCGGGGAGTTGCTCGACCCGACCGTCCGCAAGCAGGAAGACGTCTCCGGGCTGCAAACCAGCCAGGCCCGAGCCGTTGGCGCGGGCCGTGTTGCCGTTCCGCAACTCAAGCAAGACTGAGCCATCGACATTGGTTAGGACCCGGAACAGTTGCCCTTCGATGATGTCGGGCTCTTCATCCTCAAACTCACCTGGCAGCAGAGTCGTCATCTGAAGTCTCTCGTGCGGATCGTCACGCCTGAGCCTCGCAGTTCGGCAGCGCTCGGACAGGCAACGCATCATCGGGGAGCGCAGAAGCCCCGATAACTCGCCAATCTTCACCGAGTACGCCGTGGAAGCCACACAAACAGACGATGGAAACCCAGCGTTTGATGGAGTCGGCAACTTCCGCGCGCAGTTCGCGTTCGAATGGCGCGAAGCCCGCGCCCTCCGTCGTTCGCTGGTGATGGGCGGCGAGAGAAGATGAGCTGGCGATGGCCGCCCGCTCTGCCTCGTCCCACATCTCGCTCGATGATCGCGAGCTAACCTCTTTGCCAGCCACCTGGTCGAGATGGTGGTAGCGGCCCGCGTCTGCGTAGTTTCTCAGGGTGCGCACCACCGCCGCCCAGACGGGGTCGTTGTCTAGGGTGCAAATCCAGCTGCGCAGCATCTGTTTCCGCTCCCAGTCGCCAGACTCGACTGCCTCGCGGAGTTCGGAGCGTAACCGCTCGTCCATCTCATCCAAGGCATGGCCCCAGCCCTCACGGGTGAAGCCCATTTTCGTTGGCCAGCCTTCTCCTCTGGAGACGGCTGCGGTGCCAAGCGCGAGCTTCATGAGTCGTTCGACACCGATCGAGTAAGTCGCTAGGACAGCATCGAGGTCACGTTCGAGGGCTCCGTCTTGCCGCAGGAGGCGATCGGCGGACGCGAGTACGCTCCGGGCGGAATTCACCTCGGGCAGCAGCCCACTGAGCCACTGCTGGCTGGTAAACGCTGACCCCTCGTGCATGTCTCAAGGATATCGACAGCAACAGGGCTGACGAGATAGACCGCGCCGTCGAGCGACGGCGGAGTAGGCTGGAAGCGCGCACACGCGCACGAACACAGGTGAGTGTGTTTGGGGCACCTCGGCTAGCCGAGGTCGACGTGCTCGGCCACATAGGGCGCCGGGAGAATGATCGAGCCGCCGAACCGACGTCCAGTGGGGCGGACCGTGATTGAGCCGTCGTCGCGGACGTCTTTGATGGTCCAGGTGTCGCCGTTGCGCACCCAGTCCTTGGCGTTGCGCAGTCGCCGGTCGTTGCGGCGGGTGATGATCGTGTCCCCCACCCCGGCAGTGGTGCCGTCGTTCAGTTCGACCTCCCGACCAGGCTTCAACGTGCCATCGAGAATCAGATCGGCACGAGCACGCTGGTTGAGGACGCTCACGTCGTCGCGGGTCTCAGCGATCAGCACCGACACCAAGCCTTCGTTCCGGTCGGCACGCCACGCGGTGTAGGCGGCGTCGGTCATTGCCTCGGCCTCGCCTTCGTGGATGCGGTGGTGGTCGAGGTAGGTGTCGATCACCTGCGTGCGCCCGTGCCGCAGGGCGAGGGAGGCGGTCTTCTCCCACTCGTGGGTGAAGCGGTGCACGTCGACCAGTTCGGGCGCCTCGTTCCGATCTCCGACGAGGAGCCCGAAGGCGCCGCCGGCATCCACGGATTGGAGCTGGCCGTAGTCGCCGACCAGCAGCGCCTTCGCCCCGACTCGTTCGGCCAGGTGGGTGATCCGGTCCAACGAGAGGGTTCCGGCGAGGGAGGCTTCGTCGATGATGACGAGCTGACCGGCCTCGAAGTCGGTGCCGTGGATGAGGTGGTTCTGCCACCACTTCGCGGTGTTCTCGCATCTGATCCCGAGGTCGTCAGCGAGCACCTGCGCCGCGACAGCGGACGGCGCCAACCCGACCACGGAGCCACTGCCGTGTTCCTTCTCCCACGCCCGTCGCAGGGCCGACATTGCCGTCGTCTTGCCCAGGCCGCCGGGACCGACGATCGTGACGAGCCTGGCAGAGGAAAGGAGACCGGTGACCTGTTCGAGGTCGTCGTCGCGTCCGAGCAGGCTCGTCGCCGCATACCGCACACCGGAGCGGACCGGTTCGTCCATGGCGAGGAGTTCCTGGTGGACGGCCTGCAGTGCGGGTCCCGAACTCGAACCGAGGTCCTCGGCCAGGCGAGTCTGCACGTCGGCGTAGGCCTGGAGAGCTGCAGGCGTCCCCTTCGCACCGGCGAGGGCACGGAGGAATTCGGCGGTGAGCTTCTCGTCGAAGGGGTTGGCCTCATGGAGTCGGGTGAGTTCGGGCAGAGCTTCACGGTGCCGGCCCTGCTTCGCCGTCGCCACAGCGATGACGCGAACGGCACGGGAATCCTCGCCGAGATCGATGGCAGTGCGAGCCAGCTCCAGCGCTCGGGGGATGTCCCCGACGGTCAGGGCAGCCTCGGCGTCCGTGGTCAGGATGTCGAGAGCCCAGAGGTCGATGTCCGCAGTCTGCAGTGCCAATCGGTAGCCGGTCGTGGTGCGTTCGATGGCCTCGGCGGTGGTCTGGGTTCGGGTCCGGGAGACGAGGACCTGCAGTGCCTTGCTCGGGTGTTCGGGCGGATCATCGGCCCAGATGGCGTCGATGAGGGCCTCGGCGGACAGGCCCCGGGGACCTGCCTCGGCGAGGGTGCGCAGCAGCGTCCGCATGCGCTCGCCCGGGATGGGGCGCGAACGCCAGGAGACGGTGCTCAGAAGTTTCAGCCGAGGATCCACGAGTCCCAGTCTACGAAAGCTTGAGTGAATCGGTGATCTGTGGGCGCTGTCGAACGCCCCTACCCGAGCTTCCTACCCGAGCTCACCTGCGCTGTTAGGATGCTCGTATGGCTTGGCAGTACTGGACCGATGCCCACCGACAGGGATGTTGGAGGGAGGTGATGACTCCTCATGCAGGTACCGACGCGGGTACCGGTGGGGAGCAGATGATGCGGGTGCGCACGACCGCCTCGGCGGTGTCGAAGGGGACTGAAACCCTCGTCCATACCGGCCGAGTGCCACCACGAGTCGCGGAGCTCATGGCCGCCCCGCATCAACTGGGTGATTTCCCCCATCCCGTCTCCTACGGGTATCTCGCCGTCGGCATCGTCGATGAAGGCCCGGCCGCATGGATCGGAACGCGCGTCTTCGGACTGCTGCCCCACCACAGCCATCACCTGGTGGTTCCGGACGATGTCCATCCGATACCCGAGGGCATCTCCGACCATCGGGCGCTGCTGGCCGGAGCCGCTGAAACCGGGCTCAACATCCTGTGGCAGTCACCCCCGCACTACGGGGACCGAGTGGCGATCATCGGTGGGGGCATGATCGGTGCCGCCACCGCTCTGTTGGCCTCGCATCTTCCGCTCGAGCGCCTCGAAATCATCGAGACCAACCCTGACCGACGTGCCCTCCTGACCAGCCTGGGCCTGACTGCGCTCGCTCCCGAGGACGCCGGTGATGACTGCGATATCGTCATCCATACCTCCGGGAGCGAAGCCGGGCTGGCCCGTGCCCTCGAGATCGCCGGCGATGACGGGACCGTCGTCGAAGCCTCGTGGTACGGGGACACGGAGCCCCAGGTGGCACTCGGTGCCGATTTCCACGCCCGACGCCTCTCGATCGTCGCCAGCCAAGTGGGCCAGGTCCCGGCCGGACACCGCGCGCGGAGGACCCGCAGCGAGAGACTGGGTGCCGCACTGAGCGCACTCCACGACGACCGCTTCGACGCCCTCATCACCGGAACTTCGGGGTGGCAGGACCTGCCATGGCTGATGGACGAACTCAGCAGCGACACTGCGCTCGCGACAGCCACCCTGTGCCATGTGCTCGACTACGAAGAAGGATCCTGAATGTTCAGCCTCAGCGTCAACGACCACGTTATGATCGCCCACAGTCTGCCGCACGAATTCTTCGGGCCCGCGCAGGCTCTCCACGGTGCCACCCTCGCCGTCGAGGTGACGTTCACCCGGGAGGAACTCGACGAACATCGTGTCGTCCTTGACATCGGTGAGGCTCTGGCGCTGCTCGACGAGGCCCTGACACCGCTGCGGTACACGAACCTCGATGAGCATCCCGATTTCGCGGGCCGTCTGTCGACGAGCGAGGCGATCGCCGAATACATCGGCACCGACCTCTCCACTTCTCTCGCAGACCGTCCCGAGATCGGGATCACGGTCCACCTGCGCGAGAACCCGCGCGCTGCGGTGTCCTATACCGTTGCGAATCGGCCGTGACCTACACCCTCATCGAACCGGACCTCGGCCGCACCAGCGGGGGACTGCGCTTCAACTCCGAACTCGCCGCCGCGGCCGAGGGGCGGATCGAGCGCATCACCGGGCCTGGGACCTGGCCCGAGCCCTCGGACGAGGACGTGGCCAGGTTGCGCCAGCTGGTTGCACGATGTCAGGAAGCCGGCGATGCTGCGGCTGGGCGCGACCGCCCGGTCCTCATCGACGGGCTCATCGGATGCAGCCTCCCCACACCCCTGCAGGGTCCGATCGTGATGCTCCAGCATTCGCTGGCACAGACACCTGCCGCTGCCCGTCGTGAAGCCGACTGTCTGCGGTCCGCATCCGCTGTGGTGACGACGAGTGCATTCGCCGCCGCCGAGGTGGCCCGGAAGTACGGCATCACCGCCGAGGTGGCCCTGCCCGGAACGCATCCACGTCCCGTGACGCAGCCCGGTTCGCCAGCCCACCTCATCTGCCTCGCAGCGATGGAGGACAACAAGAACCAGCTGTTCCTCGCACACGTCTTCCAGGAACTGAGACGACGCGGCATCACCGATTGGCGTTGCACCCTCGCCGGGCCCATCACCGACATCGACTATGCCGCGGACGTGTGTGATGCACTGGGTGGACTGAGTTCGGTGGATTGTGTGGGCGAACTCGACGGTGCCGCCGTCGATGAGCTCTACCGGCACGCGGACCTGCTTCTCCTGCCTTCGAAGGCCGAGACCTTCGGGATGGTCGTGCGCGAGGCCGCCGCCGCAGCTATTCCTTCGCTCGTGAGCGCGGGCACCGGGGCACAGGAAGCCCTGGTTGCCGGGCACGTACTGGAACTGGACGTCCCCACATGGGCAGATGCCCTGGAACGGTGGATGAGACACGCGACCTACCGAACCGAACTCGCAGCCACGGCGCTCGAAGCTAGGGAATCCTCTGTGCACGGGTGGGACGAGACGGCGCGCACCATGCTCTCCGTCTTGGAGAGCGTCTCATGAACGCCGCAGAACCGGACTGGCTGGATCTGCGGGTGCCCTTCGATGATGCTGCACGACAGTATGCACTTCCGCTCCTGGACAAGGCGGCCCGCGCGCTGAGCCTCGACACGGAACGACAAGTCGGCACAG
This sequence comes from Brevibacterium metallidurans, assembly GCF_037101285.1. Classification (NCBI taxonomy): domain Bacteria; kingdom Bacillati; phylum Actinomycetota; class Actinomycetes; order Micrococcales; family Brevibacteriaceae; genus Brevibacterium; species Brevibacterium metallidurans. The sequence goes on from NZ_BAAAAF010000015.1 coordinate 70,920, forward strand.
AACGACAAGTAGGCACAGAACGACCGCTGGTCGTCATCGACCTCGGCGCCGGAACCGGCAACTCCATGCGCTTCTTCGACCGCTGCCTCGCTCAACGACTGCCGGAGCGTCCTCTGCACTGGGTGCTCGTCGATGCCGATGAGTCCGCACTCGAGATCGCGGCCGACAGATTTGGTACAACGGTGCGCACGGTCGCGGCCCCGATCTCCTCCCTGCCGGCCATCGCTGCCGAAGTGCTGGGTGAGGTGGCCACGGAGGTGGGCACAGCCAGCCTGACGGAGGTGGGCACAGCCAAGCCAAGGGGCGAGCGACGAACAGCAGCCGCCGCGTCGCCAGATTCGTGTGATCTCCTCATCACCGGCAGTGCCCTGCTCGACGTGCTCACACGCGAGGACTTGGCGACCATCGTCGAGACGCTGCATCGCTTCTCCGGGGTCGGGCTGTTCCTGCTCAGCATCTCCGGGCAGTGGCGTCTGACCCCCTCACATCCAGATGACGGTGTCCTCGACGAGGCATTCGCCCACCACCAGCTCCGCGAATCACGCCTGGGCACCCACGCAGCGACGGTGCTGGAGACGACGGCGCGCAACACAGGTGCACAAGTGGAGACATCCGCCAGCCCCTGGCACCTCGAAGCACCACGGGACTCGGAGTTCCTCACCCGATTCCTCACCGAACGCGTCGATGCCGCCATCGAGGAGGAACCCCGTCTGCAGGCGAGGGGCCGGGCATGGTTGGAAGACCGGTGGGCCCAGTCTGGGCTCACCGTCGTCGTCGACCACACCGATGTGCTCATCGACGCCACGGTCCAACACGACACGAGGACAGCTCAGCTCGGCACGAGGAGAGGCGAACCGAAGCGATGAGGAGGCTGTGGGTGCGACGGGCGCTCATGCTGCTCATCACCATCGGCTTGCTCGTCCTCACCGTGCGCATCGTCGGGGTCCAGGCTCTGCTCGAAGGCGGACAGGTAGTCACGCCGATGACGGTCCTCGCGGCGCTGGTCCTTGGTCTGCTCGCCACGACCGCCCAAGCCATGCGGTTCTCTCTGCTGCTGAAGCAGACCGGAACACAGGTGACTCGGCGCCGAGCCCTTGCCGACTGCTACTCGGCCGGTCTGCTCAACACCCTCCTGCCCGGTGGACTGAGCGGAGACCTGGCTCGTGTCGCCGCCTACCGCAATACCGGGCCACGCCGGTGGCTGTCTCCGCTGACCGTCGTCGGTGCCGAACGGCTGAGCGCAACCACGCTGCTCTTCATCACGGCCACGCTCGCTCTCATCCCCGTGGCCCCGGCCTTCGCCTGGATCGCCGCAGCGGTCGCCGTGGTCACCGGGGTTCTCTCAATTGTGGGCATGCGGGGGATGAGAGCAGCAACCATCGGGCTCGTGTGGCTGATGGCGGCGGTGACCATCGGATCCTTCCTCGCCCTCTACCTCATCGCGATGCTCGCCCTCGGAGGTCCCGTCATCCCGGCGCTCGCCGTCGTCGGCTTGGCAGCGATGAGCATCCCGCTTGGCGTCGGCGGCTGGGGAGTGCGCGAGGTCAGCGTGAGCATCCTTGCCGGCAGTCTCGCGAGCTCGGTCGAATGGGCGGTCACCACATCGGCGGGCTACGGTCTCCTGGCCGCTATCTCAACGTTGCCGGGCGCGATCACCCTCATGCTCAGGCTGTGGAGGCGTCACCAGGAGAGCGATCAGCATTCTCCGTCGACCCGCCGCTCGCCGACTTGCTGAGCAGGTATTCGGTGCACATGTCCTCACCGAACCGGTAGCGGCGGAACGGGCGACGCAGCGCTTCAGCCATGACCTCAGTGCCCTCGAAGCGGATGCCTGGGACCCCATTGCCGATGAGTACGGGCGCCGAGGTGAGGAACAGTCGGTCGAGCACGCCGGCTGAGAGGAACGATGACACCGTCCGTCCGCCGCCCTCGACCAGGATCGATCCCGAGACATGCTCGCGAATGAGCGAGATGATGGTGGCGGGAGAGATCTCACTGTCCGCCGTCGCTGGCAGCCGAACCATATGGACGTGGTCGCCGATGTCCTTTGGGGGGACAACCTCGGCGCCGGTGAGCCACAGCGTGGGAGCCTCGGGCGAGGTGAGGACGGTCGCTGTGGCGGGGATCCGACCGTGGGGGTCGAGGATGACGCGGACGGGATTCTTCCCGGGGACGGCGCGCACCGTCAGTTGGGGATCGTCGGCCACGACCGTGCCGCAGCCGACGAGGACGGCACCGACAGACGCCCGGATCCGATGGAGATGGGCGCGGTCGATCTGCCCGGAGACGAACTGTGCGTCACCATTGGACGTCGCGATGAAGCCATCCTCGCTCTGGGCCAGCTGTGCGACGACCTCGTCGCCACCGGCGATCGTGTCGTAGACGGCCAGCGTGTCCTCTTCGCCGACTGTGCTGATTGTGCCGACTGTGCTCGCGGTGTCCCCGGTGCCCTCGGTGTTCGCCTCCGTGGTGTCGACGTGTGGGTGCTCGGCAGGGGCGATATGGTCCATAAGGCGGCGTTTGGCCTCGAGGTATCCTGCGTTCTCCGGCCGGTCCGGCACCTGGAGGCTGAGGCGGTCGGCCACCGTGATGCCCATGCCCTCAAGGGCGGTGACCTTGCTCGGGTTCGAGGACAGCAGAGTGATTCGCGGGCAGTCGAGATCGTTGAGGATCGCTGCCGCCGCTGTGTAGTCGCGTGCATCATCGGGCAGGTCGAGAGCACGGTTCGCGGCGACGGTGTCGAGACCGGCGTCCTGGAGGGCGTAGGCGCGCAGCTTGTTCTCAAGTCCGATCCCGCGGCCCTCATGCCCGCGCAGATAGATGAGAATACCGGTGCCGGCGTGAGCAATGGCGGCGAGCGAAGCCGAGAGCTGGTCACCGCAGTCACAGCGATGCGAGCCGAGGGCATCGCCGGTAAGACATTCGCTGTGGACTCGCACGAGGGGAGCATCCACAGCAGCCGGGTCGCCGATCGACATCACTGCGTGGGCCGTTCCATCGTGAGTGTAGGTGCGGAGCGTGAAGAGCCCGTGGACGGTGGGCAGCTTGCTCGGAGGCCCGCCGACCAGGACGGTTGAGTCCGTGCTTCTGTGCAAGGCAGTCATGGTCCAAGTCTACGTACAGGCAGGCGTTCTGAGTCTTCTGCATTCCCCGAAACAGCTTCCGCCTTCTGCGAAGCAGGCTGGAGCCGGGCGAAGTCATCTGCATATCTGTTGGAACCGCCCGGAATCTGGGGTCCGGCATGCCGCTCGAGCCACAGGATGTCGCGGCCGAAGGAGAAGATGAGCGCAGCGAGGGCGATCACTGCGCTCATGATGCCGAGACTCGGATTTGCCAGAGCCACTGGTGACCCAGCGATGAGGAGGAGGATTCCTTGGCTTGCCGCGATCGTTTTGCGCAGGACCGACGGCGGCAGCTGCTGCTGTCTCCAGGCGGGCCGCAGCAGAGCTGCCCCGCGGAAGAGATAGTAGAAGGTGCCTGGCAGAACAACCCACCATCCCCAGATGGGGACGAGTGCGACGGAGAGGACGAGCACAACGAGAGCATCGACGGATTCGTCGAAGTCGGCCCCCGCCGAGGTGGCCCTGGTTCGCCGTGCCACGTAGCCGTCGCAGGCGTCGAGGATGAGCGCCAGCCCACCGACGACGATCGCCGTCCACGAGAAGCCATCATCGCGGATGATGAGGGCGGTGAAGACCATGATGAGTCCGAGCCGTACGGTTGTCACGTCGTCGGCCGGCCGCCACCTCTCGGCGCGGAACAGACTCCGGCCGGCGCCGAGGCCGAAGAGGGCGAGCATGATGAGAACCGTTGACCACTGCGGCTGGAGCACCGCAGAGATCAGAGTGGCAGCGCCGAGCAGGGCCAGCGGCGTGAGGAGTCGGAGGCCGGGTGACTTTCCGGATGAGTGGGAAGTGCGCATGCTTCCGTTCTACCACAGTTGACGAGGTTGTCGGCTCCTCGCAGGTACCGGCCGACTTGACGGCGACCTCTGCCACCGAGACAGGGCCGTGGATGTGGCAGGTGTGGACGCGCCAGAGGCCTCGGTCAGGCACGAAGACATAGGCGCGGTCGGCGAACGCAGGTGGCGAGCAATCGAAACACAGGCAGAGCTTCAGATCGTTGCCCGCCATCACAGATTCCTGAAGACGTGGACGCAGTGCGGGCTTGCGTCCAACACCACGTAGTCGAACGCGAGGTCGCGTGACCATGCCTCCCAGTGGAAATAGCGGCCCACTGCCTCGGGCACGTTGGTGAGCAATCCTGTGTCTTCAGCAAGCTGCTCGGCATACTCGCGGAATGATGACCATTCTCCGCAGTAACGCTCTTCAAAGTCGCTGATGCTCGGCAACCCGTCCCCATCTTCGATGTAGTCGCCCGATAGCACCCAGGCATTAAGAGCTGGGAGCTCGCCTTCAGGAACTTGCTCGATGGCACGGGCCAGCTCCGCGGCCTCATAGGGTGAGCACTCCCCTGTAATTGGCAGGTTCTCGTGATCGAGGCACCAGAGTTCCTCATGGGTGCCGGGGTTGATCACGCGTTCGTGCACTTTCGAAGTCGTGATCTTGTCTGCTTCAGATGCGCTGTACCAGTCACCAACGAGATTGCCTTCGTTGTGGCACTGGAGGCATCCGATCCAAACCCGGGGCGTGGTATCGATGGTCGCTGTCATGGCGGTCTCCTCTGTGTTGAGGAGAGCGGTGGCGCGACTGGGCAGTCAGGCTCTAGTGAAATGACGCGCTTACGCCGCGTCAGCCGCTCTCGGGAGACCTCCCGGGTCCGCTTCGCGGACCGCGGCCTACTTCGACACGATCTCGACCGATGCAGGATCGAACCCTTTGCGTCCTCTCGGCTGCGGGAACACCGTGACAGCAACCAGCGCGTCGATGACTTGACGTCGGATCTCAAGCGATGCGTCTCTGAACGCGCCCGGCGGGTCATCGGTGCCGAGGATTGGTCGCAGCACACCGGCCCGTCCCCGAAGTGCCTTTTGGGCCTCCAGCTCCTGTATGCGCTCCTCGGCGGCGTCGCGCACGCGCTTGAGGTCGCGCCCCTCGATGATCTCCTCGTCGTAGTCGTGCTGCGCCCGACTGATCCTGGCTCGTTGGTCGCTGATCGTAGCGTCGAGGGCCTCGGTCTGTGAGCTGTCCTTGGGCTTGAGGATCTTCTTCGCCGCGTCATCCTCGGCGAGACGGGCGCTGATTGCCTCCGTGACGTACTCGTCTATGGCAGGACCAGAGCGGACCAAATGGCCTGGGCACGTGTACCCGCGTGGCGCGCCTGTGACTTTCTTGCCGCAGACTTCTCCAGTCACAGAGACGACAACGCCACAGCGGTACAGTCCACTCCCGAGGCGCTTGCGTTTGGTTGCACCACTGGTGTTGGTCACGCGCTTCTTGTCGTCGAGAATCTCCTGGACCTTCCACCAGGTTTCGTCATCGACGATCCGCTCCCACTGGCCCCGGATCGGCTCTCCGGCGTCGTCGCGGAGGATTTGTGCCTTCCACATCCGACGGCGCTTCCCGTCCGCCTGGGCGAACTTCGGCGTGTAAGTGCTCAGCGCCGCGTACCGCGGGTTCCGTAAGATGCCGAGCACGGTCGAAGGCGACCACGGACCGTCTTCGACGATCGGTCGGGGGTCGAGGCCCTGCTCCTCGCGGGCGGCGGCGCGCTCGACGCTGACTGTGTGCGTGTGCTTGGGAAGGGCAGAGAGCCCTTTGATCTTCTCGGTACCACTGAGCGCCCGGGCGAGCGAGCGTAGCGACTCAGGGTTTTCGATCCTCGAGAACAGGGCATAGATCGCTTTCACGACCACGGCTTCATCAGGCATCACACTGCCGTCGACGGCATAACCAAGCGGACGCATGCCCTTCGGGGCACGCCCCTGCATAGCACGCTGTCTCTGCGCCGCAGACTGACGGGCGCTCTTGCGCTCCATCTCGGCGCGCGCCACGGCGGCCTTGATGCGTGCGTACATGCGACCGCCGTCGGTGGAGAGGTCCGCGTCGCCGTTGGCCGTTACGAGGGCGAGGCCGCGAAGCTCGGCGGCGTCGATCCAGTCCTCCAGCTGCCGCGGCTGCCGGGTGAGCCTGTCGAGGTCGTAGCAGATGATGGCGTCGAACCGTCCGACCAGGTAGTCGGCGACCATGCGGTCGTAGTCCGGACGGATCGCGGACCGGTCGGTAGCGCTCTTCGACTGGTCCACATAGGTCTCGACGATCTCCCAGCGCCGGAACCGAGCGAGGTTCTCACAATCCTCGCGCTGGCGTTCGATGGCGAGCCCATCCATCTCGCGGTCCTGAGAGATACGGAGGTAGATGGCTGCCTTGCGGGGTGCGCTGCTCATACGTGCACCATAACAGCATCACGTAAGCAGTGTTCGGGACACAGGAATATGCGCTCCCCTCCTACAATCTCGGAAGGATCACGCCGTTGGGCTGCAGGCGTGGCAATACTACTTTCGGCGGCGTCACCATAAGAAGTCAGCGGTCCATGAACGGCCAGACCGGCCAGAATTGGCTCGCGGGTGGCACACTGCCGGCGCAGGCATGCTCGGGGCCCGTTGACTAGCCGAACTCGTGCCTGCTGAGTGGGGCTTATGAAGCCTCTACGCTCGCCAACATTGAACTCTCAAGCCGGTCTATTGCGTTGGCCTCCAACCGGTTAGCCTCGGCGAAGTCCTTCCAGCACTGGTACGCAGCGTCTCCACGGACTTCATCGATCGGCGGGAGGATCACGTCGTCCAGGTCGCCCGGGTAAACGGCGTCGACCACTGAGCCGCACGATTGCGCCTTCACCTGAGCCTGTACCTGCCAGCTGGCGAAACACAGGTAGAGCCAGCCCGGGTTCACCCCGGCACGTGGGCGAACGCGCATTACGTGGTTGTTGGCTAGCCAGTCTGTCCGATCACCAGTAGTGAGAACCGGCTGGGAGATCCGATCCTCCGCGCGGCCTTCTGCTCCAAACGCCAGCATGCCCTCTTCGAGCGAGTAACGGTTGAAGTCAAATGAACGAGCGGCGATGTAGCGGAGGTTGATCGGTTGAGTCTGAAGTAGCTGTCGCCCCGAGACGATTGGCTTGCCGTGTTCCGGTTCGACGTAGTACCGCTTGTAGCGCCCGGGTATGAACGTCTCGGCGACGTCCCCCACGCGGACCCCGCCTGCAACGTTGTTGGCATTCCGGACGCTCGTCACAAGCGGGTCGTGAAACGCCGCATCGAGGCGGCCGCCCAGCGCAGAAGCCTGATGGGTCCAGCCGTCAGCGAGGCGTCCGTCCCGCGCCGGACCAGGTACCCGTGACTCGAACTCGTCGATCAACTCGTCAAGACGTTCTCGTGCGGCCTCACGGAGGGTAACCGCGTGCTTCATGTCGGCGACCGTCTGAGACTGGAGCGCGTCGTCAAAGAAGGGCACTAGCACGGCCCCGAGATCGTCGGGCGAGAGATGGTCGATGACGTTGCCGGTCTTGCTCCTCGTTAGGAGCGCCTGCCCGGTGGGCGTCCGGAGGAACGCGAAAACGTAGAACCGATCTTCCTCGGCGTCAATGTTCAGACGCAGCATGTCATCGCTGACGACGAAGCGACTGAGGTACGAGTCGGCGTAGGCGAGGGGGCCCAGGTTCCTACCGGAGCACGTCTGGAGAATAGTCCCTTCATTCGGCACAAGGCCTTCCCACCCGATGCTCCCACTTTTCGACAGCTGGTCAGCAGGCTGTGGGAGATAGTCAAAGACATCGTACGGCCTCAGGTATGGTAACGACTCTTCGCCCTGGGCTGCGTACACGCGACGAGTCCGGGAGGTCGAGCCGACCTGCCCCAGGCCAGCGTCACCCGCGACCGGACGAAGTTCAGCGCCAGCCAGTGCGAGCGTCTGCATACGCTCGTTCGCGAGCACGCCTGGTGAGCAGTGGTACTTGGCATCAAGACGGCCATCCGAGAACGCAACCTGCGATCGGACTGGTGCAATGATCATAGCTGCGCCTCCAGCCAGCGGCGGTATGCGTCAGCGACCTCGCTGAGCTCGTCATCGACCTGGCGTTCGGTGACCTCGATCTGGCGAACGACCTCGGCACCCGTCTCCTGGTCGATTTCAAAGATCGTCTCGATGCGCTTGACGAGCGCATCCTCGCCCTCTGGGGTACGGCGGTATATGACGTTCCCGCGCTTGTCGTGCCCGATCTTCTCGGCGACGGCCATGAAGACCGGGTAGTCAAGGCCGCTATCCTCGGCGTCGGCGACCTCCCCTGCGTCGAGGCGGCGCATGAGCACCATTGACGTCTGGGTGTCGTTTTTCGGCTGGAACAAGTCCCTCTGCATATCCACGACAGCAAGGATCTGGGCTCTCTTAAGGATCCATGGGGTGTGACACTTCTCGTAGACAGTCGTTACCAGGAAGGCACGACAGGGAATCATGTCTACGAATCGCAGGACGTTCACGCCGGAGTTCAAAGCCGACGCGGTCCAGTTGGTGGTGCAGGGGCGC
>NZ_BAAAAF010000016.1:0-66718 GCF_037101285.1 Brevibacterium metallidurans
GCCCGCTTTCGAGGCCGCCGAGATCTCCGACCTGTCGCTGAACGACAACCCCACCCGCGCCATCTGCACACTCCACCGATCAGACCCCCGCCGACCGGGAGTGTTGCTTCGACGCTATGACACCACCCCGTGGTTTCGACGATGTCGGGCAGCGTGGACCAGTCCTGGACGAGTTCTTCGGTATTCACGCCCCCAAGCGTAGCAACTCGGCGAAGAAACACGCCGCCATGCCCGCCGCAATCCCGGGCTGGGCAGGGGGCAGTGGATACGCTGGAGGGTGAAACTTCCCCGCACGATATGCAGCCGAACAGGTGACAGATGACACGCTCGCGACGGACTCCTCCGAAGCCGATCACCGCCGCCCCTGACATCCGCGCGGCCTCCCGGGTGAACTCGACCGGTCCCGTCCCCCGCCCCGAGGCTCAGGCCGAGAGGCCCTCCGAGGCGGCCTCCCAGGCGACCCCGGAACCCACCGAACCGTCTGCCTCGGGCGACCGGTCGACCCGGTCAGCCACCTCGGCGCGATCCGAGAACTCGGCGTCTGCGGGACCGCAGTGGCTGACAGGAACGAAGAGCGAGACGGTGCCCGTGACCCACGGGGGCCGCACGTACAAGGTCAAGGCCGGTGACACCCTCTACGCGGTCGCCAGTCGGCACGGCGTCTCCGTGCCCGCGCTGGCCGAGCTCAATCGGATCTCACCCCGTCAGAACCTCTCCCAGGGCCAGGTGCTCTCTCTGCCGGAGAAGAACGACCTGCCCGAGACCGACCCCTCGCACATCGTCGCGCCCGGGGAGACCCTGCAGTCGATCGCCGCCTCCCACGGGATCTCCCCGTCGACCCTGCGGCGGGCGAACGCGATGGGCGAGGATTCCCTCATCCGCGTCGGCGAGCTCCTCCTGCTGCGGGACACCGGCACCCGTCCCCGCCGGCAGGCGCCCGAGATCCCCGAGACCCTCCCCCATGTGTCCGTGGGCGCGTGGGGCGAAGCGCTGCAGGCCGGCGTCGTCCACGCGGCCCGACTGAACAAGGCCACCCTGCTCGGCCGGGTCCACCCCACCCCGGAGCAGGCGCGCTTCCTCGTCGCGCAGATCGCCGAGGAGCTCGGTGCCGAACCTGCGCTCATGCAGGCTGTCGCGGCCCAGGAGTCCGGGTTCCAGCATGCGACGGTGTCTGCGGGCAATGCGATCGGCATCATGCAGGTCACCCCGCGTTCGGCCCGGTGGGCCAGCGACATCGTCGGCCGGGGGCTCGACGTCCTCGACATCGCCGACAACATCGTCGCCGGCACCGTCATCCTCGGCTGGCTCATCGAATCCACGGACTCCGAGGACGAGGCGCTGGCCGGCTACTACCAGGATCTGCGCTCGGTGCGCGCCGATGGGCTGCTGCCGGAGACGAAGGCCTTCGTCCGCGGCGTGCAGATGCAGCGGGGACGTCTGGAGGTGGCCCGATGAGCTCCCTTCCGGATCCGCTGCTCGGCGTCGTCCTCAACGACCGCTACCGGATCGATGCGAAGATCGCCCGGGGCGGTATGGCGATGGTCTACCGCGGCACGGACCTGCGCCTCGACCGCGAGATCGCGATCAAGGTCATGCACGAGCACCTCATCTCCGATGAGACCTTCGTCGAGCGCTTCCGCCGGGAGGCGATCAACGCAGGTCGGCTCACCCATCCCAACCTCGTCGCGATCCACGACCAGGCTCGTGACGGGGACATCGTCTACCTCGTCATGGAGCATCTGCCCTCGGTGACGCTGCGCCGCGAGCTCAAGCACCGGGGGTCGTTCACGCCGAGGCAGGCGATCGTCGTGCTCGACGCGATCCTCGCCGCGCTCGAGGCCGTCCATTCGACGGGGATCATCCACCGCGACCTCAAACCCGACAACGTCCTGCTGGGGACCGACGGCCAGGTCAAGCTCGCCGATTTCGGGCTGGCCCGGGCCGTCACCTCGGCGACGACGACGAAGACGCTCATCGGCACCGTCGGCTACGTCGCCCCGGAACTCGTCACCCGGGCCGGGGCGGATGCCCGCACCGACCTCTACACGGTCGGCATCATGTTCTACGAGATGCTCACCGGCACTCAGCCCTACACCGACGACGTGCCGATCCAGGTCGCCTACCGGCACGTCCACGACACGGTCCCGCCGCCGTCGGAGAGGGTCGACGGCATCAGCCCGCTGCTCGACGCCCTCGTCCTGTGGGCGACGTCGAAGGATCCCGAGGACCGCCCGGAGGATGCCGGGGAGTTCCGCCGTGCGCTGGCCGAGGCCAGGGCGCAGATGACGGATGCCGAACTCGACTTCGGCGATCCCGAGGCCGAGGCCGGGAACCACTCCCCTGCCCTGACGGCGAGCATCGACCTCGGTGAGGAGGTGCCGAAGGAGAAGAAGTCGCGCACCGACGAGATCCCCTACCTCTACGACGATGAGACCGCCGAGGCGGATGCCGGCGCCGTTGACGATGCTGAGTCTGTGGGTGACGACGAGTCTGCGGGCGAGCCCGCAGACGACGCCGAGTCCTCCGCCGAAGCCGAATCACCGCGGATGGCCGTTGCCGCAGCCTCAGCCGGGGGTACCGCCGCCGCGATCGCCACGGGTTCCGCGGCTTCGGGCGCTGGCTCGACCGCCTCGGCGAAGTCCGGAGATGTCTCCTCCGGAGGCGCAGGTTCGGACGGCAACGGTTCCGGCGGTTCGGGCGGCAAAGGCCCTGACGATGGTCGGGAGGACGACGGCGCTGCCGTGGTGGCGGCCTCGGCGCCTGCCCATCCGAAGCGACGCCGGCGTCGGCGGCTGGCGACGACGGTCGGGGCGGGGCTCGTCGTCCTCGCGCTCCTCGCGTGGCTGATCATCGCCAATCTGCCCGCGCAGAAATCGATCGTTCCCGGTCAGCTCGCCGGGAAGGAGTTCGCCGAGGCGACGGCCGTGGTCGAGGAGAACGGGCTGAGCCCGAAGAAGCAGGAGGTCTTCGACGATTCGATCCCGGCCGGCACCGTGATCGGCTCCGAACCCGTCGGCGGCACCGAGCTCTCCCCGGATTCGACGGTCACCCTCGTCGTGTCGAAGGGCGTCGAGATGTTCGCCGTGCCCAAGCTCGAAGGACTGAGCGCGGACGAGGCGAAGGCCGCACTCAAGGACGCCGGGCTCGCGGTGGGCAAGGTCGATGAGAAGTACGACGACTCCGTGGACAAGGGCACAGTCATCAGCGCCTCGAAGAAGGAGGGGGAACAGCTCGTCCACGATGAGAAGGTCGACCTCGTCGTCTCGAAGGGCGATGCCCCCATCGCGGTGCCGAAGGTCGAGGGCCTGAGCTACGATGCGGCGTTCGCGACGCTGACGAAGCGCGGCTTCCGCGTCGGGAAGGAAGAGGTCTTCTCCGACACGGTGCCCAAGGGCGACGTCGTCTTCCAATGGCCCAAGAGCACCGAGGCGAAGCCGTACAACTCGCTCGTCATCGTCCGCGTCTCCAAGGGCAAGGAGCCCAAGGACGACAAGCCCAAGGATGAGAAGCCCAAAGAGGACAAGCCCAAGGACTCAGGCAAGTAGCCCTCAAGCGCGGTGGTGACCGCGCAGACAACGAAGCGCCGGCGGTGATCCGCCGGCGCTTCGTCGTCTCGGTGCTGCGGTGAGAGCTCTCAGCCGCGGCGGGTGAGGTATTCGGCGACCTGGAAGGCCATCTCGAGTGACTGGTCGTGGTTGAGGCGCGGATCGACGAGCGTCTCGTAGCGACGGCGCAGACCTTCGTCGTCGATCTCCGTGGCTCCGCCCATGATCTCGGTGACGTCGTCGCCGGTGAGTTCGATGTGCAGGCCGCCGGGAATGGTGCCGGCTTCCTGATGGGCTGAGAAGAACCCTTCGACCTCGGCCATGACGTCCTCGAACCGGCGCGTCTTGTACCCGGTGCTCGAGGTGATCGTGTTCCCATGCATGGGGTCGCTCACCCACGTCACGTGCGGGAGCTGGTCGCCGATCCCGGCGAGGAGCTTCGGCAGGACGTCGTTGATCTTCCCGGCACCCATGCGGGTGACGAACGTCAGTCGGCCGGGTTCGGCGTTCGGATCGAGCTTCTCCGCGAGCGCGAGGGCATCCTCGGCGGTCGCGGTCGGGCCCAGCTTGACGCCGATGGGATTCTGCACCTTCGAGAGGAAGTCGACGTGCGCGCCGTCGATCTCACGGGTGCGCTCACCGATCCACAGGAAGTGCCCGGACACGTCGTAGGGCAGACCCGAACGCGAATCGATGCGGGTGAGCGCGCGTTCGTACTCGAGGAGCAGCGCCTCGTGGGCGGAGTAGAACTCCGTGGTCCGCAGAGCCTCGAAGTCCGCGCCGCACGCGTCCATGAAGCGGATCGCCCGATCGATCTCGCGGGCGGTCTGCTCGTAGCGCTGGTAGCCGGGGTTCGAGGCGAGGAAACCGCGGTTCCATTCGTGGACCAGCCGCAGGTCGGCGAAGCCGCCCTGGGTGAAGGCGCGGATGAGGTTGAGCGTCGACGCCGAGACGTGGTAGGCCTGCAGGAGTCGGGCCGGGTCGTGCCGCCGGGACTCCTCGGTGAACTCGTAGCCGTTGACGATGTCGCCGCGGAACGAGGGCAGGGTGACGCCGTCACGGGTCTCCATGTCCGCCGAGCGGGGCTTGGCGAACTGGCCGGCCATGCGCCCGATCTTGACCACGGGCATCGACCCGCCGTAGGTGAGGACCGCGGCCATCTGCAGGACGGTCTGGACGCGGGCCCGGATCTTGTCGGCCTGGGCGCCGGCGAAGGACTCCGCGCAGTCGCCGCCGGCGAGGACGAAGGCCTCACCGCGCGAGGCTGCCGCAATCCGCTGCTTGAGGACGTCGGCTTCGCCGGCGAAGATCAGCGGCGGGTAGCTGCGCAGCCTGGTCAGCGAATCGTCGAGGGCCTCGGAGTCGAGATAGGTCGGCTGCTGTTTGGCGTCCATCTCCCTCCAGTCGTCGAGACCGGAGAGGTCGTCGGTGCCGGCTGCGGTGATGTCCGTGTGGGCGAAGACCGGATCGATGTGGAGGCTCACGCTTGCTCTTTCTTCATGTCTCTTCGCCGGTCTCGAAGTCCTCGGCGGAGACGTTGTCGAGGAAGTCGCGGAACTGCGCGACCTCTTCTTCGTCTGCTTCGGGGGCTTCGATGCCGGCGTCTTTGAGGAGGTCGGAATCGACGTAGACGGGGCACTCTGCTGTCAGTGCCAGCGTCACGGCGTCCGAGGGCCGGGCGGAGATCGTCTTGCCGTCCTCGGTGTGGAGTTCGGCGAGGAAGATCTGACCGTCGCGACCGGTGATGGTGACGTCGGAGAGCTCGTCGTCATGGGCGCCGAGGACGTCGAGCAGAAGGGCATGGGTCATCGGCCGCGGCGGGGTGAGTCCGCGCTGCGCGATCGAAAGCGCGTTCGCTTCGATCGCCCCCACCCAGATCGGCAGGTAGTACGCGGGCTCAGTGGCCTTGAGCAGGAGGATCGGCTGGTTGGCGGGCATCTCGATGCGCACCCCGACGACCTCGACTTCGACGTTGGACATTATCTCCTTCTCAGGAGCGCGGACGCTGCTGGAAGATCATCCGGAACTTCCCGATCTGCACGTCTGCGCCGTTCTGCAGTTCGATGGAGTCGATGAGCTGACGACCGACGTAGGTGCCGTTGAGCGAACCGGTGTCACGCAGGGTGAAGCCGCTGGGGGTGCGGATGAACTCGGCGTGCTTGCGCGAGACGGTGACATCGTCGAGGAAGATGTCCGCGTTGGGGCTGCGACCGACGGTGACGACATCGGTGTCGAGCAGGATCTGCGACCCGGAGTCCGGTCCCGAGACGACGACGAGGAGCGCATCCGTGTCCTGGAGTCCGTCGAGGTCGGGCACCGGGTGGATCTCACCGGTGTGCGGGTCGAGGATGCCCTGGAACGGCTGCTGGCCCGAATCGCCCGGGTTCTGCCCGCCGGAGACCGGATACTGCTGGTTCTGCTCGTTGCCGGGCTGACCGTACTGCTGACCGCCCTGGTCGTACTGCTGACCACCCTGGTTGTCTCGCGGGTCGTAGCCCTGCTGACCGCCCTGGCTGTCACGCGGGTCGTACTGCTGGCCGCCCTGCTGCTGGTAGCCGGCCTGCTGCGGAGGCTGGTACTGGGCGTGACGACCCTGCTGATCGTCGTAGGCCTGGCCCGGCGCCTGCTCCCCCGTGGGGTGATCGGCGTGGCGGCCGCGGCCCTGGTCAGCGCCCTGCTGGGGCGGCTGGTACTGCTGCTCGTCCCGCCGAGGCGGTTCCTGCTGGTACCGGCCTGCACCGTTTCCGCCGCCGAAGTTCGGCGCCTGCGGCGCGTTGTCCACGGGAGGCTGCCCGTAGGCAGGGGTGTTCGGATGTCCTCCGCCGGGCTGGTTGCCCTCGGCCTCGTCTCCGGTGCCGAAGGGGAACTTCTTCGACTGCGGGACTTCTCCGTTGTCGTACCACGGCTGCGAGGGGTTCCGGCGACCTTGGTCATTGTTCTGCGACATCATGCCTCCTCGCTCTGCACGAGCTTGTGGTACTGCTCCTCGTCCATGAGACCGGTCACCTGCACTGGATCGCTCGCCTCGACGAGGTACATCCAACCGTCCTCATAGGGGGAGGAATTGACGGTCTCCGGCTTGTCTTCGAGGGCGTCGTTGACTTCCGTGATCGTTCCCGACAGCGGCGCGATGAGATCGGAGACGCTCTTCGTGCTCTCCACCTCACCACAGGACTCGCCCATCGTGATCGAATCTCCGACAGCAGGCAGGTCGACATAGACGACGTCGCCCAGCTGGGACTGGGCGTAATCCGTGATACCCACACGGTAGACGACATTGTTCTCCGTGGTGTGGACCCACTCGTGGTCCTTTGAGTACAGGTAAGACACTGGAAACTCCAGTTCCGCCATGTCGACTCCTCTTAGCTTGTCGGTGTTCCAAGCATAGCCGCCTGAAGTGCTTGCATAACAATCACGAAACGGAAATGTTACCGACCCCCTGAGCGGGCGTCGGAGAGCACCCGTTTCGCAGGCGGCTACCTGGGATGATACTAGTTTGTCGAAGGTCACGAACGGCAATTTTGGAAGTTGGGCGACGATCGTTATAGGCTAGTCCACGTTGCCCCGGCACAGGTGCTGGACAACGGGCTATGGCGCAGCTTGGTAGCGCGCTTCACTGGGGGTGAAGAGGTCGTGGGTTCAAATCCCGCTAGCCCGACCAATGTGATGTGTCGCGACATCGTTCCTACGATGTCGCGGCACATTTCTCTTTTCTGGCCCTGGTCTGTCTCCAGACATCGTTCCGGTCATCGTGCTGATGTCTCACGTCATCGTTCCGGTTATGTCTCCAGTCATCGTTCCGGTTTCTGTTTCGCCTGATAGTCCCTGCTGGGATCGATGATGTGCTCGGCGATGAGCTCACCGCTGCCGGGAGCGATGACCATCGTCTGCTCGGCATGGATGAGGACGATGACGCGCACACCGGCCCACCGACGGCCGATCCCCAGATGCCGCAGTCTCCCGGCATAGCGCAGGGACACCTTCCCGTCTCGATCGACTCGGTCGTAGCGGATGCGCCATACCTGGGAGTCGAGCTCAGCGACGGGTTCGGCCTTCGGGGTCGCGTAGTACGCCTCGTCCGGGGTTCGGCGCCCGATCGCCCGGTGGGGGCGTTGGGTGTTGTAGATCAGCATGAAGCGCTGCAGTTGCGCGTTGAGCTCCTCGACGGTGTCGACGAGCCCGTCAGCGGCCAGCCAGCGTTTGAGGGTCTGGTGGAAGCGTTCGATCTTGCCCTGGGTGGTGGGGTGGTTGCGGGCACCGTTCTTCTGGGAGATCTTCAGATCGGACAGGAGTTGTTCGAACGCGTTGGGTTGGGCCCGTTTCCCGTCGTGCCCGCGGGCGAATCGGGTCGTGAAGACCATCCCGTTGTCGGTCAGTGTTGATGCTGGTGGGCCGTGTTCGTCCATGGTGGTGGTGAACGTGTCGATGACGATCGGTCCGGTGATCGCGGGGTAGGCGCTGGTGTGGAGGAGTTTGCGGGAGTGGTCATCGAGCCAGGAGACGATCTCGACGTCGGTGCCGTTCGTGAGAGGCCAATGGGTGGGGGTACCGCCCGCTTGCGGGGGAAAGTCGGATTGCCAGCATTCGTTGGGGGCGTCGGCTGCGAAGCGGTGCCAGGAGGAGCGTGGGCGTTTCTGGGGTTGGGGTGTGATCAGGTTGTGGCGTTTGAGGGTTCTCCAGATCGTGGACACGCTGGGTCGGGTTTCGGGTGGGAGGCGGTCCCAGATGGATTCGGGGCCGGCGTCGAGTCCTTGGTCGGTGAGTGTGTGTCGCAGGGTGAGGATCGCGTTGACGGTGGACTCGGGGATGGCTCTGGGGTTGGTGTGGGGTGTGCGTGGGCGAGGGTCGACGGCGTCGAGTCCTCCGGTGCGGAACCGGGCGAGCAGGGTGCGGATCCAGCGGGTGGACACGCCGAAGCGGGTGGCTGCTTCGGCGTGGGTGAGGCCTCCTTCGGTGATGGCGAGGATGATGCTGCGGTTCTTGTTGAGTTCGTCCATATCGGAACAATGTCGTGAGACATAGGTGGAAGCATGTCGTGACACACATGGTGGAACGATGTCATGAGAGATCAGCGGAAGGATGTCGGGAGACATACCGGAACGATGTCGTGAAACCAGACACCGCTAGCCCGACATTTTCTCAGGTGCCGTGACGTCCACAGGATGTCACGGCATTCTCGCTTTCCAGAGCGGATCCGCACCGGGCCCGCACAGCCGACTGCCCGGCACCTCACCCGCGACCCGCAGGCGCTTCCCTGCCGCCTGGCGTGTCGAGGCGTCCGGCGAAGATCGTCGTCGCCAGCCCAATGACCACGAGGAGTCCGAGACCCCAACGCAGGGTGCTCGCCGTCGCGACGATCCCGACGAGCGGACTCGTGGCCATGAAGCCGACCCGCATGATCCAGTTGACCAGCGTCACGCCGGCCGCCCTGCCCGCACCCGGGATGTGGGAGGCGGCGCTGAGGGCGCCCGGGACGAGCGTGGCCGAGCCGTAGCCCATCGCGGCGAGCGAGACGAGCAGCTGGACGGGACCTGTCGCCGTCGCGAGTCCGAGACCGCCTGCCGCGATGAGGATCCCGCCGAGGCGGGCGATGCGTCCCGGACCGAACCGTTGGACGAGGACGTCGCCTGTGAACCGTCCGAGGCACTGTGCGCCGATGACGGTGCTGAAGCCGATGCCGGCCATGGCCACGGGAATCCCCGCGAGCTGCACGGCGGCCAGTGACGACCAGTTGTTCGCGATGTCCTCGACCGCGGTTCCGCACACCGCGACGACCGCGAGCGGCAGTGCGATGAGGAGGATCCGCCTGCGCCGTCCCGGTTCCCGGGCCCCCTGTGCTCCGGCCCCGGAGTCGTCGACGAGGCGCCGACCCCAATGCGTGCCCTCGGCCCCGATGAGCCGGCGGCCGATGATGACGAGGACGATGCAGGCGGCGGCGACGATCGCGATGTGGGCTCGCATGTCGACTCCCGCCGAGGCGGCCGCCGTGGCGAGCGCCCCGCTGACCAGGCCCCCGAGGCTCCACACCGCGTGCATCGAGGAGAGGATGACCCGCGAGCGGTTCTCCTGCACGCCGATGCCGACGACGTTCTGGGCCACGTCGACGATCGCGTCGAAGACCCCGGCGAGGAAGAGGCAGCCGGCCATCATCCACCCGCTCACCGACCACGGGGTCGCAGCGATCGCGAGGACGAGGAACACGGTCCCGACGAGCACGACGGCGTTGGCCCCGAAGCGCGCGATGAGGCGGGCCGGGAGCACGGAGGAGGCGATGGAGCCGATCGCGAAGGAAGCGACGACGAGCCCGAACTGGAAGGACGTCAGCCCCAGGCGGTCGACGAGCATCGGATACCAGGGCAGGAGGGCAGCGAACGCGGCGCCGTTCGATCCGAAGTAGATCGCGGCTCCGGCGATGCCGGCGAATCCCGGCTCGTCCTGCTTCGCCAACCCCGGTTCCTCTCCTTGGTGCCGATGGACCGCGCACCACTCTACCCATGCCCCGCGGCACCACTGGCCCTCCTCGGCGAGAGGGGAAGGGCACCTGCCGGGACGGGCGAGGTCACCTCGGCGAGGAGACGGATCCGGGACCCTGAGAACATTTCCCCGCCGAGGTTGTCCCCCAAGTCCGCTGACCTGGCGTAGCCTGGGTCACGATCCGAAGTCGGGGCCCGTCCCGACGCCCCAGCGCCCAAGGAGACCTCCCGTGTCCTCGTCCCAGAACCCAGCCGACAACCGGCTGCACGGAATGGAGCGGGTGTCCTCCCGCATCATCGGCATCTCGATCGCCGCCGCCCTCGGCGGCTTCCTCTTCGGCTTCGACACCGCCGTCATCAACGGCGCCGTCGACGCACTCGCCGCGGACTTCGACCTCGGGGCCGCCCTCAAGGGCTTCGCCGTGTCCTCCGCACTCATCGCGTGCGCGATCGGCGCATGGTTCGCCGGCAGCCTCGCCAACCGCTTCGGCCGCCTGCCGGTCATGGTCGTCGCCGCGATCCTCTTCTTCGCCTCGGCGATCGGCTCGGGGCTGGCCTTCGGCGTCACCGACCTCATCATCTGGCGCATGGTCGGCGGGCTCGGCGTCGGTGCGGCCTCGGTCATCGCCCCCGCCTACATCGCCGAGGTGTCGCCCGCCCGGGTGCGCGGTCGCCTCGGCTCGCTGCAGCAGCTGGCGATCGTCACCGGCATCTTCGCCGCCCTGCTCTCCAACGCGCTCCTCGCCTCCGTCTCCGGCGGGGCGGCCGCACCGTTCTGGTTCGGCATCGACACGTGGAGGTGGATGTTCATGGTCGAGGCGGTCCCCGCCCTCGTCTACGGTCTCGCGGCCCTCGGCCTGCCCGAGTCCCCGCGCTTCCTCGTCGCCCGTGGTCGGGAGGACGAAGCGGCGAAGGTGCTGCGCGACTTCACCGGCGTCGTCGACACCGATTCCCTCATCGCCCGCATCCGCGAGTCACTCCACCGGGAGGAGCGGGAGTCGTTCCGGGACCTGCTGGGCAAGCGGTTCGGTCTCAAGCCGATCGTGTGGATCGGGATCCTGCTGTCCGTGTTCCAGCAGTTCGTCGGCATCAACGTCATCTTCTACTACTCGACGACGCTGTGGAAGTCCGTCGGCTTCGACGAATCGAGCGCACTGCTGACCTCGGTGATCACCTCGGTGACGAACATCCTCGTCACGATCGTCGCGATCCTCCTCGTCGACCGGGTGGGCCGGCGGAAGATGCTGCTGGCCGGCTCCGCGCTCATGGGACTGTCGCTGGCGACGATGGCGCTCGCGTTCTCCTTCGCCGAACTCGTCACCGGCGCCGACGGCACGTCGAGCGCGGTGCTGCCCGCCCCGTGGTCGATCATCGCCCTCATCGCCGCCAACCTCTTCGTCGTCGGCTTCGGCGCGACGTGGGGACCGCTCGTGTGGGTGCTGCTCGGCGAGATGTTCCCCAATCGCATCCGCGCAGGCGCCCTGGCCGTGGCTGCGGCCGCCCAATGGGTCGCGAACTTCGCAATCTCGACGACCTTCCCCGTCTTCGCCGACATCAGCCTCACCTTCGCGTACGGCTTCTACGCGTTCTTCGCCGTCCTCTCCTTCTTCTTCGTGTGGTGGAAGGTGCCGGAGACGAAGGGCATCGAACTCGAGGACATGAGCGAGGACGCCGCCCCCGTCCACCACAAGCGCGCCAGCTGACGCAGGCGGACAATTTTGGGCGCGCCGAGGTGGTGCCGCCGGGAGTCTCAGGCGGTGACGTCGGGAGACTCAGGCGGAGTCGCCGGCGGCCTTCGCCGAGGTGGTGCCGGCCGAGGTGGTGCCGCGGGGAGCCGCGGGCGAGTCTTCCTCGGCGCCGGTCGTCTCGTCCGGAGCCTCCTCCGGCGTCTCGTCCTTGCGCTTGAGGCCGATGATCAGTCCGCCGATCGCGAGGACGAAGCACGCACCGAGGCCGATCGTCAGTCCCGGCGCCACCTCATAGGCCTTCGCTACGGCGCGGAAGCCGATGAGGCCGACGGTCGAGTAGATGAGCGCCCACACGGATCCCCCGACGATGAGGGCCGGGACGTAGCGCTTCGCACTCATCCCCGAGGTGCCGGCGGCGAGGTTGAGCACCGTCTGCACGCCGACCATGAGGAAGGACACGGCGATGACGGGTGCCCCGAAGCGTTCGATCATCGCCTCGGCTTTGCGGTACTTGCGTCCCGACATGATCCTCTCGACCCGGTCGATGCGCTGCATCCCCTTCCGCGCCAGCCGCCCGAGCAGGTAGGTTCCGCCGGCGCGGGCGAGGATGATCCCGAAGAGGATGAGCCACGTGACCGCGATCGGCAACGACCAGTCGAGGGGATTCACGTGCGCCTCCGTGTCGGGTTCGGGTGGGTCTTCGCAACGATTCTACGCCGAAGTTAGCCTCACCTCACACGCGGGTGCCGTCGAGCCACACCTCGCTCACCCGGTCCTCGATGCCGCGGACATCCTCGGTGCTCAGATCCCCGTCGACGAGGACGAGATCGGCGAGCATCCCGGCGGCGATGCGTCCCCGGTCGTCGTGGCCGAGGAGTTCGGCCGCCGTCGAGGTGCCTGCGGCGAGCGCTTCGGCCCCGGAGAGGCCGGCCTCGGCGAGGAGGCTGATCTCCTCGAGGTTCCTCCCGTGGGGTCCGACCCCGGCGTCGGTGCCCATGGCGATCCGCACTCCCGCCTCGTGGGCCTTCGCGATCGACTCGCGGTGGGTCTCGATGACCGAGTGGGCCTTGTCGATGACGGACTGGGGCAGGCTCGCCCCCGCCTCGGCGGCCGTGATCACGGCCTGCGGGGCCTGCAGGGTGGGCACGAGGAAGGTGCCGTTCTCGAGCATGAGGTCGATCGCCTCGTCGTCGAGGTAGATGCCGTGTTCGATCGAGCGGACCCCGGCGCGCACGGCGTTCTTGATCCCGGGAGCGCCCTGGGCATGGGACATGACGTGCGCACCCTGGGCGGCCGCCTCGGCGACGATGACGGTGATCTCCTCCTCCGTGAACTGGGAGTGCCGGGGATCGTCCCGGGGTGAGAGCACTCCCCCGGTCGAGCAGATCTTGATGTGGTCGGCCCCGGCCCGCAGCAGTTCCCGGGTCTTCCGCTGCACGCCCTCGACACCGTCGGCGACGCCGGAGGGACGGCCGGGGTGCGGGGAGAGGAACGGGGAGTCGGCCCCGGAGACGAGGTGGAAGTCCCCGTGCCCGCCGGTCTGGGACATGATCGTCACCGCGATCGTCATCCGCGGGCCCCGGACGACCCCGGTGTCGACGGCGACCTTGGCACCGAGGTCGGTGCCGCCGGCGTCGCGCACCGTCGTCACCCCGCCGGCCAGCGTGTCCTCCATATGACGGACCGAGGAGTAGAAGGGCAGGGAGAAGGGATTGTGGAAGGAGGCGGTGCTGTCGGCGCCGGAGCTCATGAGGTGGACGTGGCAGTCGATGATGCCGGGGATGAGGGTGCGCTCGGAGCAGTCGACGAAGGTGTCGCCGGCGTTGTGGGAGCCCTGCCCCGCCTCGGTGATCGCGGTGATCTGCGACCCGTCGACGACGACGTCGCGGCGGCCGGGGATGAACCGGGTGCCGTCGAAGACCGCTGCGTTGGAAAAGACCGTGACCATTCTGCTGTGCTCCTCGCCGTTGTGGAATCTCGCCTCCTCACATCTATCACGACCCCCGCGGCCGCGTCATGTTCACTGCTCCGACACCTTGACGCAGTATGATCAGGGCCGATACTGGTCGACCCCTGTGAGAGTCGGCCCTTGGTCGCTCGATCCGGAAGAACTGTGACAGACTACGCCGCGCAATTTCCTGCTCAGCCTCGCCCCCGCGAGGACCGCACCCTCATCGACGTCCTCCTCGAGACGGCGGGCGCCCATGGCGATCAGCCCGCGATCGACGACGGTCGCACCGTGCTCAGCTACGCCGAGCTCATCGCCGAGATCAGGGATCTCGCGCTCTCACTCGCCGACGCCGGCATCGGTCCCGGAGACAAGGTCGGCATCCGGGTGCCCTCGGGGTCGGTCGACCTCTACGTCTCGATCCTCGCGACGATGATGCTCGGGGCCGCGTACGTCCCCGTCGACGTCGACGATCCCGATGAGCGGGCGCGCACGGTCTTCGCCGAGGCGGCCGTGACCGGGGTCGTCACCGCGGAGCGGGCGATCGAATCCCGCAACGATCGGGGACCTCTCGACCGGTCCGCGCTGCGCAGCCCCACCCCCGACGATGACTGCTGGGTGATCTTCACCTCCGGGTCGACGGGCACCCCGAAGGGTGTGGCCGTGACCCACCGCTCGGCGGCGGCCTTCGTCGACGCCGAGGCGGCCCTGTTCTGCCAGGACGATCCGCTGGGTCCCGGCGACCGGGTCCTCGCGGGTCTCTCCGTCGCCTTCGACGCCAGCTGCGAGGAGATGTGGCTGGCCTGGCGGCACGGCGCGTGCCTCGTGCCCGCCCCTCGGGCGCTCGTGAAGTCCGGCATGGATCTGGGCCCGTGGCTGTCCTCGCGCGGGATCACCGTCGTCTCGACCGTGCCCACGCTCGCCGCCCTGTGGCCGGCCGAGGCCCTCGACGCCGTGCGCCTGCTCATCTTCGGCGGCGAGGCGGCCCCGCCCGAACTCGGCCGCAGGCTCAGCGACGAGGGCCGGGAGGTGTGGAACACGTACGGTCCCACCGAGGCGACCGTCGTTGCGTGCGCGGCGATCCTCGACGGCACCGACCCCGTGCGCATCGGCCTGCCCCTGGCCGGGTGGGCACTGGCCGTCGTCGACGCCGCAGGAGTCCCCGTGGCCGAAGGCGAGACCGGTGAGCTCATCATCGGCGGCGTCGGCCTCGCCCGCTACCTCGACCCGGCCAAGGACGCCGAGAAGTACGCCCCCATGCCCACGCTCGGCTGGGACCGGGCGTACCGATCGGGTGACCTCGTCGTCAACGACTCCGCGGGCCTGATCTTCGTCGGCCGCGCCGACGAGCAGATCAAGCTCGGGGGAAGGCGCATCGAACTCGGGGAGATCGACGCAGCCCTCCAGGCCCTGCCCGGGGTCGAGGGTGCCGCGGCCGCGGTGAAGAAGACCCCCGCGGGCACGGACATCCTCGTCGGCTACCTCGCGACCACCTCGGCGGGAGCCGACGAGCGGATCCCTGACTGGGAGGAGGCCCTGCGGGCGGAGCTGCCCGCCGCCCTCGTCCCCCGGCTCGCGCTCGTGGGCGAACTGCCGACGAAGACCTCCGGCAAGGTCGACCGCAACGCCCTGCCGTGGCCGATGGGCGGGAGCGAGCAGGCCGAGGACTCGGCGGAGGCCTTCGCCCCCGAGACCGAATGGATCGCCGACCAGTGGACGGCGGTGCTGGGGACCCGACCGGGCACGGACACGGACTTCTTCACCGCCGGCGGCGGCAGCCTCGCCGCCGCCCAGCTGGTCTCCCGGCTGCGCCAGGAGCACCCGAGCGTGACCGTCGGCGACATCTACGCCCACCCCCGCTTCGGGGCACTGGCGACCCTGTGCCTCGGCGATGAGGGGGCCGCGGTGCCTGCCGGTCCGCAGCGTGACATCGGGCGCACCTCGAAGGGGATGCAGGCGTTCCAGACGCTGCTGGCGATCCCCGTCCACATCCTCGCCGGCGTCCGCTGGGTCGTCATCGCCATGGTGCTCGCCAATGTCGCTGACCTCCTCGGCGCGGCCGTCCCGTTCACCCCGTGGCCGGTGGTCATCACCCTCTACCTCGTCTTCGTCACCGCGTGGGGACGGATGCTCATCTCCGCCCTCGCCGCCAGGCTCCTCCTCGCAGGCCTGCGGCCCGGGGTCTACCCGCGTTCGGGCTGGGTGCACAAACGCCTGTGGCTGGCCGAGCACATCGCCGACATCGCCGCAGCCGTGTCCGTGGCGAGCGCACCGTGGGTGACGTGGTACGCCCGTCTGCTGGGCAACCGGGTCGGTTCGGGTGCCGACCTCCATTCGGCACCCCCGGTCACCGGGTTCCTCACCCTCGAAGCGGGGGCGGCCATCGAACCCGAAGTCGACCTCAAGGGCTGGTGGGTCGACGGCGATCTGCTGCGCATCGGGACGATCGAGGTCGGTGAGAACGCGACCGTCGGGGCCCGCTCGACGCTCATGCCCGGCACGCGGATCGGGGCGGGGGCGCTCATCGAGGCCGGGTCCGCGGTGACCGGGAAGGTCCGCCGCAACCAGATCTACTCCGGCTCCCCGGCCGTGCGCATCGGCAAGGCGAAGAAGACGTGGCCGGCCCCGCCGGAGCGCCGCCGCCTGCCGTTCCTCTTCTACGCCGCAGGCTCGCAGCTCAACGCCGCCCTGCCCTACCTCGCGGCCCTGCCGGGACTGTGGCTCATGGTCGCCGTCTCCGGCATCGAGGTCGTGGAGAATCCGTGGCTCGTCCTCGCCTGGTCCCCGCTCATCGCGTGCCTGTGGTTCGTCACGGTCGCCCTTCTCATCCTCGTCTCCGTGCGTCTGCTCGCGATCGGGATGGAGGAGGGCGAGTTCCCCGTCCGTTCGGGACGCGGCTACCGGGTGTGGGCGACCGAACGCCTCCTCGACCTGGCCCGCGACCTCCTCTTCCCCCTCTACGCCTCGATGCTCACCCCGTGGTGGCTGCGGGCGCTGGGGGCGAAGGTCGGTCCCGGCACGGAGATCTCCACCGTCGTCTTCGTCCCGAAGATGACGACGATCGCGGCCGGAGCGTTCCTCGCCGACGACACGATGGTCGCCAGCTACGAACTCGGCCACGGCTGGATGCGCGCCGGACGGGCGAAGGTCGGCAAACGCGCGTTCCTCGGCAACTCCGGCATCGCCTCCCCCGGACGGCGGGTGCCGAAGAACGCCCTCGTCGCCGTGCTCTCCGCGGCCCCGGCGAAGGCGAAGAAGGGCTCCTCGTGGCTCGGCTCTCCCCCGGTGCAGCTGCGCCGGGCCGCCGTCGACGCCGATGAGGGGCTCACCTACGCCCCGAAGTTCGGGGTCAAGGCCGCCCGCGGGCTGTTCGAGACGATGCGGATCACCTCGGTGATGGTCGGCGGCGCCCTCGTCGCCGCGGTCATCCTCACGATCATCGCCCTCCTCGGCGTGCCGGCGGCCCTGTTCGGCGACGGTGGGCAGCAGGAGTTCTTCGCCTCGGTCGGACTCGCCCTGCTCACCTCCGGCATCGTCATGATGGCCGCCGGTGCGGTCGCGGCCGGAATCGCCGTCATCGCGAAATGGGTGTTCGTCGGCCGCATCTCCCCCGGCGATCATCCGCTGTGGTCGTCGTTCATCTGGCGCGGCGAGGTCGCCGACTGCTTCGTCGAACTCGTCGCCGCCCCCTGGTTCACCCGCAACGCCGTGGGCACGCCTGCCATCGTGTGGTACCTGCGGGCGATGGGCGCGACGATCGGCCACGGCGTGTGGTGTGAGAGCTACTGGCTGCCCGAGGCCGACCTCGTGCGCCTCGGCGACAATTCGACGGTCAACCGCGGCTGCGTCGTCCAGACGCACCTCTTCCACGACCGGGTGATGAGCCTCGACACCGTCGAACTCGAAGCCGGGGCCACCCTGGGACCCAACAGCGTCATCCTGCCGGCGGCGACCCTCGGTGAGAACTCGACGGTCGGGGCGACCTCGCTGGTCATGCGCGGCGAGTTCGTTCCCCCGCATGCCTACTTCAGCGGCAATCCTGTCATACCCTGGGTGGATGCCCCAGAACTTCCCGAGCGCCACCGGAACGACGACACCGCCGACCGTGTCCATGCTTGATCCCTACACTCCCGGCGTCGGCACCCCCGATCTGCACATCGACCACTACGACATCGACCTCGACTACCGGATCGGACCCAACCGGCTCGCCGGCCGCGCCCGGCTCACCGGTCGGGTGCTCACCGATACGACGTCGATCGTCCTCGACCTCACGGGCATGCGGGTGACGAAGGCGAGCGTCAACGGCCGCAAGGTCCGCTTCACCGCCCGCGGGAAGAAGCTGCGCCTGACCACGGAGCCGCTCGTGCGCAACCAGCCGGTGCGCATCGACATCGCGTATGCGGGCAACCCGCAGCCGGCCATCGGGACGTGGGGTGACATCGGCTGGGAGGAGCTCGAGGACGGGGTCCTCGTCGCCGGACAGCCGATCGGGGCCTCGACGTGGTTCCCGTGCAACGACCATCCCTCGAACAAGGCGAAGTTCCGGATCACCGTGCTCACGGAATCCGAGTACACCGTCGTCTCCAACGGCGAACTCACCGACAAGGTCCGCAAGGCCGGGCGCACCGCGTGGACGTACCGGTCGACGACACCGCTGGCGACGTACCTAGCGACCGTGCAGATCGGCCGCTACCGGCAGGGCCCCATCGCCGTGCCGGTCGGGGCCGCGCCGAGTCCCGTCCCGCTCGGACTCTTCGCCGGACAGCACTGGCACACCGCGGCCCTGCGCCTGCCCGTCCAGCACACGATGATGAATGTCTTCGTCGACCTCTTCGGGCCCTACCCGTTCGACCGCTACGACGTCGTCGTCACCGACGAGGAGCTCGAGATCCCGCTCGAGTCGCAGCCGCTGTCCGTGCTCGGACCCAACCATCTCGGCCCCGAATGGGAGTCCGAGCGTCTCATCGCCCACGAACTTGCCCACCAGTGGTTCGGCAATTCGCTCACCCCCAAGACCTGGTCGGACATCTGGCTCAACGAGGGCTTCGCGTGCTACGCGGAGTGGCTGTGGTCGGAGGCCTCGGGCCGGATGAGCGCCCACGACTGGGCAGTGGCCTGGTACGAGTCGCTGGCGGTCTCGCCCCAGGACATCGTCCTCGGAGATCCCGGCGGGCCGGGCATGTTCGACGACCGCGTCTACAAGCGCGGGGCCCTGTGCCTCCATGCCCTGCGGGTCAGCCTCGGCGACAAGGTGTTCTTCGACGGGGTGCGGGAGTGGACGACCCGTCACCGCCACGGCAACGTCGATACCGCCGACCTCATCGCGTGCTTCTCGAAGGTCGCGGGCCGGGACGTCGCCGAGGTGATCGACCCGTGGCTCTACGGCGCGACCCTACCGCAGCTGCCGCACCAGCAGGTCTGAGTCCCCGTTGCGTCCGACGGTGACGAAGCCCTCGTCGAGGTAGAGGCTCTTCGCCCCGTTGCCGTCCTCGACGGCGAGGCTGACCGCCTCGACCCCGCTCATCCGCGCCAGGGTGAGCAGGACCGTGAGCAGCGCCCGCCCGATGCCCTCACCCTGATGGTCGGGCAGGACCGCGATCGAGAGTTCGGGGATGTCGGCGGCCACCCACCCGTAGCCGGCGAAGGGGGCGTCCGTTGGTTCGGGGTCATTCGTCGCCGAGGCGGGCGTGCCGTCGGACTCGGGCGTGACCTCGGACTCGGGCGTGACCTCGGTGCCGGGCTTGACCTCGGTGCCGGGGTCCGCCTCGGCGGGGTCGGTCACGGCGTCCTTCCCGAAGCCGGCGTCCGCCTCGATGCCCGCGTCCGCCTCGATGCCCGCATCCGCCTCGGTGGCGGCGTCCGCCTCGGCGAGGACATCGGAGGGCACGGTCCGGCCGGCCTCCGAGGGATCCTCACTCAGCCCCGCCGCGAACGCGGCATCGGCCGGTCCGCCGTCTCCGGCGTCGACCCCGCCGTCCTCAGCCAGACGCAGCCAGGCGAGGCCGACGATCTCCTCACCGGTCTCGTCGAAGCAGGCCACGGCGAGATCCCCGGGCCGCCCCCAGCCGGCGAAGTAGTGGCGGGCATCAGCTCGGTGGACGAGATCCTCGCGCGGGATCGTCGGCTTGTCCATCGACCAGTTGAAGCAGAGGTCGAGGAACGGCAGGAACGTCTCCTCGGGGGTGTCGGCCGGCAGGGGACGGATCCGCGCGCGCAGATCCGGTGCGGATTCGGGGTGTCGGTGCTGCTCATGTGATTCCCTTCTCGACCGCGGTGCGGATCCACCGGTGGTTGCGGACTCGCCAGCCGAGCGTGATCGCCCGGAGCCCGACGAAGCCGAGGCAGAACGCCGCCCACAGCCCCTTCGCGCCGGGCACGAGTCCGGTGATCGGACCGAGCAGGAGCACATAGCCGATCACCGCGACCAATTGTGCCAGAGCGAGATAGCGGGCGTCCTCGGCCCCCATGAGGACGCCGTCGAGGACGAAGACGTACCCGGCCACGGGCATGCTCACCGCGAGGATGGGCAGCAGGCCCGTGAGCACGGCGATGACGCCGGGGTCGGAGGAGAACGCGTACGGGATGAGACCGGACCCGGCGATGAGGACGAGGCCGACGATGAGACCGAAGCCGATGCCCCAGGCGATGAGGCGGCGGTTGATCGCGGCGACGACGTCGACGGTCTTCGCCCCGAGCTGGAGGCCGATGAGCGCCTGTCCGGCGATCGCCAGGGAGTCCAGGGCGAG
Organism: Brevibacterium metallidurans; assembly: GCF_037101285.1. Classification (NCBI taxonomy): domain Bacteria; kingdom Bacillati; phylum Actinomycetota; class Actinomycetes; order Micrococcales; family Brevibacteriaceae; genus Brevibacterium; species Brevibacterium metallidurans. The sequence goes on from NZ_BAAAAF010000016.1 coordinate 20,401, forward strand.
CGCGAGGGCGAAGAAGATCGACTGCGCAACCTGGATCGCGGCGAGCTGCGTCGTCCCCAGCGCGGTGGCGAGGACGACGAGGATGATGAGGGACGCCCGCAGGCTCGCATTGCGCAGCAGCAGCCAGCCGGAGGTCTTCGCCGAGGTGAGAACCCCCGCCCAGTCGGGACGGAAGCTTGCGTGGAAGCGGCGGGCCGCCCGCAGGGCGATGAGGATGTAGACGGCGCACATGCCGGCCTGGGCGATGACGGTGCCGAGCGCAGACCCGGCCACACCCATGCCGAGGCCGTAGATGAAGAGGGCGTTGAGGCCGATGTTGGCCACGCAGCCGAGAGCGGCGACGACGAGCGGGGTGCGGGTGTCCTGGAGTCCGCGCAGCAGCCCGGTCGCGGCGATGACGACGAGCATGAACGGCAGACCCCACCACGAGATCGCGAGGTAGGACTGGGCTCCTGCGGCGATCGCGGGGCTGGGCCCGAAGGCGGCGATCGCCGTGCCCAGCAGCGGCAGGCCGACGGCGAGGAGGACCACCGAGGTGGCCAGCGCCAGCCAGATCCCGTCGAAGCCCGCCCCGACCGCGCCCTGCGTGTCGCCGGCGCCCATCCGCTTGGCCACCCGCGGCGTCGTCGCATACGCGAGGAAGACCATGAGCCCGAGCACCGTCTGGAGGATCGTCGAGGCGATCGCGAGCGAACCGAGGGCGTCCGCGCCGAGGTGGCCGACCATGGCCGTGTCCGTGAGGAGGAAGATCGGTTCGGCGATGAGCGCGCCGAGCGCCGGCAGCGCCAGCCGGATGATGTCCCTGTCGATCGCTGCCACGACAGCGAGTCTAGCGAATCGGGACAGGGGCTAAGGCTGCCGGGCCCGGCCGGGCTCAGACGACTTCGAAGAGTCCCGCGGCTCCCTGCCCGCCGCCGATGCACATCGTCACGACGACGTACTTCACACCTCGGCGCCTGCCTTCGATGAGGGCGTGGCCGACGAGGCGGGCCCCGGTCATCCCGTACGGGTGGCCCACGGAGATGCCGCCGCCGTCGACGTTGTAGCGCTCGGGGTCGATGCCGAGCCGGTCACGACAGTACAGGGCCTGGACGGCGAAGGCCTCGTTGAGCTCCCACAGGCCGATGTCGTCGATCGTCAGCCCGTGGGCGTCGAGGAGCTTCGGCACGGCGAAGACCGGTCCGATGCCCATCTCGTCAGGGGCGACTCCGGCCACGGCCATCCCGCGGTAGATGCCGAGCGGAGTCAGTCCCCGCCGGGACGCCTCGGCATCGGACATGAGCACGGACGCCGAGGCGCCGTCGGAGAGCTGGGAGGCGTTGCCCGCGGTGATGCTCGGCACCGTCGAAGCGACACCGGGCTCGAGGACGGGTGTGAGCTTCGCGAGTCCCTCGAGCGTCGTCTCGGGGCGGTTGCCCTCGTCCTTGGTCAGGGTGACCTCCTGCGTGGAGGTCTCTCCCGTCTCCTTGTCGAGAACGACCTTCGTCGAGGTGAGCGGGACGATCTCGTCATCGAATCGACCGGCCTCCTGCGCGGCGGCGGTGCGCTTCTGCGATTCGAGGGAGTAGGCGTCCTGGTCCTCGCGGGAGACGCCGTAGCGTTCGGCGACGACCTCGGCGGTCGCGAGCATCGGATAGTAGATGCCGGGCACGTTCTCCTCGAGCCACGGGTCCTTCGCCCGGTAGGTGTTCATGTGCTCGTTCTGGACGAGGGAGACGGATTCGACGCCGCCGCCGACGGCGATGCGCTGTCCGTCGACGATGATCTGCTTCGCCGCGGTCGCGATCGCCATGAGCCCCGAGGCGCACTGCCGGTCGACGGACATGCCGGCCACGGTGACGGGCAGTCCCGCTCGCAGGCCGGCCTGACGGCCGATGTTCGTGCCCTGGCTGCCCTGCTGGAGGGCCGAGCCGATGATGACGTCGTCGACCTCACCCCCCTCGACGCCGGCCCGCTCGACGGCGTGGGCGATCGCGTGCCCGGCGAGCTCCTGGGCCTGGGTGTCGTTGAATGCTCCGCGGTAGGCCCGACCGATCGGGGTGCGGGCGGTGGAGACGATGACGGCGTCGACCATGGTGTGGCTCCTTCGTGGACGTGTCTGCGGTGTTGGTGGATGAGTGCGGGCCGGAGTCAGTCCTTCGGGCCGCCGGCGACGTAGATGACCTGGCCGGAGACGAAGCCTGCGCCCTCGGAGACGAGGAACGCGGCGGTGTTCGCGATGTCCTCAGGGTGTCCGGCCCGGCCGACGGGGATCTGGCTGATCGCGGCCTTCTTGAAGTCCTCGAAGTCGACGCCGACGCGGTCGGCCGTCGCCTTCGTCATGTCCGTCTCGATGAATCCGGGGGCGATGGCATTCGCCGTGACCCCGAACTTCCCGAGTTCGATCGCCCAGGTCTTCGTCATCCCCTGGATGCCGGCCTTCGCCGCCGAGTAGTTCGTCTGCCCGCGGTTGCCCAGCGCCGAGGTCGAGGACATCGAGACGATCCGCCCGAACTTCTCGGCCACCATGTGCTCCTGGACGGCCTTGGCCATGAGGAACGCCCCGCCGAGGTGGACGGCGAGCACCTTCTCGAACTCCTCGTAGGTCATCTTGAACAGCAGGTTGTCACGGAGGATCCCGGCGTTGTTGATGAGCACGGTGGGGGCGCCGAGGCGGTCGGCCACCTCGGCGACGGCACCGCCCACCGAGGCCTCGTCGGAGACGTCGGCATCCAGACCGATCGACTCTCCCCCGGCGGCGGTGATCGCTGCGACGGTGTCCTCGGTCGGACCCATGTCGAGGACAGCGACCCTAAGGCCCTCGGCCGCGAGCTTCTTCGCGATCGCGGCGCCGATGCCGCGTCCGCCTCCGGTGACGATTGCTGTGCGTGCCATGCGGGATCCCTCCGGGAGTCAGGTGCTGGGTTGCTCGGGGCCGCCGGGGTACGTGATGCACCTCCCACTGCGGCCACGACTCACTCTAGCCCAGAAACGCTCCTGAACGAATGATTGCTCACTGACTGGACGGGCGCCGCAGACCCAGAGCCTCGCTGATCGTCGCCGCGGCCGCTACGACATCGCCGGCGGCGGCCTCCAGTCGTTCGGCGGACAGTCGATACTCGGGCCCGCTGATGCTCAGTGCCGCCACGCACCGCCCGAGATGATCGCGGACAGGGGCCGCGACGCCGCTGAGGCCGAGCTCCATCTCGCTCTCAGCCGTCGCCCATCCCCGGCGGCGCACCTCGGCGATCTCAGCGTCGAGCTCCTTCCGCGTGGTCAGGGTGCGGTCGGTCTCTCGGGTGAGCTCGGCGGGTCGGCCCTCGGCGAAGGCCATGAGCACCTTGCCGTCGGAGGAGGCGTGGAGGGGTGCGCGTCGGCCGATCCACTGGCGCGCGGAGATGAGATGGGGGCCGTCGACCTGCGCGACGTCGACCGCCTCGCCCTGGTCGAGGGTCGAGAGCACCACGGTCTCCCCCGTGGCCCCGGCAAGCGAGTCCATCGGCGACCGCGCCGCGGTGATGAGGTCGACCGAGCCCCGCGCCATCGTTCCGAGTCGCACGAGCTCGGGTCCCAGACGCCAGGCGTCCCCGCCGGGCACCCGTTCGAGGAAGCCGCGCTCGGCCAGGGTGCCGACGAGTCGGGACACCGAACTCGGATGGACATCGAGCGCCGTCGCGAGCGCCCCGACCGTCAGTTCGCGGGAGTCGTCGCTGAAGGCCTGCAGCAGCTGCAGCGCACGATCCACCGTCTCCAGTTTCCTCATGGTCTCCAGATCGTAGCATCGGCGCCACCAGGCAGAACGGAACGGCGGTCGCGCCCGACCGGCACCCGATCGCGATCCGCTCTTGACGGCCCCTCTCGCGGATGCCACGCTGGTATTGCCATATGTATCCAATGTTGCCCATATGGCAATCAAGGAGGATCCTGTGATCGACTGCGACGTCCACAACAGCTGGACCTCGGCGGAGGTTCTGCTCGACTACCTCGACCCTGCCTTCCGGGAGTATCTCGACCGCGGCGAGATCCCCGGGCCGCGCGGGGCCTTCCCCCACGCGCATCGCCCGTGGCTCCACCCGGAGGGCTTCATGCGCTACGACGCCGTGCCCCCGTCCGGAGTGACCCCGGGTGCCGACCTGCCGTTCTTGGCCGAGCAGCTGCTCGATCGGTACTCGATCGACTATGCCGTGCTCACCGGCGACGAGAGCATCGAGGTCTCGACGCTGGCCAACCCGTACTACGCCCAGGGGGGGGCCAGCGCCTACAACGACTGGATGATCGAGAACTGGCTCTCGGCCGACCCGCGTCTGCGGGGATCTCTCAGCGTCGCACCGCAGAACCCGCAGCTCGCCGCCGCCGAGATCCGCCGCCTCGGCGACCATCCCGACATCGTCCAGGTCCTCGTCTCCAGCGGCTCCCAACGGCCGTACGGCGATCCCTTCTTCCACCCCATCTGGGAGGCCTGCGCGGAGTACGATCTGCCGTTCGCGGCCCACCTCGGCGGGCAGGGCGGTCTCAACTCCACGCCGATCGCGTGCGGTCCCACGACGTTCTTCTGGGAGACCCACGCCCTGCTCTGTGAGACCGGGATGGCGCACCTGGGCAGCACGATCGCCCACGGCGTGTTCGAGAAGTGGCCCAATGCCAGGCTGATCCTCATCGAATGCGGCGTCGCCTGGGTGCCCCCGGTCCTCTGGCGCCTCGATGAGGACTTCCGTGCGCTGCGCAAGGAGACGCCGTGGCTCAGACGCCTGCCCAGCGAGTACGCCCGCGACCACATCCGGCTGACCACTCAGCCCCTCGAGGTGCCGAACTCCCCGCAGGCGCTGTGGCCGGCGCTGGCCGACATCGGCGCCCAGGACATGCTCATGTTCGCCTCCGACTACCCGCACTGGGACTTCGACGATCCCAACTTCATCCGGCTGCCCGAGGACTGGCGTGAGGCCGTCCTCGACAGCAATGCGCGGTCGGTCTACCGACTGCCGGCACAGGAGGTCGTCGATGAGCTCGCCGGCTGAGACGAGGCGGGACGGCCATCCCGTGTGCACCGTCGACGAGCTCGTGCCCGGTCAGCGGCGGATCGTCGAGGTGGAGGGCCGGAGCATCGGCGTCTTCAACGTCGCCGGTCGGTTCTACGCCCTTCACAACGGCTGCCCGCACAAGGGCGGCGCCCTGTGCGAAGGCCCGATCTGCGGAACCACGATGCCGACCCAGGGCACGGACTTCGCATACGGTCGCGACGGCAGCATCGTCCGCTGCGCGTGGCACGGTTGGGAGTTCGACATCACCACCGGAGAGGCACTCGCCGACCCCAAGTTCAGGGCCCGCCGCTACCCCGTGAGAGTCGACGGCGACGAGGTGGTGATCGAACTGTGAGGTCTCAGCGCACCGTCATCATCGGCGGCGGCGTCGCCGCCCATCGCTGCGCGACCGTGCTGGCGGCCTCCGGTCGGGCGGGAGAGGTCACGATGATCAGCGACGAACGCACCGCACCCTATGACCGCACCCTGCTGTCGAAGGAGTTCCTCTCCGGGTTAGTCGAGGCGGACGACACTCTGCTGCAGCCGGGCGGTTACGAGGACGCCGGGGTCGAGATGGTCCTCGGACGCCGGGCTGTGGCGCTCGACCCGCAGGCGCATCGCGTCGAGCTCTCAGACCGCAGTGCGATCGGCTACGACAGTCTCGTCATCGCCACCGGGGCCCATGCCCGGCGCACGGTGCCGGGGCTCCTCACCGACCCCCGGATCCATGTGCTGCGCGATCTTCCCGACGCCCGCGCCCTGCGCAGTCAGCTTCCCGGGCTGCGACGGCTCGTCGTCATCGGCGCCGGCTTCGTCGGCTGCGAGGTCGCCTCGACCGCGGCATCCCTCGGCTGCGAGGTCGTCATCGTCGACCGCAGCGCCAGGCCGCTTGCCGCCGCGGTCGGCCATGCGGCCGCCGAGCGCATGGCGGAACGACACCATGCCAAGGGGGTGCGCTTCCTCGGCGGTCGTGCGGTCGCCCTGTGCTCGACGGACTCCGGTGTCGACGTCATGCTCGGCGACGGCACGCATCTGAGCGGCGACGCCGTGCTCGTCGGCACCGGCATCGTCCCCAACGATCGGTGGTGCCCGACGGTCACCGACCTCGTCGACGAGACCTCCCGCCTCGGCGGCATCAGCGTCGACGCCTACGGCCGCACGGGTGTCCCCGATGTCTATGCCGCCGGCGACTGCACCCGACGGTGGAGTCCCCGGACACGGTCGTGGCTGCCCGGCGGTCACTGGCGCACGGCTGCCGAGCACGGTGCGGCAGCGGCGAGGACCGTCCTGGCCGAAGGGGAGGTCGCCGACCTCGAACCGTTCGACCCTGTCCCGTACTTCTGGTCGCATCAGCACGGGCTGCTCGTGCAGTGGTTGGGTCAGGTTCCGCCGGGAACCGACATCGACAGCCTCGACGTCGAGTTCGACGACGGTGAGGCCGCCGATACGTTCATCGCCCACTACCGGCACCGGGGACGTCCCGTCGCCGCCCTCGTCGTCGGCAGGCCCCGAGAGTTCGCCGCTCTGCGGCGGGAATTCACCGTCCGACACACAGAGAGCGCAGCATGATGTCGAATCCTGAGAAGGTCACCGTCGAGGAGCCCATCTGCATCGGCTCGGGCAGCTGCGCACGGCTCGCCCCCGGCTGGTTCAGGATGGATGAGGCCCGCGGCGTCGCCGTGGTCACCGACGAGGCCGACGACAGGGACCCTGCCCGCTTGGAGCTCGCCGAACGCACGTGTCCGGTCGGGGCGATCATCATCGAGAGCACCTGAGGATCGGTGCCCGCCTCGGCGAGGAATCCTACTCGTCGAGGAAGCGGGAGACGTCACCGGCGCCGACGCGGGCGACCTCCGGGTACTTGCCCGTGAAGTCGATGACCGAGGTGGGCACGACGCCCGGGGTGCCCGACTCGATGACGACGTCGACGTCGTGGCCGATCTGGTCCATGACGTCCTCGGCCTCGGTGAGCGGGTTCTCATCGCCGGGCAGCAGGAGGGTCGAGGAGAGGATCGGCTCCCCCATCGCCTCGACGAGGGCCAGGGCCGTGGTGTTCTGCGGGATGCGGGCGCCCACCGAGTGCTTCTTCGGGTGCATCATCCGGCGCGGGACCTCCTTCGTCGCCTTCATGATGAACGTGTACGGGCCCGGCGTCATCGACTTGATCGCCCGGAAGTCCGAGTTGTCGACGATGACGAACTGCCCCAGCTGGGCGAAGTCGTGGCACATGAGGGTGAAGTGGTGCTTCGAGTTGAGCTGGCGGATGCGGGTGATGCGCTCGATGCCCTCCTTGTTCTCGAGCGCGCAGCCGAGCGCGTAGCACGAGTCCGTGGGGTAGGCGATGAGTCCGCCGTCGCGGAGGACCTCAGCGGCCTTGGTGATGAGTCGGGGCTGGGGGTTCTCGGGATGGATCTGCAGCAATGTCGCCATAGTCCATGGTAGTCACGCCTGCCGCCGATTGTCAGCGACGCCGGCAGCGGCGGCGAGGACGCAGACCGCACCCCGCCGAGGCGGTCGGCCGGCATGCGCGTCCGTGCCCCAGGCGGTAGTCGGTTCCCGAGGCAGTCGACCGGCCGGCATCCGTCCGCGCCGATCCACGCGGAGCACGGAAATCGACGCCCCCACGATCCGCCGCGACGCCGATCCACGCGAGGCTCGAAATCCGCGCCGCCCGCGACGCGGAATTCCGGCCCCGCGTGGATCGACAGAATTTCGCCGAGGCAGTCGACCGGCGGCTGGATCCGTCCGCGCGGATCCACGCGGAGCACGGAAATCGACGCCCCCGCGATCCGCCGCACCGCCGTTCCACGCCAGGCACGAAATCCGCGCCGCCCGCGACGCGGAAATCCGGCCCCGCGTGGATCGACAGAATTTCGCCGAGGCGGCCGACCGGCGACCGGGTCAGTGACCTCGGGTGTCCGGGTCAGTGGACGGGGGTGTGGGCCGTCTTGGGGTCGGAGGCGAGCAGGATGTTGACCCACCGCGCCTTCGGGTCGGCGTCGACGAGGAGCGCCTTGACGAGCAGGGTCGCCGGCAGGGCGAGCAGGGCACCGAGCCATCCGAGCACCCACACCCAGAAGAGCAGCGAGAGGAACGACACGAGCGGGGTCACCCCCACGGACTCTCCCGTGAACTTCGGCTGGATGATCGCCTGGATGACGAAGTTGAGCACGCAGTACGCGACGATCACCCACAGGGCCGACTGCCAACCGCTGTCGACGAGGGCGAGCAATGCCGGCGGGATGAGGCCGATGACGAAGCCGATGTTCGGGATGTAGTTCGTGAGGAACGCGAGCACACCCCACACCCACACGAGCGGGACGTCGATGATCGCGAGCGCCACGACGTCGAGGATCGCGACGATGAGACCGAAGATCGTCGCGACCACCCAGTAGCGGCGCACGCCGGTCGCGAACCCGCCGAGGGCCTGCGCGAGCGACGGCTTGGCGTCCCGCAGCATCCCCATCCGCATGCCCACGCCCATCGAGTCCATCGCGACGAAGAAGACCGCCATGATCACCGTGGTGAGCAGGCCGGCACCGAGGGAGATGTTCGTCAGCAGCGGGGTGATCGCGTCGAGGATCGAGCGGACGTTGAACTGCCGCAGCTGCGCCTCGAGCAGGTTCGAGGTCACCCCGAGGTCCGAGAGCATCGACATGAGGCTGTGATACGTCGCCACGAGCTCGCTGCCGTAGCTGGGGATGAGGATGACGAGTTCGGCGATCGACCACGCCGTGAGCCCGAAGAACGCCAGGATCATGAGCAGCACGAGGACGACGGACACGCACGCCCCGATCGCCCCGGGCACCCCGCGCTTGGTGAGGAACCGCTGCACGGGGTAGACGACGATGTAGAAGTTGAGCGCGAGGAAGACGGGGGCGACGATCTCCTGGAGTCCCCGGAAGAAGGTCAGAGCGTAGGCGAGGCCTGCGATGGTGAGGACGACGGCGAGGGCTCTCGCCGGCGGCCGGGCATGCCATGGTGGGGCTGCCTGCGGCTCAGCGCCTTCGCTCATCTACCGACCTCGTCTCTTCTCCCGAATCCGCATCGAGACCTCGATCGGCGTTCCCTCGAAGCCGAACGTCTCGCGCAGACGCCTGATGATGAACCGACGATACCCCGGTTCGAGGAATCCGGAGGTGAAGAGCACGAACTTCGGCGGCCGGGACTGGACCTGGGTGCCGAAGAGGATGCGCGGCTGCTTGCCTCCGCGCACCGGGTGCGGGTTCGCGGCGACGAGTTCGCCGAGGAACGCGTTGAGACGCCCGGTGGGGATGCGCTTGTCCCAGTTCTCCAGCGCGGTCTCCATCGCCGGCACGAGCTTCTCCGCGTGCCGTCCGGTCTTCGCGGAGATGTTCACCCGCGGTGCCCAGGCGACGTGGGCGAGGTCGCGTTCGATCTCGCGTTCGAGGTAGTAGCGGCGCTCCTCGTCGAGGAGGTCCCACTTGTTGAACGCGAGCACGATGGCCCGTCCCGCCTCGGCGGCGGTCGTGACGATGCGCACGTCCTGCTCGCTCAGGGGTTCCTGCGCTTCGAGGAGGACGACGGCGACCTCGGCGCGCTCGAGCGCCGTCTGCGTGCGCAGGGCGGCGTAGAAGTCCGCGCCGCTGGCCTGGTGGGCACGCCTGCGGATGCCGGCGGTGTCGACGAAGCGCCACTGCTTCCCGCCGAGCTCGATGAGTTCGTCGACGGGATCGCGGGTGGTGCCGGCGACGTTGTCGACGAGCACGCGTTCGGAGCCGACGAGCTTGTTGAGCAGGGAGGACTTGCCGACGTTGGGTCGCCCGACGAGGGCGACCCGGCGGGGTCCGCCCTCCTCGATGCGGGTCTCGACCTCGGAGACCTCGGGCAGGACGGAGATCGCCTCGTCGAGGAGGTCGGCGACGCCGCGCCCGTGCAGGGCCGAGACCGACCACGGCTGGCCGAGTCCGAGGCCCCAGAGTTCGGCGGCCATGAGCTCGCCGCGTTCGTCGTCGACCTTGTTCGCGGCGAGGATGACGGGTTTCTTCTTCTTCCGCAGCATCTTCACGACCATCTCGTCGGTGGCCGTGGGACCGGTCGTCGCGTCGACGACGAGGACGACGGCGTCGGCCATGTCGACGGCGACCTCGGACTGGATCGCGATCCGCGAGGCCATGCCCTTCGAGTCGGAGTCCCAGCCGCCGGTGTCGACGAGGGTGAAGTCCTTGCCGTTCCACTCCGCCCGGTAGCTCACCCGGTCGCGGGTGACGCCGGGAACGTCCTCGACGACGGCCTCACGGCGGCCGAGGATGCGGTTGACGAGGGTGGACTTGCCGACGTTGGGTCGGCCGACGATCGCCAGGACCGGATCGGCCCCGTGGGCCTCCTCCTCTTCGATCTCGAAGCCGAGGGTGTCGAGCAGCGCCCGGTCCTCGTCCTCGAGTTCGTAGCTCTCGAGTCCGGCCTCGAGCGCGGTCGCCCGCTGTTCGGCTTCCTCGTCGCTGATCTGCCCGAGGCGCTCGGCGAGCGCCTCGTCGGGGGTCTCGTGGAATTCCTCGTCGGTCATTCTGCGTCCTTCACCAGGTCGAGCACGGTCCCCACGACCTGCTCGAAGTTCAGATCGCTCGTGTCGAGGGTGAAGACGCCCTCGGCGGCGGTGAGGAAGCTCGTCGTGGCCGCGTCTTTCGCGTCACGGCCGGTGACCAGGTTCGCGGTGGCGGCGACCGCCTCGGCGTCGGCATTGCCGTGGACCTCCTTGGCCCGGCGGGCCACGCGGACGTCGTCGCGGGCGGTCATGAGGATGCGCACGGGCGCGTCGGGGGCGACGACGGTCGTGATGTCACGGCCCTCGACGACGATGCCGGGGGCGGCTGCCGCGATGATCTCGCGCTGCCGCTCGATGAGCTCGGCCCGGGCGTCGGTGACGGAGGAGACGGTCTGGACGTTCTCGGAGACCTCGGCGCTGCGGATCTCATCGGTGACGTCGATGCCGTCGACGGAGACGGAGAACTCGTCGGGGTCGGTGGAGATCTCGAGGTCGGCGCCGCGGACCTGTTCGAGGACGTCGACGGGATCGGTGACCCCGCGGCTGAGCGCCAGCCACGCCATCGCCCGGTACATCGCACCCGTGTCGAGGTACGCGTAGTCAAGGCGGCGGGCGACCTCCTTCGCAGTGCTCGACTTGCCGACCCCGCTGGGTCCGTCGATGGCGACGACGCTCATGTGGTTCCTTCCTTCTCGATGGCGGATTCGGGGATCCGCCATCCCAGTGACTGCAGTCCGGTCTCGAGGTCGCTCGCGTTCGCCGGCATCACCGAGACGTCGACGATGCCGAGCCGGCGCCCGGGAGCGTGGTCCATGCGGAAGTCCTCGACGTTGATGCCGAGGTCCCCGATGTCCTTGAACAGGGAGGCCAGCGTCCCCGGCGTGTCGGGGATGAGGACCGTGACGACAGCATATGCCGTCGGGGCCTGTCCGTGCTTGCCGGGGATCCGGTCGTGTCCCTCGTTGCCGTGCGCGATCGTCCGCGCGATCGCCCCGGTCGATCCGGGACCGAGTTCGAGGGCCTCGATGACCGTGTCGAGTTCGGTGCGCAGGGCCACGAGGACGGCCCTGACCTCCTCGGCGTTGCCGGCCAGGATCTGCGTCCACAGGCCCGGTTCGGAGGCGGCGATGCGGGTGACGTCGCGCAGTCCTTGACCGGCCAGGGCCACCTCGTCGAGGGGGGCATGGCGCAGCTGGGAGGCGACGAGGGAGGACACGACCTGCGGGACGTGGGAGACCTTCGCGACCGCGGCATCGTGGATGCCGGGATCGAGATGGGTCACCGAGGCGCCGGTGGCCTCGGCCATCTCCTCGACCTCGCGGAGTCGGTGGGTCGGGGTGTCGGCGTCGGAGCAGATCACCCAGGGGCGGGCGATGAAGAGGTCGGGCCGGGCCGAGATCGCCCCCGACTTCTCCCGCCCGGCCATCGGGTGGCAGCCGATGTAGCGGTCGAGCTCATCAGCGGTGACGAGGTCCGTCACGGTCTCGAGGAGACGGGTCTTGATGCTCGCGACATCGGTCACCGTCGCCCGCGGGTAGTCCCGCAGCGCCTGCGCGATGACGGCGGCGGCGACGTCGGGCGGGGTGCCGACGACGACGATGTCGGGGTCGATCGGCTCACCGGCGGTGTACGGGCGTCCCGCGCCGAGGTCGGCGGCGAGCTGCTGGGCCGTGGGCGAGGTGTCCTCGAGGGTCACCGTGTGCCCGCGCCCGGTCAGCGCCAGGCCGAGGCTCGCACCGAGCAGCCCGGTGCCGATGATGTGGACTCTCACAGGTCGACGGCCTCGAAGAGCTCGCCGATCTCGTCCGAGCGCAGGGGACGGATCTTGCCCTGCCGCTGCTCGGCGAGCGAGATCGGTCCGAACTGGGTGCGCACGAGGCGTTCGACGGGGTTGCCGATCGCTGCGAGCAGGCGGCGCACGACCCGGTTGCGTCCCGAGTGGAGGGTGAGTTCGACGACGGAGCGGCCGGGGGTGGAGTCGACGAGCCGGAACTCGTCGACCTTCACGATGCCGTCGTCGAGTTCGATGCCGGCCTTCAGCCGTGCGCTCGCGTCCTTCGCGAGCTGGCCCTTGACCTGCGCGAGGTAGGTCTTGGGGATCTCGTAGCGCGGGTGGGCGAGCCGGTTGGCGAGCTCCCCGTCGTTGGTGAGCAGGATGAGGCCCTCGGTGTCGGTGTCGAGGCGACCGACGTGGAAGATCCGCTCCGCGCGGTTGCCGACGTAGTCGGCGAGGTTCTTCCGGCCCTCGGGGTCCTTCATCGTCGAGACGACTCCCGCGGGCTTGTTGAGCGCGAGGTAGACCTTCTGCTTCGACGTGGAGATCCGCAGCGTGTCGACGTAGACGGACTGCGTCTCGGGGTCGATGCGGGTGCCGAGTTCGGTGACGATGTTCCCGTCGACCTCGACCCGGCCGTCGAGGATGAGCTGCTCGCAGGCCCGACGTGAGCCCAGTCCCGCCTCGGCGAGGACCTTCTGCAGGCGCACTCCCCCGCTGACGTGGGCGTCCGAGGTCTCACCCGTGCCGGTGGGCGCCTTCTTCGTGCTGGCGCGCTGCTTGCGGCTGGGACGGTTGCTGCGCCCGCCGGGCGCCCTGGGATCGCGGTAGGGACTCATGGGGACCATTGTCTCAAATCAATCGTCGTCTGGTGACATTCCGTCCTCGACTGTGGCGAGGACCTCGGTCTCGTCGGCTCCGAGCTCCTCGACGTCGGCGTCTTCGGGCAGGTACGGGGCGATGTCGGGCAGTTCGTCGAGGCTGACCATGCCGAGGGCGTCGAGGAACTGGTGCGTCGTCGCATAGAGCAGCGCCGAGGTGGTCGCCTCCTTCCCCGCCTCGACGATGAGTCCGCGCAGCAGCAGGGTCCGGATGACGCCGTCGACGCTGACCCCGCGGATCGCGGCGATGCGGGGGCGCGAGATCGGCTGCCGGTAGGCGATGACCGCGAGGGTCTCGAGCGCGGCCTGGGAGAGCTTCGCGCTCTGCCCGGCGGTGAGGAAGTCCTTGACGACGTCGTGGTAGTCCCCGCGGGAGTGGATGCGGAAGCCGCCTGCCACGGCCCGGATCTCGAAGCCCCGCTGCCGCCGGGCCGGCTGCCCGTCTTCCGCCGAGGAGCCGGCCGGGGCGCCGTCGTAGTCGCGGGAGAGCTCGGCGATCGCCTCGGTCACCGTGTCCTCGTCGATGCCGAGGGCCGCGGCGAGTTCCGCGGTCGAGACCGCGGCGTCGCTGACCATGAGCACGGCTTCGATGCCGGAGAGGATCTCGTCGTCGATCATGCGCTGCCGTCCTTGTCGTCTGTCCCCGCCGAGGCGGTCGCGTCGTCGTTCTCCCCCGCCGAGGCGGTGCTCTCGTCCTCCTCGGCGCTCCAGGTACCCTCCGTGCGGAGGTCGACGCCGTCCTCTGGGGTCTCGGTCCGGGAGATGAGGAGCTGGCCCAGCGGCTCGTCCTGCGTGAAGTCGCAGAGGCCGACCTTGAAGAGCTCGAGGAGGGCTAAGAACCGGGCGACGATGACGAGCGTGTTCTGCGCAGAGTCGAGGAGGTCCTGGAAGTCGACCTCGCCGGAGCGCAGCAGCCCGAGGATGTGCCCGCGCTGCTCGGAGACGCTGACGAGCGGCAGGTGGATGTGGTCGACGGCGACCGTGGGCGGGGTGTGGTCGCGTTGGAGGACGGTCGCGAACAGGGAGGCGAGCTCACCGGGGCCGATGCTCAGCTCGAGCGGCGGGAGGACGTCCTGGAACTCCTCCTCGAGTCCGACGGCACGGGGCACGCGGATCGACCCGGCCGTCATCGCCTCGGAGAGGAACCCGCTCACGGCCTTGTACGCCTTGTACTGCAGAAGCCTGGCGAAGAGGAGGTCGCGGGCTTCGAGGAGTTCGAGGTCGAGCTCCTCCTCCCCTTCCTCATGGGGCAGGAGCCGGGCGGTCTTGAGGTCGAGCAGGGTCGCGGCGACGAGGAGGAACTGGGAGATCTCGGCGAGGCTCGCCCCGCTTCCCTCGTCCCCCAGTTTCGTCGTGTACGCGATGAACTCGTCGGTCACCTCGGCGAGCGCGATCTCCGTGATGTCGAGACGGCGCTTGGAGATGAGCCCGAGGAGGAGGTCGAAGGGGCCGGAGAAGTTCTCCAGCTCGACCTGGAAGCCGTGCTCCGCGGCCTCCTCGGTGACAGCCTCGCTCAGGGCGCGCCTCCGCGGGCGATGAGCTCCCTGGCCAGGCGCCGGTACGCCTCGGAGCCGGGATGCTTCGGGGCGAAGCTCGTGATCGGTTCGGCCGCGACGGAGGCGTCGGGGAACTTCACGGTGCGGTTGATGACGGTGTCGAAGACCTTGTCGTCGAAGGCCTCGGACACGCGCGTCATCACCTCCTTCGAGTGCAGGGTCCGCGAGTCGAACATCGTCGCGAGGATCCCGTCGATCTCAAGCGAGGGGTTGAGCCGGTCCTGGACCTTCTCGATCGTCTCGACGAGGAGGGCGACGCCGCGCAGGGCGAAGAACTCGGTCTCGAGCGGGATGATGACGCCGTGGGCTGCGGTGAGCGCGTTGACGGTGAGCAGACCGAGTGAGGGCTGGCAGTCGATGAGGATGACGTCGTATTCGCCTGCGACCTTCGCGAGTGCCCGGGAGAGGACCTGTTCGCGGGCGACCTCGCCGACGAGCTGGACCTCGGCCGCGGAGAGGTCGATGTTCGCGGGCAGGACGTCGATGTTGTCGAAGTCGGTCTCGACGATGACCTCGTGCGGGTCGAGGCGGGGGTTCATGAGCAGGTTGTAGACGCTGATGTCGAGATCGTAGGGGTTGATGCCCAGTCCCACGGACAGGGCACCCTGCGGGTCGAAGTCGACGAGGAGCATCTTGCGGCCGTACGCGGCCAGAGAGGCACCGAGGTTGATCGACGAGGTCGTCTTCCCGACCCCGCCCTTCTGGTTGACCATGGCGATGATGCGGGCGGGACCGTGCGAGTCCAGGGGTGCTGGTTCGGCGAAGTCCTCGGCTCCCGCCGTGGGGGACTTCACTGCGGACAGATCCAACGCCTGTTGCGGATTCATCACTCGGTCGGCCACCTTTCGTTGCGTGCTGAGACCAACCCTACCGCGCTCGGGGGTGCGAGGTGGCGTAGACCTCGCGCAATGTTTCCTCCGACACCTTCGTGTAGATCTGCGTCGTCGTCACCGAGGCGTGGCCGAGCAGCTCCTGGACGACGCGGATGTCCGCCCCGCCCTCGAGGAGGTGGGTGGCGAACGAGTGCCGGAACGTGTGCGGGAACACCTCGGTGCCCACCCCGGCGAGCTCACCGGCCCGCCCGACGATCTTCCACGCCGTCTGCCGGGACATCCGGGTGCCGCGGGCGTTGAGGAACAGGGCCCCTGCCGGGGTGCCGGCCTTCGCCTTCGCCGCCATCCCCGGGCGCACCCGGGTCACCCAGGCCCCGAGCGCCGCCTGGGCATGCGAGCCGAAGGGGACGATCCTCTCCTTCCCGCCCTTGCCGTAGAGGCGGATGAGTCCGGTCTCCAGGTCGATGTCGTCGAGGTCGGCGCCGACGGCCTCGGAGATCCGGGCACCTGTGGCGTAGAGGAGTTCGAGGAGGGCTGCGGCCCGGATCTGCGCGGGTTCCTCCCCGCCGGTGGTCGCGAGCATCGCCTCGATCGCTGCCACCGACAGCGCCTTCGGCAGCCGCAGTCCCTCCCGGGGCGGGCTGACCTCGGATGCCGGGTCGGTCCCCGTGAGGCCGTCGGCGGCGGCGAAGGAGTGGAACCGGCGGACGGCGACGAGGGCGCGGGCGCGGGTGCGCGGGGCGAGACCGGAGTCCTGGAGGTGCAGGGCGAAGTCCTCGACGTGGGTGCGGCTGACCTCGCCGAGGCGCTCGACCCCGGCGTCTGCCAGCCACGTCCCGTACCTCCCGAGGTCACGGGCATAGGCGTCGATCGAGTTGAGTGAGAGCCCGCGTTCGAAGCGCAGGGATGCGAGGTAGGCTCCGATGTCGCGGGCGATCGCCGCAGGCAGCTCGGGGAGGAGTTCGGCGCCGTGCCGGGCCATGCGGGTCTAGGAGTCCGCGTCGGTCGACTGACCGGCCGGCGGGGTGTCACGGCCGTCGACGAGAAGACGGGGCGCGTCGAAACTGCGCGTGCGCGTCGGCCGGCCGGCCGCCTCGGCGGCTAAGACATTGCTCACCTGGAGGATCGCGAGCTGGGCGACGGCATTGGTGATCCTGCCCTCGCCGATCGCGGTGAGCGCCTCGTCGAGGCTGACCCACCGGTAGACGAACCCGGCCTCCTCGTCGCTGCGCTCATGCTGGTCCGCGGCGGGAACCAGGCTGAGCCCACGGGCAAGGTAGAGGCGGATGGATTCGCTGCTGCCCCCGGGTGACAGCGCCGAGTCGGAGAGGACCTCCCAGCGGGCGGCGGTGAGGTCGGCCTCCTCGGCGAGTTCGCGTTTGGCGGCGGTGAGCGGGTCCTCGCCGGGGATGTCGAGCAGGCCCGCGGGGACCTCCCACAGGCGCGCCCGGACGGGGTGGCGGTACTGCTGGACGAGGAGGAGGCGATCCTCCGCGTCGACGCACGCGACGGCAACGGCCCCGGTGTGGGCCATGAGGTCGCGGACGAGGCCTGCGGCTTCGGGCAGGTCGAAGGTCTCACGCCGGATCGTCCACACGGCGCCCCGATACACCTCGTCGGAGGCAGTGATCTCCGGGGTGAACGGGACGTCGTGCAGATCGCTCATCGGCGCCCGGCCCTCACTTCTGCTTCAGGGCTGCGGCGACGAGCCCCGCGAAGAGCGGGTGCGGCTTCGTCGGACGAGACTTGAGCTCGGGGTGGGCCTGGGTCGAGACGTAGTACGGGTGCTCGGACTCGGGCAGCTCGACGAATTCGACGAGCTCGCCGTTGGGCGAGGTGCCCGAGAACTTCAGCCCCGCCTCGGCGAGGTCGTCGCGGTAGGCGTTGTTGACCTCGTAGCGGTGACGGTGGCGTTCGCTGATGTCGGTCGAGCCGTAGGTCTCGGCGACGACGCTGCCCTCGTCGAGCTTCGCCCGGTAGGTGCCCAGGCGCATCGTGCCGCCGAGGTCGCCCTCGCCGTCGACGATCGACATCTGCTCGGCCATCGTCGCGACGACCGGGAACTTCGTGTCGGGGTCGAACTCCGAGGACGAGGCGCCCTCGATGCCGGCGACGTTGCGTGCGTACTCGATGACCATGCACTGCAGGCCCAGGCACAGGCCGAGGGTCGGGATGTTGTTCTCGCGGGCGAACTTCAGGGCACCGACCTTGCCTTCGATGCCGCGGATGCCGAAGCCTCCGGGGATGCAGATCGCGTCGAGGCCGCCCAGGACGGCGGCCGCCTCGGCGTCGGATTCGCAGCCGTCGGACTGGATCCATTCGATCCGGACCTTCGCGTCGTTGGCGAACCCGCCGTGGCGCAGCGCCTCGGTGACGGACAGGTAGGCGTCGGGCAGGTCGATGTACTTGCCGACGACGCCGATCGTCACCTCGTGGGCGGGCTGGTGTACGCGGTCGAGGACCCAGTCCCACTTCGTCCAGTCGACGTCGCGGAAGGGCAGGTTGAGGCGGCGGATGACGTAGACGTCGAGGCCGCCGTCGTGGAGGACCTTGGGGATGTCGTAGATGCTGCGGGCGTCGACGCAGGACACGACCGCTTCGAGATCGACGTCGCACGAGGAGGCGATCTTGCCGCGGATCGAGTCGGGCAGCTCTCGATCGGAGCGGAGCACGATCGAGTCGGGCTGGATGCCGATCGAGCGAAGGGCCGCCACCGAGTGCTGGGTCGGCTTCGTCTTCAGCTCACCCGAAGGCCCGAGGTAGGGCACGAGGGAGACGTGGATGAAGAAGACGTTGTCGCGGCCGACGTCGTGGCGGACCTGGCGGGCGGCCTCGAGGAACGGCTGGGACTCGATGTCGCCGACGGTGCCGCCGATCTCGGTGATGATGACATCGGGACGGTCCTCGGCGGGACGTTCGGCCTGGGCGCGCATCCGGGACTTGATCTCGTCCGTGATGTGCGGGATGACCTGGACCGTGTCGCCGAGGTAGGCGCCGCGGCGCTCCTTGGCGATGACCGAGGAGTAGACCTGACCGGTCGTGACGTTCGCGGCCCCGTCGAGGTCGATGTCGAGGAAGCGCTCGTAGTGGCCGATGTCGAGGTCGGTCTCCGCTCCGTCCTCGGTGACGAAGACCTCACCGTGCTGGAACGGATTCATCGTGCCCGGATCCACATTGAGGTAGGGGTCGAGCTTCTGCATGGCGACCTTGATGCCGCGCTGTGTGAGCAGGTGTCCGAGGCTCGATGCCGTCAGACCCTTGCCGAGAGAGGAGGCGACGCCTCCCGTGACGAAGATGTGCTTTACTGTGTTCGGCTCAGTCGGCCCGGTTCGATTCACCACGGAATTTGATTCTATCAAACTCGGCTTGCCGACTTCGACCGGGCCTCGACCTCGGCGTAGAGACCGAGCAGGCTCGCGGCGATCTCTGAGGGGCTGTCGACGTCGATGACCCGCTTCTTCGCTGCGATCGCCTGGGCTCCGCGTGCGGACGGGTCGTCGAGAAGATGATTGATCTCACGCAGCAGGGCGTCGGTGTCGTCGGCGGGCACGATGTCGGCCGCGTCACCCCAGATGCCGGCGCGGCGTTCGGCGCCGATGAAGACGGTGGGCTTGGCCAGCTGCATGAGGTCCTCGTGGCTCAGGCCCGTCATCTGCTCGGCGGCGATGACGACGTCGGCGGCCGCGACGACGTCGACGAGGTCACCGGTCGGGGCGACGATGACGCCGCGGTCTGAGAACGCCCGGGCGATCTGGCGGCGGTCGCGTCCGGTGCCGGTGAGCACGAAGACGACCCGGCGGTCGGGGCGGCGCCGGTTGATCTGGTCGGCGGCGTCGAGGACGGTCGCGAGCGCCGTGTGGTCCTTGAGTGCGATGGGGCTCGCGACCATCCACGTGCCCTCGTCGATGCCGAGTTCGCGGCGCACCTGCGCGCGGGAGGCGGTGACCGTGAGGTCGGAGTCGATGTCGGGGGTGACGAGTTCGGCGCGTTCGGTCAGCGGCACGGAGCCGGAGAACCATTCGACGACGGGTTCGGTCGTGCCGAGGACCGCGCTGGCGGTGCGGGCGACGATCTCCGCCCCGGTCTTCTCGATGACGTCGGCGGGGTCGAAGTTCTCGATCGTGCCGACGGCCCGGGGGCTCAGCCGCGAGGGCAGGCCCGTGAAGCCGAGTCCCGAGAGGGTGGCCGCGTGGAGGCCGTGACCGTGGACGATGTCGACGTGCGGGTAGATCTTGTGGAGGGTGAACGCCGAGGCGGGATCGGAGGGTGAGAGGCGGCGCTTGGCGCTCAGCTCGATCTCCCGGTAGTTCTCGACCAGGTCCGCGGGCACCTCGAGGGTCTCCAGGATCGAGGAGTGGGCGGCGAGGGCGACCTGGTGGCCGGCGCGCAGGTGACCGATGACGGCGAGCTTCGCCACTTCGGCGACGGGTTCCGTGGTGTCGGCGAGCACGTGGAGGATCCGTGTCTGCGTGCTCAGCGGCTCGATCTGATCGGTCTCGGTCATTCCCTCGTCCTTCTCGTTGGTGTGTCTCTAGCCTACCTGGGAGACGGCACCGTTTCGGGCAGCGGCCGCATCAGCCTACCTGCCGGTATCCGTGCTGGCTCAGCGCGCGGAAATCGCGGGGATCGAGAGCGCGGTGTCGGCCGGCTCAGCGCTCGGTGTCAGCCTCGGCGTAGACGGCGAGGAGCTCGGCGGCGACGGCGGCTTCGTCGGGCAGCTCACGGCCGCGGTTGCGGGCCCGCTCCCCCAGTTCCTCGCGCAGCTCCGGGTCGGCGGCGAGGGTCCGGATCGCCTCGGCGAGCGCCGCGTCGTCGTCGGACTCGATGAGGACACCGGCGTCGGCGACGAGCTCCGGGGTCCCGCCGGTCGCCGTGGCGACGATCGGCTGCCCGGTGATGAGCGCCTCCTGGAGGACGAGGGCGCGGGCCTCCCACACGCTCGTGAGCACGTAGATGTCCGCGGCGGCACCGAGCTCGGCGATGTCCTGGCGGGCGCCGAGGAAATGGAGAGCCGGCAGCGCCGAGGCGGCCGCGGCCTCGGCGTACTGTGCACGGATGTCGGCGAGCACGGTCTCATCCGCGGCCCCGGCGACGAGGACGACGATCTCGCGTCGGTCCGCTGCCTCGGCGTCGTCCACGCCGTCGGCCCGGTCTGCGTCGACGTCGCGGCGGTGGTCCGCGTCCGCGCCGAGGCGGGTCAGGGCGCGCACGAGCATGCCGTAGTTCTTCTGCGGGGCGACCCGGCCGACGGCGAGGACGATGACGGCGTCGACGGAGAACCCGAACTGCGCGGCCAGCGCGCGGCGGGTCGCTGCCGCCTCGGCGGGGGTGACGGTGCGCACGGCGGGGGCTGCGGCCGGGGCGAAGCGGGCGTCACGGGCGCCGAGCTCGTGGGCGCGGACGACGAGGTCGGTGCTCGCGGCGAGCGTGAGATCGGCGCTGCGGGCGAGCAGACGTTCGATCCCCGTCTCGACGCTTCCGCGCACCCCGGTGCCCGAGGCGCGGTTGTGGAGGCTGACGATGAAGCGCGGTCGGGGGCGCAGCAGCCGGGTGGCGAGGTAGGCGAGCAGGCCCGCGCGGAAGCCGTGCGCGTGGACGACATCGGGGCCGAAGCCGCGCAGGATGCGGCGCAGCCGGGCGACGAGCACGGTGTCGCGCGGGTCGACGCCGGTGCCGACCTCGAGGGCGGCGAAGCGCACCCCGGGCAGGGCGGAGAAGCCGAAGTGCTCATCGGTCTCCGCCGGTCCGATGACGCCGACCTCGTTGCCGGCGGCGGCGACGTCGCGGGCCAGGGCCCGCACATGCGTGCCGACCCCCCCCGTCGAGGTGCCGATGACGTAGACGATCCTCATGGTCTCTCCTCATCAGAGTCCGACTGGGGTCCGGGGGCGGCGCCCGGAGCGGCGCCGGGTGCGGTGCCGGGCGTCGACGGCGGGATGCCGGGGCCCTCGTGGTCGGGGCCGGGTTCGGGAACGGTCGGCACGGCCGGGTCCTGGGCGGGCGGGGCCTGCCGGCGGGACGCGAGCATGCCGCGCACCTCGGCGATGTAGCTGCGATCGAGGAGGTGAAGGCCTGCGAACACGAGGACCCCGACGAGGGCTGCGAGGACGCCGACGATGACCGAGGGCACGGCGGCCGTGCCGAGCAGGCCCGTGAGCCACCACGCGACGAGGACGCCGATGCCCGAGGCGACCGCGGCGGCACCGAGGGAGCGCAGACCCCGGCGGAGGAGACCGCGCAGAGCCTCGGGGCCGAGGACCCGACGGATCGAGACGAGCAGCGATACGGCGGCCGCACTCATGCCGATGACATAGCCCAGACAGATCGCCACGAGCGTGCGGCCGGGACTGCCGGCCGCCTCGGTGAGGGCGATCGCCGCGACCATGCCGACGATGACGAGGACCCACCCGGTCGTCGTCGCGACAGCGGCGTGCCGGGAGCGCTCGAGGGCGTAGAAGATCCGCGATCCCCACGCGATGAACGACCAGCCGGGCACGGCGAGGGCCATGACCATGATCGCTGTGCTCATCGCCGAGAACGGTGCGGCGTCCTTCCCGCCGACGGCGTCGATGGCGGTGAAGAACGACTGCAGGGGGCCGGCGGCGCTGAAGAGGATGACGGTGCCGAGGAGTCCGATGGTGACGATGACCGCCGAGGTGGTCGCCGTCATCGACCGCAGCCGCACTCCCGCGCCCGCCCGATCCTCCGGGGGCAGCTCGGCGTCCTTGGTCCGCCCGACCCAGGTCGACAGGGTCGGGAACATCACCGTGACCACGGGGATCGCAAGGACGGCGTAGGGCAGGAGGTAGACGGCGTTGATGTAGTTGAAGAGGACGAACGTGCCGGTTCCGCCGGATCGGTTGGACAGGAGCATCGTGACGAGCACGGCACCCTGCTGGGCGAGCAGTGCAGTCATTCCGGCCCCGGCCAGGCGCAGTGCCCGGTGGGCCACCCCGGGTGGGAAGACCCAGGTGGGGCGGATGCTCAGTCCCGTGCTGCGCATGGGCAGGGCCAGCGGGAGGGCGAGGGCGGCGACACCGGCGGTGGTCCCCCAGCCGAGCCACCCGATGTGGGTCTCCCACGTGGCATCCGTGCCGCCGACGCTGCGGTAGGTGATGTAGGAGCCGATGACGACGAGGCTCGAGAGCAGTGGGGCGAAGGCCGGCCAGAGGAACTTCCGGTGGGCCTGGAGGACACCGGTGAGGACCGCGCCGATGCCGTAGAGGACGAGCTGCGGGGAGAACATGAGGAGGAACGCGGCCGTGGCGACCTGTTCGTCTCCCGCGCGGGGCACGAGGAGGGCGGCGATCGGCTGGGCGAAGACGGCGAGGATGACCGACAGGGGCAGAGTCACGCTCACCGCCCAGGTCAGCAACGCCGAGGCGATGCGGCCCGCCGTGACCCGGTCCGAACGGGCGAGCGGGATCGCAAGGAGCGGGATGATCGCTCCGGCCAGAGCGCCGCCGGCGACGACCTCGAAGAGGATGTTCGGCACCTGGTTGGCGCTCTGGTATGCGGTGCCGACGGTGCCGGCGCCGACGGACCCGGAGAAGACGAGCCACCGGAGGAACCCGACGAGTCGGGTGATGAGGGTGATGACCGAGACGAGCAGCGCCGCGGAGGCGAAGACCCGTACCAGCTTATTCACTTCACCGCTCGCCCGAAGGCGTCGATCTCGCGCAGTCCGGGGGTGGATTCGATGACGGTGGTGAAGGAGGCCTTCTCGCTGGCCAGGGTGAGTCCGACGAGGACGGCGAGGACGACGGCGCGCTGTCTGGGCGTCAGGTTCGCAGAGAGAGTCGTGCCGATGGCGGCACCGAGCGCATTGGCGCCGGTGTCGCCGAGCATGACGGACCCGTCGAGGTCATCGGGCCACGCGGCGATGCTCGTGCCCGTGACCACGGCGGTCGGCACGCAGGTGACGTGCCGCTGGTGCGGCATGAGACCTCCGACGAGGAGCCCGGCCTTGAGCGCGCGACCGGGGCGGAGGTCGAGGAGGTTGAAGAGGTTCGCGGTGCCGGCGATGACGCCGCCGGTGACGACGGTCTCGACCGCTGCCTGCCACCAGGACCGTTCCTGAACCGGGTGCACCCAGTCGAGCAGTCCGTGACGGCGGTCGGCCTCTGAGCCGAGGACGGCGGCGGCGATGATCGCGGCGACGGGGATGCCGGTGACCTTGATCGCCCCGGTCGTGATCTCACCGTGGGCCAGAGCGCTGAGGTGGCCGCGCAGACCCTTCGACGACCCGGATTCCATGAAGTCGTCGACGGCGCCGAGGGCACCGGAGACCGAGGTCGCGAGCAGGGTGGCCGCGCGCTGGCGGGGGTCCTCGATGAGGACGCTGCCGGCGAGGAGACCCGCGGTCACGGCGGGTCCTTCGACGAGGGAGACATCGCGTCCGGCGTGGTTGGTCCGCACGGTCGAGCGGTGGGTGCGCAGCGGCGAGTGGAGCACGGCTTTCGTCACGCCGTAGCCGATGAGTCCGGCGACGGCGGAGGACACGAGGGTGCGGATCATGTCAGACCTTCCCGGGCAGGATCGATTCGGCGTCAGAGGCGAAGCCGAAGTGGCCGTGGGTGCCGGCGTTGCCGGCGGCGATCGCGCGGACCGTGATGATGGCGCCGGCGCTCAGGCCCAGCCCGTCGACGGTGGAGGCGCGGGACTTCTCGGTGCGGAGCACGGAGACGAGGCCGTTCTGCGCCGAGGCGGCGTCGCCGGCGACGACGACGGACTTCGCCTCCGCGGTCAGGGCGTTGACGAACTCGGTGATGATGTCGCGGGTCGCCTGGTCGTTCGTGGCGTCGGGGCTCGGCTTCGTCTCGTCGGCGAGCTGGGAGTCCTCGTCGTCGATGATGACGAAGAGGTCGGTGGTCTTGTGGTCGGTGTCGGTGCGCAGACGGCCGGCGTCGACGAAGGCGGTGAAGAGCTCCCCGGCCTTGGCCTGCGCGTCGTCGCGGTCCTTGCCTTCGGCGAGCATCGAGGCCTTGCCGGTCAGGGCGATGACGAGCGCCGAGCGGATGGCTGTGGCATCGTCCTGCGGCAGGGTGGGCACGATGCCGCGCAGGGTGGTGAGGAAGTCCCCGGCGCCGCTGACGCTGAGTGCGTCGTCGACGAAGGAGACGTCGCCGGCGATCGTGCCGCCTGCCTCCTTGATGCGGTTGCTCACCTGTTCGACCTGCTCCTGCTGGGCGTCGGGGGCGGAGATCATCGTGATCGTCGTGCCCTTGAGGGTGTCGCCGATGAGTTCGGGGGCTGCGGCGGTGACGAAGTCGTTCTGCTTGTCGATGTTGCCGTTGGCGGCCTCGAGCTTCCCGCGCAGGTCGTCGCGGTCGGTGCGCAGGGCGTCGACCTGGCTCTGCAGAGACTCGCCGATCGGCTCCTTGAGGGGGCCGGCGCCGAGGACGATGCCCACGGCGAGGGCGAGGAAGACCGAGACGAGGGAGACGAGGTGGTAGCGGAAGTCGATCACTTGAGTGTCCTTGAGTCGAGTCCGGCCCAGAACGCGCCGGCGGAGTCGGAGGTCACAGCGGGGTCGCCGCCGAACAGGGAGCCGATCCACCCGAAGACGCTGTCGAGCTGGGCGGCGATGAGTCCGAGGAACGTCTGCCCGGCCGCGGTCGCGGTGAGTGCGACGCCGAGGGCGACGAGACCGGCGATGATGAGCACGGTGAGCTGGAGGCTGGAGATCCGCTGCCGGTAGAGCAGGGACACGCCTTTGGCGTCGATGAGCTTCGAGCCCACGCGCAGTCGGGTGAGGAACGTCGAGGCCATGCCCTTGCGTCCCTTGTCGAGGAACTCCATGAGGGTGTCGTGGGTGCCGACGGCGACGATGAGGTCCGCGCCTTTGTCGTCGGCGAGCAGCATTGCGATGTCCTCGCTCGTGCCGGAGGCGGCGAAGGCCACGCAGTCGACGCCGAGGGCCTGGACCCGCTCGGTGCCCGGGGCGTGGCCGTCACGGTAGGCGTGGACGACGATCTCGGCCCCGGAGGTGAGCGCGGAGTCGGAGACGGAGTCCATGTCGCCGACGATCATGTCGGGTTTGTAGCCGGCTTCGAGGATCGCATCGGCACCGCCGTCGACGCCGATGAGCAGGGGCCGGTACTCCCGGATGTAGGAAGCGAGGATCGCGAGATCCTCTTTGTAGTGGTAGCCGCGGACGACGATGAGGGCGTGGCGGCCGCTGAAGTCGGTGCGGACGTCTGGGACGACGAGTTCGGCGGAGAGGAGGTCGGAGTCCTTGCGGATGTACTCGATGGTGTTGTCGACGAAGTCGACGAGCACGGAGTTCATGCCGGCTTCGGCTTCGTGCATGTCCTCGGCGATGGTCTCCGGGGTCTGGAAGACGCCGGAGGCCACCTCGGTGCCGCCCAGGTAGACGGTGCCCGAATCGATGCTGATCTCGTCGCCTTCTGCCACCGTGTCGAAGATCTCAGCCCCGGTGGCGTCGATGAGCGGGATGCCCGCGTCGACGATGATCCCGGGGCCCAGGTTCGGGTAGCGGCCGGAGATCGACTTGTCCGCGTTGATCACGGCGACGGGGCGGCACGCGACGAGCGCCTCGGCGGAGACGCGGTCGATGTCGGAGTGCTTGATGATCGCGATGTCACCGGGGGCCAAGCGCTTCGTGAGGTCCTTCGTCCGTCGGTCGAGCTTGGCCGGGGCCGCATCGGACCGGGTCGGGACAGGGGGGTTCTCCCGTAGTCTGCGCGCTTTCATGGTTCGCCTATTCTCTCATGAGGCCGCGACGGACCCGGCTTTGACCTGCCGCGCTGAGTCGAGGAGTTCGGCTGCGTGGGCCTTCGCCGAGGCGGAGTCCTCCATCCCGGCGAGCATGCGGGAGAGCTCGACGACGCGTTCGTCCTCGCTCAGTTCCCGCACCCCTGAGCGCACGGTCTCCGCGTCGTCGTCCTTGACGATCGTCACGTGCGTGTCGGCCCACGCGGCGACCTGCGGGAGGTGGGTGACGACGATGACCTGGGCGTGGCGGGCGAGTTTCGCGAGCCTGCGGCCGATCTCGACGGCGGCCCGTCCGCCCACTCCGGCGTCGACTTCGTCGAAGACGTATGTGGGCACTCCGTCTTCGGCGGCGCGGACGACTTCGATGGCGAGCATGACGCGGGAGAGCTCACCGCCGGAGGCGACCTTCCCGATGTCGTCACCGCGTGAGGAGTCGTGCGGGGCGAAGGTGAGGCGGATGTCGTCGAGGCCGTGGATCGTGGGTTCGCGGTCGGCGATCTCGAAGCGCACCTGCGCCTTGGGCATCGACAGGGCGGTGAGCTCCTCGCTCACCGCGGCAGAGAACGTCTCCGCGGTCGCCCGGCGGGCCTCACTGAGGGCGGCACCGGTCTCCCGCATGGCCGCCTCGGCGGCGGCGAGTTCGGCGTCGAGCTGGTCGAGGTCGCGGTCCTCGGTTTCGAGTTCGGTGAGTTCGGCGGCCGCGCGGGTCTCGAAGTCGAGGACCTCGGCGACGGTCTCCCCGTAGGGGGCGAGCGTTCCGAGTTCGGCGCGCCGGGCTTCGGTCTCCTCGAGCGAGGTCTCCCCCAGCTCGTCGAAGCCGGAGAGGTAGGAGCTCAGCTCCGCGGCCGCGTCGGAGAGGCGCAGCACGGTGTCGGAGAGGCCCTCGCGGATGCGGACGAGTTCGGGGTCGGAGCTCTCGACGTCGGTCAGTGCGCTGATCGCTTCGTGGACGCGGTCGACGGCGGCACCGGTCTCATCGAGTTCGGAGCCCAGCAGGAGGTCGTGGGCGCCGCCGACGGCGCGGGTGATGTCAGCTGCGGCACCGAGCTTCGCGGCCAGGGCGGTGAGCGCCTCGTCCTCGCCGGGTTGGGGGCGGACTTTGTCGATCGCGTCGAGGCAGCCCTGGAGCCAGAGGATGCGTTCGCGCCTGGCCGCGGTGGAGTCCTTGATCCGCTGGACGCGGGCCTCGGTCTCCCGCCAGTGTCCGAACGCGGTCCGGTACGCCTCAGCGGCGTCGGCGAGGGCGGGTCCCCCGGCTGAGTCGAGGAGGCGGCGCTGCGCGGTCTGGCCTTTGAGTCGGAGCTGTTCGGACTGGCCGTGGAGGGTGATGAGGTCATCGGCGATCTCGGAGAGGACCCCGATGGGCACGGTCCGGCCCCCGGCGGTCGCCCGCGCCCGGCCTTTGCTCGCGACGGTGCGGGAGATGATCGCCTCGTCGTCGGCGCTGCCCCCGGCTTCTTCGATGCGGGTCTGCACGGGCTCGGGCACCTCGGTGAAGATGCCTTCGACCTCGGCCTTCTCCGCGCCTGTGCGGACGACGCCGGCACCCACCTTCTCCCCCATGAGCAGGCTGAGAGCGGAGACGAACATCGTCTTGCCGGCACCGGTCTCACCGGTGACGACGGTGAATCCGGGGGCGAGTTCGACCTCGGCTGCGGCGATGACGCCGAGGTGGGAGATGCGCAGTTCGGAGATCATTCAGCCTCCCTCGATCGGTCCCCGCCACCCGGAGACGGGGAGGCGGAACTTCGCGACGAGGCGGTCGGTGAAGGGACCGGTGTGGAGGCGGGCGAGCTTGATCGGGGACTCCGAGCGCTTCGCTTCGACCCGGGCCCCGGCGGGCAGTTCGAGGGCCCGGCGGCCGTCGCACCAGAGGACGGCGGCGAAGTCGGGGTTCGATGGGGTGATCTCCACGCCGAGGCGGGAGTTCGGGTTGACGACGAGCGGTTCGGTGAACAGCGCGTGGGCGGAGATCGGGACGAGGAGGAGCGCTTCGACCTCGGGCCACACGATGGGTCCGCCGGCGGAGAACGAGTACGCGGTCGACCCGGTGGGGGTCGCGAGGATGACGCCGTCGCAGCCGAACGCAGAGACGGGGCGGGAGTCGACGCCGAGGACGACGTCGATCATCCGGGACTTCGAGGTCTTCTCCACGGTCGCCTCGTTGAGCGCCCAGGCCGAGTAGATCTGCTCGCCCTCATGCCAGACGCTGACGTCGAGGGCGAGCCGCTCCTCGACGAGGTAGTCGCGTTCGGAGGCACGGTGGACCGCCTCGGCGAGGTCCTCCTTCTCGCTTTCGGCGAGGAATCCGACGTGACCGAGGTTGATGCCCATGAGCGGGACCCCGGAGCCGTGGAAGCGTTCGGCGGCGCGCAGGATCGTGCCGTCGCCGCCGAGGACGATGACGAGTTCGCACTTGGTCTTCCACGTCGCGAGCTGGCTGGCGCTGATGATGACGCAGCGGGAGAGGAGGTCCTGGTGGACGTCGGGGTAGGAGCTGCGGGAGGCGACGTCGAGGATCTCCTCGTCGAGGACGACGGGGGTGATGCCGTCGTCGAGGAGGGCCTTCCACACCTGGACCGCGGCGACCGCGGAGTCCTCGCGCTGCGGGTGGAGCAGCACCATGATGTACCGGCTCACGACTCTCCTTCCATGATCTCCTCGAGGCGGGCGCGGACCGCCGCCGTATCGAGCCTATCGGACGCAGGTGGGGTGGATTCGGGTCGAACACGCAGGAAGTACTCCCGGTTTCCGCTGGGTCCCGGAAGCGCCGAGGCGGCGATGTCGGTGACGCGGGCCCCTGTCGCGTCGATCGCGTCGAGGACGGAGGCGATCGCGCGGCGGCGGTCGGCGGGCTTCGTGACGACGCCGTGCTTGTCGAGGACGGAGCGGGCGAGTTCGAACTGGGGTTTGACCATGAGGAGGAGTTCGCCGCCGGGGCGGACGGTGGCCAGGAGGGGTTCGAGGAGGAGGCGCAGGGAGATGAAGGAGACGTCGGCGACGACGAGGTCGACGCCGTGGGCGGGCACGTCGGAGCCTGCGAGGGCCCGGAGGTTGAGGCCTTCGCGGACGTGGACGCGGGCGTCGGTGCGCAGGATCTCGGCGAGCTGGTCGTGGCCGACGTCGACGGCCCAGACCTCGCCGACGCCGCGGCTGAGGAGGACCTGGGTGAATCCGCCGGTCGAGGCGCCGGCGTCGAGTGCCGTGAGCCCGTCGAGGCGGTCGACGCCGAAGTCGGTGAGGGCGCCGAGGAGTTTGTGGGCACTGCGGGCGACCCACGGGTCCGGGTCGTCGACGGTAAGGGTGTCTGCGGCGGTGACTTCGACGGCGGGTTTGACCACGGTGGCGCCGTTGACGCTCACACGGCCGGCGGCGATCTCGCGGGCGGCGCGGGAGCGGGAGGGCAGCAGGCCGCGGTCGACAAGGGCACGGTCGAGGCGTGTGCGGGGCTGCGGTCCGTGCGATGGGGCGTCGTCGGGGCCGGGGTGGCCAGGAGGGATCGGACCGGGAGGGATCGGGCCGGGGTCGGTCGGGCCGGGCTGGCTCACAGAGAACCCACCTGGGCGTCGAGGTCGTCGAGGAGGGCGGAGATCGTGGTGTGCCGGTCGGCGGCCGGGGCCTCTGCGGCCGTCGCGAGATCCCGCTTCCACGCCTCGGCGGGGACGTCCTTGTTGGCGCTTCCCGGGGTGGGGACGGGGGTCCCGGGGGCGTTCGGGGTCTCAGTCATCGATCCTCCTCGGCAGGTTTCCCGGCTCAATGCTCTCACCGGCGTCGATCGCCTGCCAGGCCAGGCGCAGCGCGTCCTCGATCGCGGCCGGGTCGGTGAGTGCCGCCTCGGCGAGGTGGAGCTCCCTGCCGCCGGCGGTGGGGGCAAGCTCGACGCCGTTTCCTTCTGGTGCCTGCGGCCGCCCCATCGCGGCGTCGAGCACGCGCGGCAGGTCGTCAAGCGTCGGCAGGATGAACGTGGGCCTGCGGATCGGGTCGGCGGCCAGGGCGTCGTGGAGGTCGTGGACGCCGGTGAGGACGAGGGCGGTGTCGAAGCCTGCCCGGTTGCCGCCTTCGATGTCGGTGTCGAGGCGGTCGCCGACCATGAGCGGGCGGGCGGCGCCGAGCCGCTTCCCGGCGTGGGTCATGACGTCCGGGGAGGGTTTGCCGACGATGCGCGGTTGTCGGTCGGTGAGGCGAGAGAGCATGTCGAGGAAGGCGCCGTTGCCGGGCACTCTGCTCGCCCGGCCGACTATCGAGAAGTCGGGGTTCGTCGCCCACCAGTCGAGGCCTGTCGTGATCGCCTCGGCCGCGCGGACGATGCCGGCGTAGTCGATGTGCGGGTCGAGTCCCTGCGCGAGGGCGACGGGAGAGTCCTCGAGGGAGTCGACGATCGTCAGGCCCGCTTGGGTGAGCGCCTCGGAGAGCCCGGTCGTGCCGACGAGGAGGATCTTCGCGCCCGCGCCGTATTCCTCGTTGAGGCGGGCCGCGAGGACCTGCGGTGAGGTGATGACGTCGGTCGGGGCCGTGGGGATGCCGAGGTCGGAGATGTGGGCGGCGACGACCTCGGCGGTGCGGGTCGCATTGTTCGTCACATAGCCGACGGGGATGCCGCGGTCGTGGAGTCCGGTGATGCCGGTGACCGCGCCGGGGATGGCTTCGGGGCCGTGGTAGACGACGCCGTCGAGGTCGAAGAGCACGCCGTCGATCGGCGTCCCCGCGGGGACGCCGTGGTCTCGGGCGTGCTCGGCGGCCTCGGTCACCGATCTCCGTTCGCCGAGTCCGATCCCTCCGGCTCGTCGGTCGCGGTGTCGTCAGCGTCGGTCGCGGTGTCGTCCGTCGCGGTGTCGTCGGCGTCGGTCGCATCTGCCTCGTCGCCGTCGCTCGGCGCTTCGGCAGAGTCGGCGATCGCGTCACCGTCGGTCGCATCGGAGGCGCCCGCTTCAGCGTCATCTGCTTCGGCGGCGTCTGCTTCGGCGGCGTCTGCTTCGGCGAGGAGCTCGTCAAGCTCTGCTTCGATCTCGTCGTCGGAGACCTTGACCTTCTTCAGCTCCTTCTCGGAGACATGCGTCTTCGAGGCAGGCCGGGCCACGGTCGGTTCGTCCGCTTCGGCCACAGATGCTGCGTCGCCGGCTACGGAGTCCTCGATGGCCTCACCCGACGAGGACGGAGCATCGTCGTCCGTCGAGCCGGTCTGCCCGGCATCTGCGCTGGGGGTGCCCTCGTCGGTCGACGGAGTCTCGTCAGACGCGGTGCCGGTCGACACGGTGTCGGTCGACGCGATGTCATCCGCTGCCGCGTCGCTCTCTGCATCGGCGTCGGCATGCGCGTCAGCCTCTACGTCGGCGTCGGTGTTCGAGTCAGCGTCACCGTTCGAGTCAGCGTCAGCATCGTCGTTGCCCTCAAGATCCTCGTCGGGAATCTCTTCGACGGTCTCGATCTCGACGCCGAAGTTCGGGTCGGGCTCTTCGTCGCCGAACAGCGTTCCCGTGGCCTTCGCGGTGCGGCGGGACAGCTCTTCGTACTTGTCGGCGAGCTCGGTCTCACCGTGGAGGCGCAGCACCTCAGCGTAAGCGGACATCAGGCGGACGAGCGCACCGCTCGGACGCTGGGTGAAGTCCTCGGCCTCGATGAGCGCGCGGGCTGCATCGATGTCGCCGAGGTCGGACTTGGCGCCGGCTGCGACGATGACGAGCTCGGTGCGAGTGTCATTGTCGAGTTCGGCTTCCTTGGCCCATTCGAGCAGTTCGAGGGCCTTCTCCGGCTTGCCGCGGCCGCGTTCGGCGTCGGCGATGAGAGCGATGTTCTCGTTCGACCCGGAGATGCGGCGGTGCGTGCGCAGTTCGCGGACGGCTTCGTCGTACTTCTCCACGTGGTAGGCGGCGATGCCGAGTGCTTCACGGACGAGGCCGACACGGCCGGCACGGGCCATTGCGGCCTTCGCGTGTTCGTAGGCGCGTTCGGGGTCGACGTCGAGGAAACCGCCGGTCGCGACGAGGTGCTTGGCGACGGTCTCGGCGTTCTCCTTGTCGAGAGAACGCAGCTGGCCGCGGATCTCCTTGTCGAGTTCCTTGCCGGTGATGTCCTCGGGGATCTCGGGTTCCTGGAGGCGGGGACGGCGAGCGCGCTGCTCGCGTGCGTAGTCGCCCGTGTCGGTCGCGCGAGAGGCGCGGCGGTCATTGTTGTTGCGGCCGTAGCCGCCGCGTTCGCTGCCGCGATTGCCCTGGTAGCCGTCCCGGCGGTAGTCGCCACGTCGGTCGCCGCGGTAGCCGCCCCTGCGGTCATCATCACCGCGGTTCCCGCGGTAACCGCCCTGACGGTCATCGTCACGACGGTTGCTCTGATAGCCACCACGACGGTCATCGTCACGCCGGTTGCCCTGGTAACCACCACGGCGATCACCATCGTTGCCACGGTTTCCGCGGTAGCCGCCCTGACGGTCGTCATCTCGGCGGTTGCCCTGGTAGCCGCCACGGCGATCATCGTTGGTGCGGCGGTCTCCGCCGAATCCACCGCGGCGGTCGTCGTCGTTTCGGCGCTGCCCCTGGTAGCCTCCTCGGCGGTCGTCGTTGCCGCGGTTCCCGCGGTAGCCGCCCTGACGGTCATCGTCGCGGCGATTGCCCTGGTAGCCGCCACGGCGGTCGTCATCACGGCGATTGCCCTGGTAACCACCACGGCGGTCGTCATCACGGCGATTGCCCTGGTAACCACCACGGCGGTCGTCATCACGCCGGTTGCCCTGATATCCACCCCGGCGATCGTCGTCGTTTCGGCGCTGTCCCTGGTAGCCGCCCCGGCGGTCATCGTCACGGCGGTTGCCCTGGTACCCACCACGGCGCTCACCGTCGTTGCGGCGATCTCCGCCGAACCCGCCACGGCGGTCATCATTGCCGCGGTTTCCGCGGTAACCACCCTGGCGGTCATCATCACGGCGATTGCCCTGGTACCCACCACGGCGCTCACCGTCGTTGCGACGGTCTCCGCCGTAGCCGCCTCGGCGGTCGGAATGTCGTGGCCCGCGCGAGGACGACGAGTCCTGTCGGCGGTTGTGCTGGCTGTCTCGCGAATCCCCTTGGGCCACGATTCTCCCTATAAAGACTTTTCAATGATTCCGCACCATTCTAGTCCACGCTCGCGTCAGGCACCTTGTGGTCGGGGACACGCCCCCACCTGCATCCGCGCACCCGGATCGCCCGCTCCCCTACCCTCGGATCACAGCCGTTCCCACCTCGGAGTCCGCCCCGATCGCTCTGTTAGACTCGTCGCGAACCGATCAGAGAGCCTCGTCTTCCGGGGCGACCACCCATGCACACGCAGTCAGTGGGGTTTTCATGGCCGCAGAAACGACAGATGTCGTCAGCCTGCTTCTGCATCGGGGATTCGCAACCGCCTCGGCGAAATCTCCGTCACCGTCGACGGTTTCCTCTCCACCACCTTCAGCCCACCTGTCGGCTCATCGTGCCGGCGGCTATGATCGCTGACCACACGAACGCATCCGAACGATCGCACCAGGAATAGGAGACATCGTGCCCAACACACTCTTCATCGATGGACAGTGGGTCTCGGCCCAGGACGGCCGCACCCGTGAGATCCGCAATCCTGCCGATGACACTCTCGTCGCCGTCGTCGACGAAGCCAGCCCCGCCGACACCGAACTCGCGATCGCTGCGGCCCGCCGCGCCTTCGACTCCGGCGTCTGGTCGAGCGTGCCCGCGAGCGAACGCGGTGACTTCCTGCTCCGCTTCGCCTCCGTGCTGCGCGAGCGCAAGGAGGAATTCGCCGTCGCCGAGTCGCTGGACACCGGCAAGCGGATCATCGAGTCGCGCATCGACATGGACGACATCGCCAACTGCTTCGACTACTTCGGCAAGCTCGCCGCCAACGATGCCGGTCGCATCGTCGACGCCGGCTCCGACGCCGTCGTCAGCCGCATCTCGTATGAGCCCGTCGGCGTGTGCGCGCTCATCACCCCCTGGAACTACCCGCTGCTGCAGGCCGCGTGGAAGATCGCCCCGTGTCTGGCCGCGGGCAACACCTTCGTCCTCAAGCCGGCCGAACTCACCCCGCACACCGCGATCATGACGATGCAGGTCATGGAGGAGCTCGGGCTGCCCGCCGGAGTCGGCAACCTCATCCTCGGCGCGGGTGCCGATGCCGGTGCCCCGCTGTCGACGAGCGAGGACGTCGACATGGTCTCCTTCACCGGCGGCCTCATCACCGGACGTCTCCTCGCCGCCAACGCCGCCGCGACCGTGAAGAAGGTCGCGCTCGAGCTCGGCGGCAAGAACCCCAACGTCGTCTTCGCCGACGCCGACCTCGATGCTGCCCTCGACAATGCGCTCAACGGCGCGTTCGTCCACTCCGGCCAGGTGTGCTCGGCCGGTGCCCGCCTCATCGTCGAGGAGTCGATCGCCGAGGAGTTCGTCGACAAGCTCGTCGAACGGGCCTCCCAGATCCGCCTCGGCGGGCCCTTCGATCCCGATGCCGAGACCGGACCGCTCATCTCCGCCGCCCACCGCGACAAGGTGACGAAGTACGTGGAGAAGGGCGTGGCCGAAGGTGCCCGTGTGCGCTGCGGCGGCAAGTGGGGCGAGGGCGACCTCGAGAACGGCTACTACTACCTGCCCACCGTGCTCGACCAGGTCGAACGCGGCATGTCCGTGGTCTCCGATGAGGCGTTCGGTCCCGTCGTCACGGTCGAGACCTTCTCCTCCGTCGACGAGGCGGTCGACACGGCCAACGACACCATCTACGGCCTGGCCGGCGCCGTGTGGACGCAGGATGCGGGCAAGTGCCAGGAGGTCGCGGCGAAGCTGCGCCACGGCACGATCTGGATCAACGACTTCCACCCGTACCTGCCGCAGGCCGAATGGGGCGGTTTCAAACAGTCCGGGTTCGGGCGTGAGCTCGGACCCACCGGCATGGCCGAGTACCAGGAGGCCAAGCACATCTACCACAACCTCGAGCCCGCCGTCACCGGCTGGTTCCCCGTGCACACCGAGAGCGAATGAGGAGAGTCCCCGTGGATACCACGCACAGCTTTGACTACGTCGTCGTCGGAGGCGGATCGGCCGGAGCCGCGGTCGCCGCTCGCCTGAGCGAGGACCCGAACGTCACCGTCGGCCTGCTCGAGGCCGGCCCCACCGATGTCGACGAGGACGTCATCCTCCGCCTCAACCGGTGGATGGAGCTCCTCGAATCCGGGTTCGACTGGGACTACCCGATCGAGAAGCAGGAGCACGGCAACTCGTTCATGCGCCACGCGCGGGCGAAGGTCCTCGGCGGGTGCTCCTCGCACAACTCGTGCATCGCCTTCTGGGCGCCGAAGGAGGACCTCGACGAGTGGGAGA
This sequence comes from Brevibacterium metallidurans, assembly GCF_037101285.1. NCBI lineage: Bacteria > Bacillati > Actinomycetota > Actinomycetes > Micrococcales > Brevibacteriaceae > Brevibacterium > Brevibacterium metallidurans. The sequence goes on from NZ_BAAAAF010000016.1 coordinate 56,020, forward strand.
CGAAGTACGGGGCCACCGGCTGGGGGTCGAAGGACACCTTCGGCCTGTACAAGAAGCTCGAGAACAATGAGCTGCCCGGAGACCACCACGGCCATGACGGTCCGGTGCGCCTGATGAACGTGCCCCCGGTCGACCCGTGCGGCATCGCGCTCCTCGAGGCCTGCGAGCAGGCCGGCATCCCGAAGGTGCAGTTCAACGAGGGCGAGACCGTCATCAACGGGGCGAACTTCTTCCAGGTCAACCGCAAGGACGACGGCACCCGGTCGTCCTCATCGGTGTCCTACCTGCACCCGATCCTCGACCGTGAGAACCTCACGATCCTCACCGACACCCAGGCCAAGGAGATCGAGTTCGACGACGAGAACAACGCCACAGGCGTCCTCGTGGTCAACAACGCCTTCGGCAAGACCCACCGCATCGAGGCGAAGAAGGAGGTCATCGTCTCCGCCGGTGCGATAAACACCCCGCAGCTGCTCATGCTCTCGGGCATCGGTCCGGCAGACCACCTCGCCGAGGTGGGAATCGAGACCCGTGTCGACGCGCCGGGAGTCGGTGAGAACCTCCAAGACCACCCCGAGGGCGTGATCTCGTGGGAGGCGAAGAAGCCGATGGTCGAGGACTCGACGCAGTGGTGGGAGATCGGCATCTTCTCCCCCACCGAGGATGGGCTCGACCGTCCGGACCTCATGATGCACTACGGTTCGGTGCCCTTCGACATGCACACCGTGCGTCAGGGCTACCCGACCTCGGAGAACACGTTCTGCCTCACCCCGAACGTCACGCATGCGCGGTCGCGGGGCACGGTGCGCCTGCGCTCGTGCGACTTCCGGGACAAGCCGCTCGTCGATCCGCGCTACTTCACCGATCCCGACGGTCACGACATGCGCGTGATGATCGCCGGCATCCGCAAGGCCCGGGAGATCGTCTCGCAGGATGCGATGTCCGAGTGGGCCGGACGTGAGCTGTTCCCCGGCACCGAGGCGCAGACGGATGAGGAGCTCGAGGACTACATCGTACGCACCCACAACACCGTCTACCACCCTGTGGGCACGGCGAAGATGGGTGCGGCCGACGACGTCTCGGCGCCGCTCGATCCGCAGCTGCGGGTCAAGGGCGTCAACCGTCTGCGCGTCGTCGACGCCTCGGCGATGCCGGAGATCACCACCGTCAACCCGAACATCACCGTGATGATGATGGGTGAGAAGCTCGCGGAGATGATCAAGTCCGGGCAGTGATGTCCCGCTGATCGCCGAGGCTGTGGCTGCGCAGGCGGTCGGTGACCGCCCACGTGCTGTTCGCGTCGCGGGGCCGGTCGTTCACCAGTGAGGTGAGCGGCCGGCCCTCTGCTGTGCTGCGGTCACTCCGCCTCGGGGCCACCCTGGTCGTCGGGACCGTCGGGTTCAGGGCCATTGGGCTCGGTTCCGTCTTCGGAATCGGCACCGTCTTCAGTCTCGAGCGTCTCTTCCGAGGACTTGAACGTCTCGAACCACCAGCCCAGCAGTTCTCCGCCGGCCGATAACACTTCGCCGATGTCCATCGAGAGCTCCCTTCCGGAACCTCGTCGTGCAGGCTTCGAACATGGCCCAATCCCGGTGGGAACCGAGCCTAGCGCTTCCGCACCCGAATCTTCTGTGCTTCCGAATTGCGTGCCTCCATTATTCCTGGGGCATGCCGGACCCGCCTCAACCCGACTCCCCCTTCGGTCGGGCTTTGCTCCCGGTGCGACTGGCCAATGTGCTCTGCCGCTTCGACCGGGCACTGCGCTTCGCAGACTCGTCGACATATGGGTCCCGGAACTCCGGTGCAGGTTCTACGGGTTCGGGCGCGACGACGGTTTCGACCGAGTCGTCGTACTCGTCGTTGAACTCATCGCCCGCGTCCTCGCGGCGTTCGACCTCCTCGGGCGGGAGCACCTTCTTCCACCGTCTCATCCGCACCCTTGGCAGCTCCCCTGCATCTTCGCGAAGCGCGCGCATGAGTGCATAGATCTGGAAGTAGGCGATGACGAAGAAAGGCAGTCCGACGAGGATGATCGTCGACTGCAGCGCTTCGAGGCCACCGGTGCCGGAGAAGACGAGCAGGGTTGCGGTGACCACGGCGATCGCGAGCGCCCAGAAGATCCGCTGCGGCAGCGGGTTGAAGTCCTCGTGCCCGTTGTTCATAGTGTCGACGACGAGCGCAGCCGAGTCGACGGACGTAACGAAGAAGATGACGACGAGGAGGATCGCCACCGTCGAGACCGGTCCTGCCAGCGGATAGTTCTCGAGGAAGGCGAACAGCGCTCCGGGGATGTCACCCTGGTTGACGACGCGATCGACGAGTCCTCCTCCCTGGTTGAATTCGATGTCGAAGGACGCGTAGCCGAATACGCCGAACCAGACGACTGAGAACGCCGAGGGGATCGCGAGCACGCCGATCACGAATTGGCGGATAGTACGTCCCCGCGAGATGCGGGCGATGAAGATGCCGACGAACGGAGACCACGTGATCGTCCATGCCCAGTAGAAGACCGTCCAGCTGCTCTGCCAGCCGGTGTCGGCGAAAGTGTCGTTCCACAGGGCGAGCTGCGGCAGCTGTTGGATGTAGGTGCCCAGCGATTCGAAGATCCCGCGCGCCATGAACAGCGTCGGTCCGAGAACGATGATGAAGATGAGCAGCAGGATCGCGACGACGATATTGATGTTCGACAGGACCTTGATACCCTTGTCCAGGCCCAGGGACACCGAGATCGTCGCGAGTCCGCAGACGACGCCGATGATGATGAGCTGCCACAGCGCGCTTTCCGGAATGCCGAAGAGCTGAGCGAGCCCACCGTTGATCTGCAGCGTCCCGAGCCCGATCGAGACCGCGACGCCGAAGACCGTGCCGATGATCGCGACGACGTCGATAGTCTTGCCGATGGGACCATGGATCCTCTCGCCGAGAATGGGCTGGAAGATCGAACTCACCCGCGGCGGCAGGTTCCGTTTGTGGATGAAGTAGGCGAAGCACAGCGCCGGCAGCGTGAAGATCGTCCACGTGTGCAGGGTGAAGTGGTAATAGGTGAAGTTCATCGCGTCGACTGCCGCCTCGACGGTGCCCGGTTCGATGCCGGTGCTTGCCCGCGGCGGATCGCCGAGGTGGCTGACCGGTTCGGCGACACCCCAGAACATCAGGATCGACCCGATCCCGGCAGCGAAGAGCATCGCGAACCAGGCACCGTTGGAATGCTCCGGAGGTTCGTCGTCGGGACCGAGTTTCGCCCGCCCGTACCGAGAGGCGGCGATGTAGATGAGGAAGACGAGGAAGGCGGTGACGCCGAGGATGTAGAACCATCCGAGGTTGCGCAGCAGCCAGTCCGAGGCCGCGGAGACCCCGGTGTCGAGGGCGTCGGTGAAGAGGATCGTGCCGAGGACGAAGAGGGTGATCACGGCCGCCGAGGAGAAGAAGATGATCGGGTTCGTCCGCAGACGCAGAACATCGTGCAGTCGGGTGAGCATGAGCTGGACCTTCCGTTGATGTGTGCTCACCACGCTATCGAAGATGACGAGAATGACAACAACTCGTATTGCTGCAAACTGTTGCATCGCCGCATCCCACCGAGCCGGAGACCGCTTCAGCACTGCACTGAGATCCACGGGACCGCCTCGGCGATTCATTCACTCTGCGTCTCGATCAAGACGCGATCGGCTCTGTGTTTCGGGCCTATTCGACTCTAGGCTGGAGGGCACACTGCACGAGCGGCCAACCGCTGAGGGGACCGACACCGGATGGAATCGACGATGGAGAACCTCGACTTCCGTGCGCTTCCGAACACGTTCATCCAGTCGATCGATCGTGCGCTGCTCATCGTGAAAATCCTCCGCGATTCCGCGCCGCTGCCTCTGCAGGAGATCACCGCGCGCACGGATCTGTCGCCGTCGACGTGCCACCGGATCCTGCAGATGCTCGTCTACCGTGACTTCGCCGTCCAGCTCGATGATCGGCGCTACACGGTCGGACCTGCCGTCACCGCGCCGCTGCGGGTCAGCGATGAGTTCCATGCGCTGCAGGAGAACGCGCGCGAGCCACTGCGGCGGCTCGTCGAGGAGATCGGTGAGACGTGCAACCTCATGGTGCGCACCGGAACCAGCGTCCGCATCGTCATCTCGATCGCCGGCAGCACCGAACCGTACGTCGGGAGTCGGGAGAATGCGGTCCTGCCTGCGGCGACGACTGCGGGTGGGCTCACGCTGCTCGCACAGCTGCCCGACGAATGGCTCATCCGGGTCTTCTACAACCAGCAGCGCGACCCGGCCTCACCGCTGCGGCGGCACTTTCCGACAGCCGCGGACTTCATGCGGATGATGGAGCAGGTGCGCTTCGACGGGTACGCGCAGGTCTCGGGTCTCACCGAGCGCGGGGTCGATGCTCTGGGCTTCTCGCTCGGCCGGTTCCAGTCGGTCGAACCGGTCGCCCTGAGCGTGGCGACCCCGAGCGTGCGCGCCGCCGTACTTTCGGCGACGCGCACACATGAGGCTATCGCCCGGTGTACTGCGGAGATCGAGGAGCACGCGCCTCGACCGGACTGAGTCCGAAGAGCCGCTGCGCATTCCCGGAGGCGATCTTGTGCTTGTCACGATCGTTGAGTTCGACCCGGTCGAACCATGTCGCCGCTTCCGCCATCGACTCGAACGGGTAGTCGGCGGAGAACATGATCCGATCCGCACCGACCTCCTGGATCGCGTTGAGCAGGGTCGGGGTGCGGAAGTTTCCGCTGGTGGTGAGGTAGAAGTTCGTGCGCAGGTAGTGCCCGAAGGAGTGTTCGACGTCGAGGCCGCGTGGGGCGACGGCGAGACGGTGGTCCGTGCGCCAGATGTTGTACGGCAGAAGCTCGCCGAGGTGGCCGAGGATGATCGTGAGATTGGGGTGACGGTCGAAGAGGCCGGATCCCATGAGACGCAGCGCGTGGGTGCCGGTTTCGACGGAGAACGCCCACGATGATCCGTACAGCCACGGGTGCCCGTCGTACTGGGGGCTCTTCGAGGCGAGCGGATCGCGCGGGTGAAGGTAGACGGGGACGTCGAGTTCGGCGACGGTGGCCCAGAACTCTGCGTAGCGGGGATCGTCAAGATAGACGACCGTGTCCTCGTCGCCGACTTGGGAGAAGCCGTTGATGAGGGCGCCGACGAGGCCCAGGTCGTTTACGGAGCGTTCGAGTTCCTCGGTGGCGCGGTACGGGTCCTGCATCGGCAGGGCGGCGAAGGATTCGAACCGGTCGGGGTTCGCCGCAACCTGGTCAGCGGCGTAGTCGTTGAGCCTCTGCGCCCAGTCGACGGCCTGCGTGCGGTCGTGCAGCGATTGGATGCCGGGGGCCAGCAGGGAGAGGATGACCTTCTCGATCTCGAGCTCGTCCATCTGCCGCAGTCGAGCTTCGTGGATGTCGAGCAGTTCGGCGCGTCTGCCGGGCCAGGCCTGCGGGGTGAAGTGCTCTTCCGACTGCTGGACGATGTTCGGGTCGGTGGCGCCGAAGTGCTCTTCGAGGGCGATCTTCTTCATGGTTGCTCCTAGTTTGAGGGTGGTGGTGAGCTTCGGGGTGGTGTTGGGGTCGGGGCGCCTCGACGATGAGGCTGGCGGGACCGCCTCGGCGATCAGGCCGTCGGGACCTTCGATGCGTCCGAGTCGACCGCCTCGTCGCCGGTGCCGAGTGCGGCACGGCGGATGACGAGGATGAGGGCGACCATGAGCACGGCGGCGATGATCGCTCCCCCGGCGAAGACCGAGTACACGGCCGCGACCCCGGCGGCGGTGCCGATGAGCAACCCGCCGGCCTGCGGGGCGAGGACCGCGCCGAGCCTGCCCATGCCCAGCGCCCAGCCGAGCGCGGTGCCTCTGACCTGCGCCGGATACGTGTTGTTGATCGCGCCGATGATCAGGCACAGCGAGCCGTGGGTGCCGATGCCGGCGACGACGAGGAGGAGGTAGGTGACCGTGGTGGGCAGTTGGTCGGAGATCATCACGACCATGGCTATTCCCGTTGCGGCTGTGGCCACCGAGGCGGCGGCGAGTGAGCCGAATCGTGTGCCCGCCCAGGCAGTGAGGATCGAACCGATGACCGCGCCGAGGTTGAGGGAGAGGGTGAAGGTCAGCGCGGATCCGAGGTCGTAGCCTTGGGTCTCGAGCAGGCGGGGCAGCCAGGTGCCGAGTCCGAACCACACGAAGAGCACGGCGAGTGCGGCGATCGCGAAGAGGACGGAGATGAGCGCGTACGGGCCGGCGAAGAGGGAGCGCTTGGCGGTCGCCTCGGCGCCGGCACGGGCGGTCTCATCGGCCCGGGAGGGCAGGTATTTCAGGGCGAGGGGGATGATGAGGAGTGAGACGAGGGTGAGGAAGAACATCCATCGCCATCCGAGGGTGGGGATGACGATGAGGCCGGTGAGGGCGGCGAGGACGCCGCCGACGGGGACGCCGGACATCATGATGGTGGCGACGGTGGCCCGCCAGCGTGGGGCGACGAGGCCGGCGACGAGGGCGTTCGAACTCGGGAGGAGGCCGCCGAGGCCGACGCCGGCGAGGAAGCGGAGAATGCCGAAGAGGACGGGTGAGTCGACGGCGCCGCAGAGGGCGTTGAGGACGGTGAAGGCGATGGTGCAGGAGATGACCATGCGTTTCTGTCCGAAGCGATCACCGAGGCGGCCGCCGAAGAGGGCGCCGATCATCATGCCGACGAAGGCCAGGGAGCCGAGAGTACCGATCGAGGCGTTGGTCAGGCCCCAGCCGGTGGCCTCGATGAGCGAGGTCTGGACGGTGCCGTAGACGATGAGGTCGTAGCCGTCGGAGACGACCAGCAGCCATGACACGAAGATCGCTGCGATCGGGACCAGCTTGGTGCCGTGTTCGTTGAGCGCGGACGGTGTGCCCGCGGGGTTCGGAGTGCTCATTGCCATCTCTTCTCAGATCCTCACCGTTGAGGTGCGCATGCAGACTCTCTGCGACGCAATGGACGTTACGGGCAAATCGACGGTCGGCCCCACGAATTCACTACCAATTCCATATCGTGAAAATGGTCTCAAACCGACCCTGCTTTCCAGCAGCGCGCCCAGGCGAGTAACGATTGTGCTCCGGGTTTACCAAACTTAGACAAGCGCGTGACCTTACGTTGCCCCAAGTCGACCGTTGAATTCGGCAGAATTGCAATCCAAGATCGTGGTCACGGTCCGGATGGAAACTCGTTCAACGGACAAGTCACACCGAGGAGGCGATCGTGGCTCAGCCCGATCAAGCAACAGCAGATATCGTGGCGGCAATCGAGAAGTCGATCGAAGCCGCAACGGAAGACGGCGACGAGCTCACTGACGAGGAGCTCGACGACCTCATCGAGAAACACCTGCCAGACATGAGCGCTGATGCAATCTCATCGACAGTTGAAGCGATTGCGACCATCCACTCTTTGTCCATACGGGGCGTCAGGTCTTTTGGACCTGAACAGACCTTGCGACTCTCAGAGGGGCTGACTGTGATCTACGCGGGCAACGGCAGGGGGAAGACCAGCCTCACCGATGCTCTGGAACTCGCCGTTCACGGCGATACTTCAAGACGAATCGGCTTGCCCAATGCAACTACAGAGGTGAAGGACCAAGTCCACATAACTCATCGGACGTCGAATGGCAAGCACGGTGCTAGCGGTCCCCCGCGCGTGCGAATCGAATTCCGACGGAGAAACGAGCTCGCAGTGGCCACCTGGACCGAATTCGGTGCGCCCGCACCCAATCATCCTGACATTCAGATCCTTCCCCGACGTCTCCTTCGTGAGCTTGTCAACGCGAAGCGCACCGAACGCGCCGCGCCGCTCGGCATAGCGCTCGGACTCAGCACCATCGAAACGTGGTCGGCAGTTGCGGATGAGCTTCGCAATCGGTCGAAGCAGCTAAAAGATGACGTCGTGGATCACCTCCAGCTGCTCCTGGCCGAACTGTCTGGCGAGGTGGGCGTTGCAGAGGCCAACCGTTGGGCGAACGAACAAGGCGCACATCCAGACATCTTCGCAGTGCCGCCCCCGCCAGCACCATGGCAACAGCTCGCCGACGACCTTGAGAGGGGTGAACGCACCCCGCAGAGAACAACAAGCATGTCCTCGGAACTCGAAGCGTTCCTTCGACAGTTCCTTGAGATAGCCGAGCCAGGAGTCACGTGTCCCGCATGCACCATGGCCGTAGTTCCGGACGACCGCATCGCAGACATCCAGCTCTCACTCGCAGAGTCGCGTGAAACTCGCGAACAAGCCGAACTGCAGAAAGCCCTACAGGCTCGCAGGACCGAACTTGAAGCCTCCCTTGCCAGCTGGTTACGTGCCACCTCACCCACAGATGAGGCATCCGCCTCTCGAACGGATGATTGGACCGAAGCGCGACAACGCCTCGAAGAGCTATTAGGAAATGCTGACGACTCGCGTGGATCAACTTGGTGCACTGACGTTGCTGATTCCCTGGCGAACATAGAAGTCGTTCGAAAGGGCGTGAGGAACGAATCGGTGACAACTGATCGTTAGTGCCGGGAGGCGCTGGCGGGGAGGATGTCATCATGCCCGGTCCTTATCCGAAAGAGTTCCGCGAAGACGTCGTCGCGGTCGCTCGTCGCCGCGAGAGCGGCGTCACCATCAAACAGATCGCCACCGACTTCGGCATCAGCGAAGCAACGCTGCAGAACTGGCTCCGACAAGCCGATATCGAAGACGGCAACCGTCCCGGCCAGACCGCCGCCGATGCCGCCGAGGCGCGGGATCTGAAGAAGCGGATCCGGTTGCTTGAGCAGGAGAACGAGGTGCTTCGGCGTGCGGCGGCGTATCTGTCGCAGGCGAACCTGAAACTCGGTGGCTCCCCAAAATGACGTACCCGCTCGTTGCTGAGCTCGCCGCCGCGGGGATTCCCGTGACGGTGTCGTGCCGGGTCCTCAAGCTCGCCCGCCAGCCCTACTATCGCTGGCGAAACGATCCCGTGCGGAGCGCGGACGTCCTCCGCGCGTATCGGATCAACGCGCTGCACGACGCGCACCACGACGACCCGACGTTCGGGTATCGATATCTCGCTGACGAAGCGCGGCGAGCCGGGTGGCGGATGAGCAGGCGGACGGCGTGGAAGCTGTGCTCGCAGGCCGGGATTCTCTCGTCCGCGCAACGCCGACGGCGCGGGAAGGGCAAGAAGGCCGGCCCGCCCGTGTTCGACGATCACGTCAAACGGGTGTTCCGCGCTGACGCGCCGAACCGGCTCTGGCTCACGGACATTACGGAGCACCGGACGAGCGAAGGCAAACTCTACTGCTGCGCGATCAAGGACGTATTCTCCAACCGCATCGTGGGGTACTCGATCTCGGACCGGATGACCGCGAAGCTCGCCGTCGACGCCGTCCGCAACGCCGTCACTCGCCGCGGCGAGGTCGCTGGCTGCATCCTGCACGCCGACAGAGGCAGCCAGTTCCGCAGCAGAGCGATGGCCAGCGAACTGAACCGACACGACATGGTCGGATCGATGGGCCGCGTCGGCGCCGCCGGAGACAACGCCGCCATGGAGTCGTTCTGGTCACTGCTACAGACGAACGTGCTCAACCAGCAACGGTGGGCCACCCGGCAGGAGCTGCGACTCGCCATCGTCGTCTGGATCGAGCGGAAGTACCACCGTCAGCGCGCCCAGGACACCCTCGGCGGCTTGACGCCCATCGAATTCGAAGCCAAACTGACCGAGCCGCTCACACTCGCGGCCTAAACCGAAACTGTCACCAGTTCGTTCCTCACGCCCAAATGAACTGATCTCTCGTAACACCATCGATGACGAAGCGAGGCTACGAGCTGTTGCATCCATCAGGCACGATGCTCAAGCAACGTTAGAGCAGCTTCGAGATCAAGAACATCAGCAAGATTTCCTCGCGCCCCTTCTGCACCGGGCAAACCAACGAACCAGGGCCTTACTCATTGAACGCGTGGAGCAGGAGTTCAAGGAGCTCGAACAACCGATCAATGAATGGCTCGCCATTCTCGGCCCGACCGGCACTCCGCAGATAAGATTCAGCCTGACCCAGACGGCATACCGTCCCTCACTTGAACTTCGGATCGCTGACTTCCCGGAAGCTGCCAAGCCCCCGCACGTCACAGGCCACTTCTCTGACGCCCAACTGGACATGCTTGGAATGTCTGCCCACCTCGCACGAATAGAGCGTGACCACCCGGGAGCGACGATTGTAATTGACGATCCCAGTGACATGTTGGACTCGCACTCGCGCAAAGCGCTTGCCGGCGACGGAATCGGAAGGCTTCTCGACACCAATTCCGGTCCTGCTCATCAAGTTGTCGTGCTCACACACGATGATCAACTAGTGCAAGATCTGTGGCAAGCGCACAGGGATCGAAGCCCGACAATGGTACAAGACACCATCGAAACCATCACGTCCGACGACGGCGCTGACAGCTACTCAATGTTCACCTCAAGGGATGCCGGATCCGCAGTAGCCAGGGCGAAGGAGATGATTGATCTCCACTGGAACCTCAACCAAGATCGTGTGTGGTTTCGGGGAGCGATAGCGTCGCACACTCGGCAGGCCGCTGAAATGTGCGCAAAGGATATCGGTGGTGTCATAGCGTCGAAGCAACACTCCCGGTCGGCGGGGGTCTGATCGGTGGAGTGTGCAGATGGCGCGGGTGGGGTTGTCGTTCAGCGACAGGTCGGAGATCTCGGCGGCCTCGAAAGCGGGC
>NZ_BAAAAF010000017.1:0-43245 GCF_037101285.1 Brevibacterium metallidurans
CAACGGCCGACTCGAACACCTCCGCGGCTCCGCCCTCGGCTTCCGCAACCTCACCCACTACATCGCCCGATCTCTACTCGAGGCCGGCGGATTCAGACCCCGACTACACCCTCAACTGCGATGAGCCCCTTAAGCATTAGCGGCACCCTTTCGGTGGTGTGAGCAATAATGCGACTCTAATCTTGCAATGAAGGTTACATAGTACACACCAACTCCACATCCCAACACTGTTGACATGCGAATAGCCAATGACTAATCGGGGTCACCAGGGCCCGCCAGGATGCCGCCGCTGCCGGTTTCGGCAATTCGAGAACGGGCTCATTGCGGCAGGATTGCAAAGCTGATCGGCAACCCCGCGAATTCCGCAATCCGACCCGCATCGTCGGGGGAGAGGATTACCGAGACAAGCTGTCCTGATTCTGCTGTGACGCCGTTCTCCTTCTCGATGATCCGGGCGATCGTGACCTCGTCGACGACGACCTCGGAACCGCCCTCGGGAAGGGAGCTGAACAGACGGATCCGCTGACCGGGGGCGAGGAGTCCGGCGGACTCGTCGTCGGCGAGCCGCACCGGCATGATGAGGTCGGTGGTGCCGTCGGGCAGCGCCTGCTGGTCGAGGACAGCCGCCCGGGTCAGAGGCGATCCCTTCGACACACCCGCGGAGGTGCGCTTGTCCAGAGCGTCGTCGACGGCGGTGAACGATTTGCTCGGCACGAAGTCACGGGGATAGTCGACGAGCGCGAGGTCGGCGGCGGTGAGCTGAGTGCCGGGGGCGAGGTCAGCGGCGGCGACGACCACCGGAGTGTCGCCCTGGCTCGGGGTGAGCTGCCACGCGAGCAGGGCGCAGGCGAGGGCGATGCACACTGCGGCGAGGAGCCTGCGCGGTCGCACCCGCAGGGACAGCGGACCGCCTGCCGCTCGAGCCGTGAGCCGATCGAGGAGCTTCATGCTCTGAGCGTGCGCAACCCAGACGGTCGATGGCAAGGGATGAGAAATCCCCTGTGGACAGTCATCTGTCGTCCACAGGGGATCTGAGCATGAGTGGCCGGGCCGTCCCCAGCCGTGCGCACATGAGTCGCAGGGGAGCCGAGCGGCTCAGTTCGTCGCTGAAGCGCCCGCCTTCGCCGGGGCTGCCGACGACTCTGACTTCGACGCAGAGTCGGAGGAGGTGGAGCTCGAGTCCTTCGACGAGGAGCTTGCCGGGGCGACCGAGCTCGAGGTGCTCTTGCGGGAGTCGGTGGCATAGAAGCCCGAGCCCTTGAAGCTGATGCCCACGGTGCCGAAGACCTTCTTCAGCTGGCCCTGGCATTCCGGGCAGATCGTCAGCGAATCGTCGCTGAAGTCCTGGTGGACATCGAATTTGTGGCCGCAGCTCTTGCATGCGTACGAATAGACGGGCATAGAGAACCTTTCCTCAACGTGAAGAGTATAGTGCACCGGCCCGTTCCGCCGTCTCTCGCTCTCACCGACCCTGTGCGCTTCTCCACAGTCCAACGCGCACGAGTGGGGGTTTATTTCGCGGGCGATCGAGGCCGGACGGTGAGGACGACCTGTCGCCGGCGACCCCGTTCAGAGCACGCGCAGACCGTCCTCGGTGATCGCCTCCGGGACTCGGAGATCCCACGGTTCGACGACGAGGCCGGGCAGATCGGCCTCCTCGGCGAAGCACACACCGACCACGCGCGGACCCGCAGAATCGGGGGGCTGTGCGTGCGAGCGCGACGGCCCGGGCGGCGCATCCCCGATAGATGCGTCCAGGGGCGGCACGTCGCCCAGCGGCACCTCTCCCAGCGGCCCGAACGTCCTGTCGTAGAACCCTCCGCCGTTGCCCAACCGTGCCCCGCCGGCACCGAAGCCGAGGGCAGGGACGAGGAGGAGGTCGGGCGCCGCCTCGGCGAAGAGGCTCGACGCACTGTGCTCGGCCCGCGGTTCGCGGATGCCCCACCGGCCCTGCGGGGTGAGTTCGGCCATCGGCGTTCTCACCTCGCCGAATTCGAGAGCCTCACCGATGCGGGTGACGACGGGGAGGAAGACCCTGGCCCCCCGCTCCCGGAGGCCATCGACGACGGCGTCGACATCGGGCTCACCGGGAAGGGCGGCGTAGGCGATGACGATGTGACCGGAGAGGTCGGGGCTCGGCCACCACCGGTCGAGCGCCGACAGTACGGCGTCGGCGACGGATGAGACGGGGACGGCCCGGTGAGGGGTCGTGGGAGACGAACGACGGGCGGCGACCGATGGGCAATGGGCAGACGATGGAGGCGCGGGGAGCGGCGATCGCAGGTCGGCGACCGATGAGACGGAGGCGGCCGCCTCGGCGGGAGAGGCACCGGAATCGTCACTGTGCGCGCCCCACTGACGCGCACGAGCTGACCGGCGGGCCCGGATCAGGGCCCGCAGCTCTGCCTTCGAGGAGACGGGATCCACGCCCTTCAGCCTAACCGGTGGGGCGGGCATGGCTAAGATGAAGGGCATGACTGATCAATCTCGCAGCACCGTGCGCAAGGCCGTGATCCCTGTGGCCGGCCTGGGAACCCGATTCCTCCCCGCGACGAAGGCGACGCCGAAGGAGATGCTCCCTGTCGTCGACAAGCCGGCCATCCAGTACGTCGTCGAGGAGGCGGTGTCTGCGGGTCTGCAGGACGTCCTCATGATCACCGGGCGCAACAAGCGCCCCCTCGAGGACCACTTCGACCGCGTCGACGGACTCGAAGCGGCGCTGGCGAAGAAGGGCGACGACAAGAAGCTCGCCGCCGTTCGGCACTCCTCGGAGCTCGGAGACATCCACTACGTCCGGCAGGGCGACCCCAAGGGTCTCGGCCATGCTGTGCTCAAGGGCCGCCAGCACGTCGGCGACGAGCCGTTCGCGGTCCTCCTCGGCGATGACCTCATCGACGAACGCAGCCCGATCCTGCCGACGATGATCGACGTCACGGAGCGGACCGGCGGCAGCGTCGTGGCGCTCATGGAGGTTCCCCCGGAGTCGATCCACCTCTACGGCTGCGCGGCCGTCGAGGAGACCGACGAGGACGGCGTCGTCAGGATCACCGGCCTCGTCGAGAAGCCGGCACAGGAGGAGGCGCCGTCGAACCTCGCGATCATCGGCCGCTACGTCCTCGCTCCGGAGATCTTCGACGTCCTCGAGACGACCGCGCCCGGCCGCGGCAACGAGATCCAGCTCACCGACGCCCTGCAGACGCTCGCCGAGGATGAGTCCAGCCACGGCGTCTACGGCGTCGTCTTCTCCGGCGACCGCTACGACACGGGCGACAAGCTCGACTACCTCAAGGCCGTCGTGCAGATCGCGTGCTCGCGCGACGACCTCGGCGAGGATCTCAAGGGATGGCTCAAAGAGTACGTGGCCGAACTCGACTGAGTGCCCGTGGCTTCGCTGTCTGCCCTCGCGCGGGGACGCTGATGCCGCGCGAGGACGCTGAGCGGGGACGACCGTGATGGGCGGCCCGTTCTGGCCGATCGAGCTGCGCGATGCCACCGCGGGCGTCGTCCTTCGACCCCTGCGCCGCAGCGACGAATCCGAGTGGCGTGAGGTCCGGCGGTTCAACCGGGACTGGCTGCGTCCGTGGGATGCGACCCTGCCGATCCCCGGTCAGGTCACGCCGAACTTCCGCGCGATGGTGCGGATGTACGACAAGCAGGCCAAACGGGCGCAGAGCGTGCCGTTCGCGATCGAGGTCGACGGCCGCTTCCGCGGCCAGCTGACCGTCTCCGGCATCACGTGGGGGTCGATCCTCAGCGGCCAGATCGGCTACTGGGTCGACTCCCGCGTCGCCGGTCGCGGCATCACACCGCTGGCCGTGGCGATGGCCACCGACCACTGCCTGTTCGCGCTCGGCCTCCACCGCATCGAGATCAACATCCGACCGGAGAACACTGCGAGCCTCCGCGTCGTCGAGAAGCTCGGCTTCCGCGACGAGGGACTGCGGAGGAACTACATGCACATCGACGGACAGTGGAGCGACCACCGCACCTTCGCCCTCACCGTCGAGGACATCCCCCACGGCATCCTCTCCGCGTACCGGCACAGTCGAGGTGAGGGGCCGGGCTCGCGCTCCTTGTGAACTTCGTGTCGGAATGACCGACACACCACCGCCGTTCACGCTGTTGTCCAATCGTGACCTCTAGGCTCTGCAGTGTGGACACCAGCATCATCGTCGTCATCGCCATCGCCGTGGTCTTCGTCGTCGTCGTGCCCGCAATGATCCGCCGGTCGGCCACCGAGCTCTCCCGCGTCGACCTCGACCGCCTGCCCGATGATGCCCAGGTCGTGCGCGCCGAATCCCAGAATCCCTGCCGTGACCTCGGCGAGCGGGTCGCCGTCTTCCGCGCCGAGGCGGTCAAGCCCTCCGTGCCGAGTGCCGACCATGCCGCCGCCGGGATCGCCCCGAACCTGCGGCTCTCCGCCGGCACCCCCGAACTCTCCGTCATCGACGGTGACGCCCAGACCGCCGAGGCAGTGCCTGAGTCCCAGCCGGAACCCGAATCCCAGCCCGCTGTCCTTCCGGTCGCCGTGGGCGAGACCCGCTCGGCGTTCCTCGCAGGCGGACACGACCGGGCGTCCGGGGCCGACAATGTGCGCCCCCTTCACCCGGCCGTCCATGCCGTGTTCGCGCAGACCGGCGGAACCGGTTCCGGCCGACAGAACGAGGGGCGCGCCGCCGAGTCGGTGAGCCGCCTCGGCGCCGGTCAGCAGCGGGCGGTCCGGGCGCAGGCTGCAGCGACTGCCAACCGGGCGCGCCGGATGCCGCCCGGAGGCGGCCAGGACCGCCTCGGCGGGTCAGACCCCACGACAGAGCCCACTTCCCGACCCGATGAGGATCCCACGATGACCGAGAGCACCGCCCCGCTGCGTGAGTCCCTGCGTTCGATCGGGACGATGGTCCGCGGGTTCGCGCTGACGTTCCTCGCATCGGTGCTCGGGGTGATCGTCACATCGGTGCTCGCGTTCTTCTCCGTCGTCCATCCCGCGCTCATCGGCGTCTTCGCCGGGCTCGCGGTCGTCTCCCTCTTCATCGTCCGCACCCTCAACATGCGCAAGCGCGAGATCAGGAAGCGGCTGCGCCGGATGACTGGGGCCGTGACCGAGGTGGAGGACGATGCGGACGCCGAGGCGGCAACGACTTCGCGTGCGGCTGTGACAGCTGGTTCGACCGCGACGGGCGCTGCGAAGACGGCCGGGTCGACGAGGTCGTCGACCGTCGGGTCCACAGCGGCACGGGCGCAGGCGATGGCGGCGGCCAAGGCTGCGGCGACGCCGCGCTCGACGGCATCCGAGACGAAGGCATCATCTGCGGACGAGAAGGCGACGACGGCGAAGACCGCTCGTGAACGCGCGCTCCAGCAGCGCAGTGCGACGGCCAAGTACGCCCGCGAGGAAGCGGTCACCGGTGAGATCCCGGTTGTGCGCATCCGCAACGAATCCGCCGAGGGCCACACGACTCGCCAGATCCTGCTCACCGGTCCGATCCCGGTCATCGCGGAGCCTGCGGCAGTGACCAATGCCGCAGAGAAGGCGGACACGACTCCGGCCGAGACCTCCTCACCTGTGGCTGCCGCAGACGAGGCCTCAGAGGTTGTCGCTGCGTCGACGACCTCGGTCGCAGCGGACCTCGCCGACACCGTCGTGCAGAGCGCTCAGCGGAGCGCGGCCGCGAAGAGTGCCGCCGAGGCGGCGGTCAACGACCCGTTCCAGCAGCGGCTCAAGGCCCGCGACGGATGGTCCCCGACGCCTCTGCCGGTGCCGAGCTACGTCGGCGCCCAGGAGGCCGAGCACGCTGTGCCGACGCCCAAGGCCGCCGATGCGAGTTCGTATGAGACGCAGGCGCGCAGCCGAGAGGACATTGCCGCACAGTTCGCCGAGGAGCTCGGATACCGTGCCGAGTTGAGCGACTCGGCACGTGAGGACAGCCCGCTCGAGCACGGCCGCAAAGCGATTCGTGCCGACAGGGCACCGGCACTCGATGCCGTCAACGACGTCCTCGCCCGCCGCCGGGCGTGAGCTGACCGGCGCAGGCATTCACCTGCCCTGACGTCGGCCATCGTGGGACGGCCTCCCGACAGATGAACGCTCAGTCGGTGAAGACGTTCCAGCAGATGCTGTTGCGACGCGCCTGATCGTCGAGGACAAGCTCACGGACCGCCTTGGGCAGGCGTTCACGCTGCCGGTCACGCTCCGCCGCTGCCGCATCCGGATCGTTCGGGTGTGCGGCGGCGACGGCCTTGATCGCGTAGGCAGCCGCGCCGAGATCGTGCTCGGCGACATGTCCCACGCATGCAGCCTGACCGGCCGCGTACGCAGCGAAGCGGGCGGCCCCGGTCAGGGGTCGCGCCGCCCCCATCGCATGACCTCCGGCGGCACGGGCGGTCATCATCGGCATCTGCCCAGCAGCCCACGACCTTGCGGCTGCGATCGCCTCGCTCGGGCGCGGGTCGTCCGGGGCGACGGCGGCGAAGAACGGCAGAACATGCTCGGCGCAGTCGGCGGCCCACAGGGCGAGAAGCTGGTGGTGGTCGTCGGTGAGGGTGCCGCCTCGGCGGACCGTGATCAGCCGGGGATCCCGGTCGGGAGAGAGGATCATCGGTCGACCTCCTCGGCGTGAACGTTCGGGCAGGTCGATGGAAGGGACTTCTTCGTCACTGTGCTCACACTGCCTGAGTGTAGGCCGGTCCGGGTAAGGACCATAGGGCCCGGGACGGTCAACGACCCTGCTCGGCGCCGCGGACCCCCAGGAACGCGAAAGGCGGCCGACACCTCAGGTGTCGACCGCCTCGGCGATCTCAGTCCGTGCGGGCCGGCTCAACCGGCGGCCGCACGGGACCAGGAGAGAGGATCAGGAGCGCGGCGTGGCCACGTACTTGATCTCGAGGTACTCGTCGATGCCGACGCGTCCGCCCTCACGGCCGAGACCCGACATCTTCACGCCGCCGAACGGGGCGGCCGGGTTCGAGACGAGACCGGTGTTGAGGCCGATCATGCCGACCTCGAGCTTCTCGGCGAGGCTGAGCGCACGGTTGATGTTCTCGCTGAACAGGTAGCCGGCAAGCCCATACTCGGTCTCATTGGCCAGCGCGATCGCCTGCTCGTCGGTGTCGAAGGTGACGATCGGGGCGACGGGGCCGAAGATCTCGGTCGTGCGGATCTCCGAACCGGCCGGGACGTTGGTGATGACGGTCGGGTCGAAGAAGAACCCGTCGCCTTCGATCTTCGAACCGCCCGTGAGCACCGTCGCACCTCCGGCGACGGCGTCGTCGACGAGGGCCGCGACCTTGTCCAGCGACTCCTGGTCGACGAGCGGTCCCACCTCGGTGCCCTCATGGAGGCCGTTGCCGACCTTCATCGAACCGATGCGCTCGGCGAGCTTCTGCGAGAACTCATCGGCGATCGAGGAGTGGACGAAGAGGCGGTTGGCCGCGGTGCAGGCCTCGCCGCCGTTGCGCATCTTCGCGAGCACCGCACCGTCGACGGCCTTGTCGAGATCGGCGTCCTCGCAGACGACGAACGGCGCGTTGCCGCCGAGCTCCATCGAGGACTTCATGACATTGTCGGCAGCCTGCTTGAGCAGGTTGATGCCCACCTCGGTCGACCCGGTGAAGGTGACCTTGCGGGCGATGCCCGACTCCATCCACGGGGTGACGACCCGACGGGCCGACTCCGAGGTGACGACGTTGAGGACGCCGGCCGGCAGCCCTGCCTCGGTGAGGACGTCGACGAGCATGAGCGAGGTCAGCGGGGTGAGCTTCGCGGGCTTGAAGACCATCGTGCAGCCGGCGGCGATGGCCGGTCCGATCTTGCGGGTGCCCATGGCCAGCGGGAAGTTCCACGGGGTGATGAGCACGCAGGGGCCCACGGGTTCGCGGGAGACCATGAGGCGGTTCTTGCCGTCGGTGGAGAGCATGTAGTCGCCGCTGATGCGCACGGCCTCCTCGGAGAACCAGCGGAAGAACTCGGCGCCGTAGGCGACCTCTCCCTTGGACTCGGCGAAGGGCTTGCCCATCTCAGCGGTCATGACGGCGGCGATGTCGTCGGAGCGCTCGATGAGGAGTTCGAAGGCGCGGCGCAGGATCTCGGCCCGGTCACGGGGTGCGGTGGCGGCCCAGTCGGCCTGCGCGTCACCGGCGGCCTTGATGGCGGCCTCGGCGTCGGCGGCGGAACCGTCGGCGACGGTGGTGATGACGTCACCGGTTGCGGGGTTGATGACGTCGATGGTCTTTCCGCCCTCGGCATCACGCCACTGTCCGTTGATGAACAGTCCGGTGTTGAGCTTGTCGATGATCGGCGTGATGTCCACGACTGATCCTCCCTTGGTTGTTGTGTCGAGGCGGCAGAGCGCAAGATCGCCCGGCGCCTCGTTCAGTGTAAAGGTCCGCAGGGGCGGAATCGATGCGGATTTCGCAGTGTGAGAGCGTCAGTCGCGCGGTTTCCGTGCCTGCGCGGACATCGCAGCGTGGACGAGCGTGCTCATCGAGATGAGGAGCCGATTGTGCAGGGTGATGCCGCGGATGACGGCGAGAGCGATCTCGTCGCGGGTGAGGGAGTCGCTGATGGGCAGCGTGTTCTCCCGGGCGATCTGTGCCAGAGCCGTGGCATGGGTCATCACGATGTCCCGCCCCACGTCGTAGCCGGCGTCGATGAGATCGCGCAGGCAGACGGCGACCGCGGCGCGAGCGGTGGGGGAGACGTCGGGCCAGCCGAGGTCGGAGAGGACGTCACCGACTTCGGCGTCCAGGTCTGTGATCACGTCGGGGTCGTTTCGCCGAGGCGGTGCGGCGGCATCGCCGGTCCCTTCCGTCGGCGGCGTCGCGGTGGGCTGAGGCTCAGGCGCGCTGTCGAGACAGCTGTCGAGACCGAGGGCGAGGCGCTGGCAGACGCCCATCAGTTCGAGATTGTCCAGGGTTTCGTCGTCGATCGCGTGCGTGAGTACGGCGATAGACGACATCGGCAGGGCGAGTTCGCGACGGAGCCACGTGATGAGCGCGAGACGGTGCACATGGGCATCCCCGTAGACCGCCGTCGTGGCGTTGCGCTTCTCACCGGTGCCCAGCACGCCGAGGCGGATGTAGTACTTGATGCTCGCCGTGGACACATCGGTGCGGCGGGCGAGTTCGCGCAGCTTCATCGTCTCCCTTCGAGATCCGCAGTGCCGATCGGAGAACTGCCTTGGATAGTGCTCAGGCGGTCGACTATCCACGTTGCCAGTGCTTGGATAGCATGACTATCTTAATCCCATGATGACACTCATCATCGCCGTCCACGCCATCGCCGCCGCCGGTGTCGTGCTCCTGGCCCCCGTGCAGCTGATCCGCCGACCCAAGGACAACCGGCACAAGACCATCGGCCGCTCGTGGGTCGTGCTCATGTACCTCGTCTGCGTGAGCGGGATGTTCATCTACTCGCTCACCGGGGCATTCACGGTCTTCCATGCCCTGGCGATCTACACCTTCGCGACGACGACGCTGGGGGTCATCGCCATCCGCCGCGGCCGACTGCGCACCCACGTCTTCCTCATGGTCGGATCGTGGATCGGCGCCCTCATCGCCGGGACCTTCGCCGTCGTCATTCCCGGTCGCGAGATCCCTCGGCTCGCCGTCGGCGACCCCGTGCTCTTCTGGACGATCCTCGCATCCGTGATCATCGCGGCCACCGTCTGGGTGGTCTGCGTACTGCGGTTCGTCCCCGTGCGCAGATCCCGCCCCGGCATCGTTCGGTCCGCTGCGCAGTCGGCGACGGCCGCTTGAGGGTGCGGGCCCTTGCGGTGCACTCGCCAGGGGTGTACTCGCAGGGTATCCCTCCCGGGGCGTGAGAGGTCTACGCTCGAATGCATGGAGAACAGGGCCGAGGTGAGGGAGTTCCTCATGTCACGCCGGGCGAAGATCACGCCCGCGGCCGCCGGGCTGCCGGCGGACGGCCGACGTCGTGTGCCCGGGCTGCGCCGGAGCGAAGTCGCGACCCTGGCGGGCATGAGCGTCGAGTACTACGCGAAGCTCGAACGGGGAGCCATCGGCGGAGCCTCCGCAGCGGTCCTCGACTCGCTCGCCGATGCGCTGCAGCTCACCGACACCGAACGCGGCCACCTCGTCGACCTCGCCCGTGCCGCTGACGGGGTGCCGACCTCGGGACGGCGTCGTCGTCCGCGCTCGGCGGCCCGGACACCGCACGAGACGCTTCACTGGATGCTCGAGGCGATGACCGAGTCCGTCGCCTTCGTCCGCGACGCCGCGCAGAACATCGTCGCCGTCAACGACCTCGGCCGGGCGTTCTACTCCCCGGTCATCGGCGACGGCGGACGGATACCCAACCTCGCCCGGTTCCAGTTCCTCGACTCCGCCTCCCGGGACTTCTACCCCGACTGGGACCTCTTCGCCCAGATGTGCGTCGCCGTGATCCGGGCCGAAGCCGGCAGGGATCCGCATGACCGCGGGATCCAGGAGCTCGTCGGGGAGCTCTCGACCCGCAGCGAGACCTTCCGGGAGCTCTGGGCGGCCCACGATGTGCGCACCCACGGGGCGGGGATGAAGAGGTTCGTCCACCCGGACATCGGAGAGATCGAGCTCGCCTACGAAGAGCTGAGGATCACCGCCGAGGCGGGACTCGTCCTCCTCGTCTACACTCCCGAACCCGGATCCCGGTCGGAGGAGAAGCTGCGCCTGCTCTCCTCGCTCACCGCAGAGGCGAGACCGGGCGGGGTCCGCGAGACGGGCGAACCTGAGACCGGAGCGCACGAGACCACGGAACACGAGACCACAGTGAGCACCGCCGACGAGCTCTAGGCACCTCCGTATCCCACCCACCGGATTCGGTGTCCACCACCGCACCCGTTCCACCCCCACCGAAGGAGCACAACCATGCGCGGAGTCATCATGCACGCCCCCGGAGACGTTCGCATCGAAGAGCGGGACCACCCGCAGATCATCGACCCGACCGATGCCGTCATCCGCATCGTCGCAGCTTGCGTGTGCGGGTCCGACCTGTGGCCCTACCGCGGCGCCGACACTCCTGATGCGAAGCTCATGGGGCACGAATACGTCGGCGTCGTCGAGGAGATCGGCGAGGAGGTCTCGACGTTGAGCGTCGGGGACTTCGTCGTCGGATCCTTCGTCATCTCCGACAACACGTGCCCCATCTGCACCGCCGGATACCAGTCGCGCTGCGTCAACGGGATCTTCGTCGACGGCGCGATCGGCACCCAAGCCGAATACGCCCGCATCCCGCACGCCGACGGCACCCTCGTCGCCACCCCCGGCCAGCCCGATGACGACCTCATCCCCTCGCTGCTCGCCGCCTCCGACGTCCTCGGCACCGGATGGTTCGCCGCCGACGCCGCCGAGGTGGGTCCCGGCTCGAGCGTCGCCGTCATCGGCGACGGCGCGGTCGGACTCATGGGCGTCCTCGCCGCCCGGCAGATGGGAGCGGAGACGATCATCGCAATGAGCCGGCACGAGGATCGGCAGCGCCTCGCCCGCGAATTCGGCGCCACACACATCGTCGCCGACCGCGGCGACGCCGGGGTGGCCGCGATCAAGGAGCTCACCGACGGATTCGGCGTCGACTCCGCGATCGAAGCCGTCGGCACACAGGAGTCGATGATGCAGGCGATCCGCGCGACGCGGCCCGGCGGTCACATCGGCTACGTCGGCGTCTCCCACGACGTCGCCCTGCCCGGAGACGAACTCTTCTTCGGCCTCGTCCACCTCCACGGCGGCCCGGCACCCGTGCGCCGCTACCTGCCTGAGCTCATCGACCTCATCTGGACGCGGACGATCGACCCCGGCCGGGTCTTCGACATGCGGCTGCCGCTCGATGAGGCCGCCGAGGCCTACGCGGCGATGGACGAACGCCGCGCGATCAAGGTCCTCCTCACCCCGTGAGGCCACTGAGCGGCCCTGACCGGACACCACTGCGCACAACCTCGAGGAGAGACGATGAGTGAGACAGTGACCAGTTCGAACGGTGACTCCGAACCCGGCGGCGGAGACATCGCCGACATCGACGCGCTCATCACGGCGCTCGACGCGGGGGAGACGATCGTCTCAGGCTCCCCGCTGCACCGGGCCATGCACTCAGCGAGCCAGGAGGCGCTGCGGAGCACGGCCGAACTCAACACCGGCTACCGCAGTCCCGAGGAGGTGCGGATGCTGCTGTCGACCCTCACGGCTCGACCGGTTCCCGCCTCGGTGACGGTGTTCCCGCCGTTCTCCGCGGACTTCGGGCGGAACATCCGCCTCGGCGAGCGGGTCTTCATCAACTCCGGTGCACGGTTCCAGGACCAGGGCGGCATCACGATCGGCGACGACGCGCTCATCGGTCACAACGCGGTGCTCGCGACCCTCAACCACGACCTCGATCCGAGCCGGCGGGCGGATATGCGCCCGGCGCCGATCGTCATCGGTCGGGGCGTGTGGATCGGAGCGAACGTCACGGTGCTGCCCGGGGTGACCATCGGCGATGACGCGGTCGTGGCGGCGGCCGCGGTCGTCACCCGTGATGTGCCGGCTGGTGCCGTCGTCGTCGGCGCACCGGCCCGGGTCGTCCGGTCCGTCTACGAGCGCGACGACAGCGACTGAGGCCGCGGCGACTGCTCGTCAGGCGAGGGACGCGTCGAACTCGTGGTTCTTCTCGAGGAACCGCATGACGTACGAACAGGTCGTGCGGAACCGCAGACCCGCCTCGGTGGTGGTCTCCAGGGCGAAGCGCACGAGGTGGGCGGCGATCCCGCGACCACCGAAGGCCGGGGAGACCTCGGTGTGGGTGAACGTCCGCGTGGTCGGGACGTCGCCCGGGCCGTCGGCGGTGTCGATGTAGTCGATGAGGCCGATGACCTGGCCGTCGTGGGAGACCGTGAAGCGGGACTGCGCGGAGTCCTCGGCGAAGGTGAAGGTCTCGCCGTCGATGTCGATGTCCATGGCTGATCCTGTTCTCTCAAGGGGGCTGTTCCCGCTTCCGAGACTACCCACTAATCTTGGTGGGGAGTGTTGAAGATCCCGGCGGGCCGTGACCCGCCGCCGCCCCAAGGAGTCGTCCCGCATGACCTCGCAGCCCCCGGCCACCCTCGTCGACGCCCACGAACTCATCCTCAACGAGTCGGGCTACGTCGTCAGCGTGCTCACCGACGCCGACATCGACGACTATGTCGCCCTCGTCGCCTCCGCCTACCGCGGTGAGGCCTCGAAGCAGGGGTGGACCACGGAGGCGGACCTGCTCAGCGGGCAGCGGCTCGATGAGGCGATGGCTCGGGAGATGCTCGCCGAGGCGGATTCGACGATGATCCTCGTCCGCTCGGTCGACGGCCCCGCCGTGGCCAGCGTGTACCTGCGCGAACCCGTCGACTCCGTCGCCTACCTCGGCGTCCTCGCGGTCTCGCCGCTCGGGCAGGGGCAGGGTGTGGGGTCGGCGCTGATGAACCTCGCCGAGGCGTGGGTGGCCGAACGCTGGGGTGCCCGGGCCCTGCAGATGAGCGTGATCAACAAGCGCTCGGAGCTCATCGCCTACTACGAACGCCGCGGCTATGAGCGCACCGGCGAGACCGAGCCCTTCCCGTACGGCGACGAACGCTTCGGTGTGCCGATGGTCGACGACCTCGAGTTCGTCACCCTCGTCAAGCCGCTCGACTGACGCGGGGCAGGCGGGCACGCGGCGACGGTCGCCTCCCCGGGCACCAGCCGCGCCCCGACGGATCAGAACAGCATTGCGGGGACGACGAGTCCGCCGACGAGGACGATCGGGCCGATGACGACCATCGACATCCCGAACTTCACGAGGATGCGTGTGAGGCGCGGCTTCTCCTCGGCGGGAGCGGTCGCGACGACGGTGGCGCCGAGGGTCGAGAACGGTGAGACGTCGACGACGGCCGAGCAGATCCCGAGCGCGGCGATGAGCGCCCACCCGGGCACGCCCCCGGCGTCGATGAGCGGCAGGGCGAGTGGGACGAGGGCTGCGAGGATGCCCGTCGTCGACGCGAATGCGGAGACCAACCCGCCGACGACGCAGAGGACGAGGGCCGCGACGAGCGGGGAGCCGATCGCCTTCGCCCCTTCGCCGAGGAGGTCGACCGCGCCCATCTCCTGCAGCACGCTGACGAACGTGATGATCCCGCCGACGAGGAGGACCGTCGACCAGTCGATCTTCGGGATCGCGGCCTTGCCCGTCGCTGGGTCGACGATCGCGAGGATCGCCCCAAAGAGGAAGCAGAGGAGACCGATGTCGGGGTCCTGGCCGAACGCGGCGAGGACGACGACCGAGCCGATGAGGGCGACCATGAGCACGACCGTGAGGATCTGCACCCCGGTGAACGGCGTCGATCCTGAAGACGTCGACTCGGATGCTGCTCCGGCGGTGGAGGAGTCGAAGAGCGCTTCGTCCTCGTCGTCCTCACCGAAGGCCACCGACGTCGTCGAGGCGCTGCCCCGGGAGATCCGGGTCTCGCTCGCCGAGGTGGTGCTCCCCGAACCTGCATCCCCCGAGGCCTGTGCCTGACCGGATGCTCCGGCCTCCGACCCGGCCGCCGACCCGCTCGCCGATCCGGGCCCGCCGTTCGCCGCGAGGGCGGCCGCGGACTTCCGGGAGAAGAGCCGGCGCCCGAACATGAGGTAGGCGGCGAGGAGCATGAGGAGGTAGACGGCGACGGCGATGCCGAAGAGGAGGAACGGGGAGAGCCCGATCCCGGCGTCGGCGGCGGTGCTGTACGTGACGATGCCGTAGAGGCTTGTGGGGGCGAAGCCGCCGGCGCCGATCGCGAAGCAGATCGCCAGTCCCATGAGCGCGTAGTCGACCTGGTACTTCCGGGCCACCTGCATGCCCACCGGCATCATGACCAGACCTGCCAGGGGCGCGCCCATGGAGGCGATGCCCGCGGTGATGACGAAGAAGACGACGGGCAGGAGGACGGCCGATGACCCGACCTTCTCCAGCGCCCAGTCGATGATCGTGTCGACCGTGCCGTTCTCCTGTGCGATCGCGAAGAAGTAGGTGACTCCGGCGAGGAGCACCATGATCGAGAGCGGGAACCCGGCGATGATGTCCTCGACCGTCATGTCGGCGAGCAGCAGGCCGGTGCCGGCGGCGCCGACGAGCATGAGCACGCCGATGTGCACCCCGCGGATGGCCCCGAGGGCGAAGAGTGCGATGAAGACGCCTAGTGCGATGAGCTGTGCGAGCATGTCGTTCCCCAGTCGGCTGAGCAGTCTCTGTGCAAGCGGTGATCCGCTGTGAGACTACCAGCCGGTCCCCGCCGGGCCCGGCAGCTGCGGGGTTCGGCACGCGGACTTCCCATCAGTCGGTACGCGAACCGCGGGGTCCACTGAGAAGTGATCATCCCGCCGAGGCAGGCCGCAAGTGTCCGTCCCGCCGAGGCGGTGCGGGCTCAGGTGAGCAGCAGCGCACCGCCGAGGGCGACGAGGGCGACGACGACGGTGGTGATCGTCGCGAGCGCGATCGGGCCGGCGCCGAGGCTGCGCAGCGCACGCCACTGCACCCCGCGGCCGAGGGCGAACATCGCCATCGACAGGCACGCGGTCTGCAGCCAGCCGAGACCGGTCACGGCTGCCTCAGGCAGCAGGCCGAAAGTCCGCAGGGCGGCCATGAGGAGGAATCCGAGGACGAAGAGGGGAACGATCGGGGGCCGCTTCGCCGAGGCGGCAGTGGCGGTCGCGGCGGGTGCCGGAGAGTCGGCTGCTCCGGGACCGGAACCCCGCGCAGCCTCGGAGGTCAGGGGCGTCTCGGAGGTCGGGGACGAGGCGGACGGCCCGGCCTCCTCGGCGAGGAAGGACCGCCCCCGGTTCTCGGCACGGCGCATCGCGAGTCCGATGATCGCCACGGTCGGGGCGAGCATGATGACGCGGGCGAGTTTGACGAGGACGGCGACCTCGAGGGCGGCCGGGCCGATGATGCCGCCGATCGCGACGACCTGGGCGACCTCGTGCGTCGAGGCGCCGGCCCACATGCCCGCGGTCGCCTCGCTCAGGCCCAGGCCGGAGCTGATCAGCGGGATGGCGGCGATCATCACGGTGCCGAAGAGCACGACGAGGCCGATCGCGGCGGCGACGTCCTCCTTCTTCGCGCGCACCGTCGATTCGATGCCGGCGACGGCGGCGGCGCCGCAGATGCCGAACCCGCAGCCGATGAGGAGGGCGAGGTCGCCGTCGACGCGGGTCACCCGCGCCAGCAGCATGCTCGTGCCGATGCCGACGGCGACGACGACGGCGGCGAGCACGATGACCGGCCAGCCGAGGTCGAGGATGTCGCCGAAGACGACCTGCGCCCCGAGGGCGACTATGCCCAACCGCAGCAGCGGCTTCGCGGCGAAGTCGAGTCCGGGCTTGAGCGCTGCGGGCAGGTTGGGGGCGGCGTTGCCGAGCGCGATGCCGAGGATGATGGCGACGAGCAGCGGGGAGATCACCGGGGCGAGCATGGACAGCGGCCACGCGATCGCAGCGGCGAGCGCGGCGAGTCCGAGGCCGGGGAGCAGGGGAGTGATGCGGTGCATGCTCTCAGTCTTCCCCGTCGGCAGCCTCGGCGGTAGACAGCGAAAACGTCTCGACCCATATCGATCTGATATGCCATGATGGTGGGTATGCGCGACGTCTCGGACATGCAGCGGTGGCCGGAGCTGCGGGCTCTCGGGCTCCTCGTCGCCCTCGCCGGGGGTGCCGGGTCGATCGGTCAGGCCGCCGAGGCGGTCGGACTCGCGCAGCCCAACGCCTCCCGCAGCCTGTCGAACCTCGAGCGGGACCTGAAGGTGCCGCTGCTCAGGCGCTCACCACGGGGTACCGAGCTCACCGCCGAAGGCCAGGCCGTGGCCGAATGGGCCGCGCAGGTCATCGACGCCTACAGTGCCCTCAACGCGGGCACCCGCGCGATCCAGGAGGCGCGGGCCGGCACGGTGCGGGTGTGCGCCTCCCTCACCGTCGCCGAGTATCTCCTGCCCGGGTATCTCGCGACCTTCACCTCGGCGCACCCGGGGATCGACGTCGGACTCGGGGTGGAGAACTCCGCCGCGGTCGTCGCCGAGGTCCGCGCGCAGCGCTGCGACTTGGGGCTCGTCGAATCGGTGTCCCTGCCGGCCGGGTTCCCCACGGCCGTGATCGGCCGCGATCGCCTCCTCATCGCCGCCGCCCCGACGTTCCCCGGGCGGTGGACTGCGCCCCTGTCCGCCGAGTCGCTCGCCGCCACGCCGCTCCTCGTCCGGGAGGTCGGGTCGGGGACCAGGGAGGCCATCGACACCGCGCTCGCCGAATTCGGCGGGGCGAGCGTGGCGGGGGAGTACCGGTCGAACTCGGCGCTCAAGGTGGCGGCGGCGACCGGAGTCGCCCCGGTCGTCCTCTCCGAGCTCGCCCTGCGTGATGACGTCCTCTCCAAACGGCTGGTGCCCCTGCCGGTCGACGATGGGCTCGACCTCGACCGGCGGCTGCACGCGCTGTGGTCGCCGAAGCGGCGCCTCTCGGCAGGCGCCCGGGCGCTGCTCGAGCACATGACGAGTGCGCGCGGGTGAGCGGCCGCGGCGAGGCAGCGGACCGACCCCCTATATTGGGCCCATGACGACTCGCGAAACCGCCTACTCACCGGAGACCGTTCTCGTCGAAGCGGCCCGGCCGCCTCGTGTCCCCGGAGCCTCGGTCAATCCGCCCGTCGAGCTCTCCTCGACCTTCATCGGCACGACCGACATGGGTGATGCGCCCTTCGGGTACGGGCGCTTCGCGACCCCTGCATGGACACCGTTCGAGGAGGCGCTCGCCGAACTCGAGCACGCGGAGGTGCCCGCCCTCGTCTTCGGCTCGGGCCTCGCCGCGATCGCCGCCGTGCTCAGTCTCATTCCGCGCGGCGGCACGCTCATCATGCCTCGGCACGCGTACCAGGGTGCGCTCCAGTCGGCGGAGGAGCTCGCCGAGCGTGCCGGGTTCTCCGTGCTCAGCGTCGACATCGCCGACACCGAGGCGGTCGTCGCCGCCCTCGACTCGGCCGCCGGCTCGAGCGGGTCCGCTGGGACGGGTGGGTCCGCCGGGACGGGCACGACCGCCTCGGCGATGCTGTGGATCGAATCCCCGACGAACCCGATGCTCGAGGTCGCCGATGTCCCCGACCTCGTCGAGGCGGCCCGGCAACGCGGGATCCTCGTCGCCGTCGACAACACCTTCGCGACCCCGCTGCTCCAGACTCCGCTCGAACTCGGCGCGGACATCGTCGTCCATTCGGTGACGAAGTACCTCGCCGGGCACTCCGATGTCGTCCTCGGCGCGGTCGTCTCACGCGACCCCGGCCTGCGGGAGAGGCTCCTGGCCGAGCGGGCGATGCGCGGGGCGATCGCCGGCCCCTTCGAGGTGTGGCTCGCACTGCGGGGGATGCGCACGCTCTCCGTCCGACTCGAGCGGGCGCAGGCCAATGCGCAGGTCATCGCCGAACGCCTCGCCGCCCGCCCCGACATCGTCGAGGTCCGCTACCCGGGTCTGCCCGGCGACCCCGGTCATGCTCGGGCGGCCGCGCAGATGGCAGGCTTCGGGGCGATCGTCTCGTTCACCGTTGCCTCGGCCGACACCGCCACCGCCATCGCCGAGGCGGTGCGTCTGTGGACCCCGGCAACCTCGCTGGGCGGGGTCGAATCCCTCATCGAACGCAGGCGCCGCCACTCCTCCGAGCCGACCTCCGTGCCCGAGGGCCTGCTGCGGCTGAGTGTCGGCATCGAACACGTCGACGACCTCTGGGCCGACCTCGACGCCGCGATCGCCGCGGCGACAGGCGGGGGCGAGAGTGCGCGCTGATGCCTGAGATCACCACCGATGACTTCGTCCTCGACCGGCCGACTCTGAACGATGTCGATGAGATCTTCGCCATCGAGAGCGACCCGCGCGTGTGGACGCACTTCCCCTCAGGACGCGTGACCCGGCGTGAGGACGCGGCGGCGACACTGGCCCGGCGGATGAGCCGGTGGGAACGCGACGGCCTGGAGATGTGGATGGTCCGCGAGGTCCCGTCGGGTCCGATCATCGGCTTCGCCGGATGCAGCCTGCGCGGGGGCACCGAGGCCGAGCCGAAGGGTCCCGACGCGTTCTGGAACCTCGGATACCGTTTCGCGCCCGAGGCACAGGGGCGGGGGCTGGCGACCGCGGTGTCGCGTCTGGCCATCGACCGCGCCCGTCAGGTCGACCCCACGCTGCCGGTCGTCGCCTACCTGCTCGAGCACAACACGGCATCGGCCAGGGTGGCGCAGAAGCTCGGGTTGCGGCTGCGCTACCGCGGACCCGATGCCGACAATCCCGATTCCACCGCCGTGCGCCTCGTCTTCGCCGACCGGGAGCTCACGCCTCCGCAGCTGCCCGCGACCCTGCGGTAGGTCCAGCTCTGCCGGGCGACGTTTGCGAAACTGTGACCCAGATCAACTTAACGTGCGTTAAGCTTGCGACAGGGAAAACGTCCGCGTCCGAAGGAGCCGCCTTGCCCCAGAGTGTTCTCGTCGATCACAGCGACGGTGTCGCGACCATCGCGATCAACCGTCCCGACACCCTCAACGCGCTCACCGGCGAGGCCTTCCGCGACCTCGGCGACGCGATCACCGAGGCAGCCGAGAGCGCTCGAGCCATCGTCCTCACCGGCAACGACCGGTCCTTCAGCTCCGGTGCCGACCTGCAGGGCTCGGTCAGCGCCGAGGAGACCGGGCAGGGCCGCGACGTCAGCCTCGACCTCGACGAGGCGAACGCGATCATCCGCTCCCTCATCGACGTCCCCGTCCCGACCATCGCCGCGGTCTCCGGACCGGCCGCGGGCATCGGGTGCTCTCTGGCGCTGGCCTGCGACTACGTGGTCATGAGCGAACAGTCCTACCTCATGCTCGCGTTCGCGAAGATCGGCCTCATGCCCGACGGCGGAGCCACGGCGCTCGTGGCCGCCTCGGCGGGACGGCACCGGGCGATGGCGATGGCGCTGACGGCGAAGAAGGTGTGGGCGCCCGAAGCCCTCAACTGGGGGCTCGCGAGCGAAGTCGTGCCCGCCGGTGAGCAGCTCAGCCGCGCCCGAGAGCTCGCAGGCCAGTGGGCGCAGGGCGCGCCGCTCGCGTTCTCCCGCACGAAGTCGGCCATCAACGAGGCGAGCCTGACCTCGCTCGAGGACGCCTTCGCCCGCGAATCCGCCGACCAGACCTATCTGCGCGGCACCCGCGACTTCGCCGAGGGGGTGTCGGCCTTCATCGAGAAACGCACCCCTCGCTTCCGAGGAGAATAGACGCCCGCCGCAGGGCGACCGCCCGACCCGGCCTCCCCGAAGCCACATCCCCGCCACCGCAGACGAGTGAACGAACAAAGGAGTCCCATGCTCACTGGCATCCCGTCGACCCTCGGCGACAGCTACCAGCTCAACACCACCTCGATGATGCGGCACGCCGCCCTGACCTTCGGCGAACAGGAGGTCGTCTACCGCCGCTCCGACGGCTCGTGGGGACGGTCGAACTACGCCGAGGAGTGGCGCCGGATGGCCCAGCTCGCCCACGGGCTGAGCGAACTCGGCGTCGGCGCCGGCTCCATGGTCGGCGTCCTCGACTGGAACTCCCGCCGGCACTTCGAGCTCTACTTCGCCGTGCCCGGCCTCGCGGCCACGATGCTCCAGTTCAACCTCCGCCTCGCGCCCGAGGACCTTGCCTACGTCGTCAGCCACTCGAAGTCCGACTGGATCTTCGTCGACGAGTCGCTTCTGCCGGTGGCCGAGAAGCTCGCCCCGAAGCTCGACGTCAAGGGTTGGGTCGTCATGACCGACAAGCCGTCGTCGGAGATCGAGACGACCCTGGACAACGTCGTCTTCTACGAAGACCTCATCGGTGACAAGCCCGAGACCTACGATTGGCCGGTCGTCGACGAGAAGACGGCCGCCTACGCCGGCTACACGACGGGCACCACGGGTCGGCCCAAAGGCGTGTATTACTCGCACCGGTCGATCTACCTGCACACTATGGGCGGGCTCGCCGCGCTCGGGGCGACGTTCTCCGACACCGTCATGCCGATCACTCCGATGTTCCACGTCCTGTCCTGGGGCTTCCCGCAGAACGCGGTGGCCGCCGGAGCCAAACTCGTCCTGCCCGGCAAGTTCGCCGCCGAGGAGTTCGGGGCGATCGCGCAGGCGTTCATCGCCGAGAAGGTCACCCTGGCCAACGGTGCCCCGGCGATCTTCGCCCCCATGCTCCAGATGATGAAGAACATGCCCGAGCCTCCGGACCTCAGCGGTGTCCGCCTCGTCTCCGGGTCCTCCGAGCCGCCGCTGTCGATGATGCGCGGGTTCAAGGAGATCACCGGCGCCGACGTCATCCATGGCTACGGGGCGACGGAGACGACGCCGCTGGCGACGACGAACTGGCACATCAAGCCGAGCCTCGACATGGACGAGGAGGAGCGCTGGGACTTCAAGCGCTACCAGGGTCTGCCGGTCATCGGCGTCGAGGTCAAGGTCGTCGATCCCACCGGTGAGGAGCTGCCTCGCGACGGCAAGTCGATGGGCGAGGTGCTCATGCGCGGACCGTGGATCACCGAATCCTACTTCCAGCTGCCGGACAACTCCGAGAGGTTCCTCGACGGCTGGTGGCGTTCGGGCGACGTCGGGGTCATCTACCCCAACGGGTACCTCAAGCTCACCGACCGCCTCAAGGACGTCATCAAGTCCGGCGGCGAGTGGATCTCCTCGATCGACATGGAGAATGCGATCCTCGACAGTCCCGACGTCAAGGAGGCAGCCGTCATCGGCGTCCCCGACGAGAAGTGGCAGGAGCGTCCCGTCGCCTACGTCGTGGCCAATGACGGCGCCGAGGTGACCCGGGAGAAGATCGTCGAGGTCCTCGGCGATCGTTTCGCCAAGTGGCAGCTGCCCGACGAGATCATCGTCACCGAGGAGCTGCCGCGCACCTCGGTGGGCAAGCTCGACAAGAAGCTGCTGCGCAAGAACTGGGAGAACGAGGGCTGAAGGTTCTTCGCTGAGAGGTCCTGCGGGTGGGACGAATCCCCGCCGACTGTCGAATCCCTGGGAATCCTGCGCCGCAGTCCCAGGGATTCGGCAGGATGGAAGGTCTTCCGAGCCGGTAGTTGAAGTTTGTACCGTAGTGGCATGACGAACACTCGCCGTCCGCTCCGCTCCCGACCGCTCACCTGGATCATCGCGATCCTCATCATCGTCCTGCTCATCGGCGGTGCCATCATCGGCACCCGGCTCTACGCCTCCTCGCAGAACTCGGCCGCACCGGAATCCTTCGCCGAGGAGGACGTCGCGGCCGAGACCGGGACCGGGAGCGCCTCGGCGGGAGCGATCGCCGGGGAATGGACGATCGGTGACGGCTCGGAGGCCGGGTACCGCGTCGACGAGGTGCTCAACGGTGAGAACGTCACCGTCGTCGGACGCACCGATGACGTCACGGGCTCCGTGACCGTGGAGGGCACCGAGCTCACGGCAGGCACCGTCACCGTCGACCTGCGCACCGTGGCCACCGACAATTCGCGCCGCGACGGGTACTTCACCTCGCAGGCCATCGACACGAGCGCCAACCCCGAGGCGACATTCACCGCCACCGGTCCCGTCGACCTCTCCGCCGTCGGGGACTCGGGTTCGGCCGAGGTCGAGATCCCCGGCACCCTCGAGATCAACGGGCAGAGCCAGGAGGCGACCGCGCAGGCGACGACGACGCGGACGAACGACGGACTCAGCGTCGTCGGCGCCATCGACGTCACGTGGCAGGACTTCGGGGTCGCCCCGCCCAATCTCGGCTTCGTCTCCGTCGAGGACTCCGGAGTCGTCGAGTTCTCCCTCGCGCTCACGCAGGGGTGAACAGCGCGCACGGCTGAGTCACTCGTGGGTCGCGCCCGAGCGAGGCTCGAGTCAGGCCTGTAGACCTCAGAGGGCGATGGCCCCGATGCCGGCGGCACCGAGCACGATCGCCCAGGCGGGCACGTTCCACCGTGTGAGGGCGATGAACGCGGCCAGCGCGATCGCGAGCGTGGCCGGGGAGGTGACGCCTTCGACGAACACGGGGTCGAAGAGGGCCGCGCCGAGGAGGCCGACGACCGCCGCATTCACCCCGAGCAGCGCCCGGCGGGCGTGGACCGAACGGTGCAGACCCTGCCAGAACGGCAGGGCGCCGACCGTCAGCAGTCCCGCGGGCAGGAAGATCGCAACGAGGGCGATCGTCGCCCCGAGCACCCCGGTCGGGCCGCTGGTCGTCGAGGCACCGAGGAACGCGGCGAACGTGAACAGCGGACCGGGCACCGCCTGAGCGGCACCGTAGCCGGCGAGGAACGTGTCATGGTCGACCAGCCCGGAGCGCACGGTCTCGGTCTCGAGCAGCGGGAGGACGACGTGCCCGCCGCCGAAGACGAGGGCGCCCGCGCGGGAGAAGATGTCTGCCAACCGCAGAGCCGGATCACCGGTGAGCGCCGAGGCGAGGGGCAGGACGATGAGCAGCGCGGCACACGTGATGAGCGCTGCCGCCCCTGCCCGCTTCGAGACCGGGACCCGGAAGCCCGACGGTGCGGCGGCAGGCGCCTGCGCCTTGGCGGCGCTCGACTCGGAGGCGGCGGCCTCTGTCCGCGCGCTCTCCTCGGTCCGTGCGGCCGCCTCGGCGCGCAGCCAGGTCAGACCGAGCACCGCGCCGACGACGATCGCAAGCACCTGGACGGCGGGGGAGGGGACGAGGAGGACGATGATGGCCGCGATGCCGGCGATCGTCGCGCGTTTGGCATCGGGGGTCAGGGACTTCGCCATGCCGAGGACGGCACCGGCGACGATCGCGACCGCGGCGGCCTTGACCCCGGCCAGCCAGCCGGTGCCCATCGCGTCACCGAAGGCATCGATGCCGAAGGCGAAGGCGACGAGCAGGATCGCCGAGGGCATCGTGAACGCGAACCACGCCGCGAGCAGACCCCCGTACCCGGCCCGCTGCAGGCCGATCGCCATGCCCACCTGCGAGGACGCCGGTCCGGGCAGGAACTGGCAGAGGGCGACGAGGTCGGCGTAGGCATCATCGTTAAGCCACTTCCGCCGGGCCACGAACGTCTCCCGGAAGTATCCGAGATGGGCGACGGGTCCGCCGAAGGAGGTGAGTCCGAGGCGGAGGAAGATCCGGAAGACCTCGCCGACGGTGCCGGGGTGCCGGTTGCTCATCTGTTCCTCTCGACGGACATCGACGCACCGATCCGACCGGCGCTGAGGCACCATTCAACGGGGCGAACATGACGTCGAGGTGAACGAGTCCTCACGGATGGTGGAGGAGGTACGTCCCGCCTTTGAGGCACGTGTCGACGACCCAGCCGTCGGCGATGAGCGCGGTGAGCGAATCGCGCAGGGCCACCCGCCAGCGGGCGGCGAGCTCGGCATCGTGGCGGCGCAGGTTCTCGATGTCGGAGGGGAAGTCGAGGGAGACGACGGCGGCCTCCCGCGGGACTTCGGAGATGAGCGGTTCGCCGGACGCATCGGCGCGCAGGCACGCGAACGCACTGTCTGCGGGCACCGCGGGCACCCGCGCAGGCCGGTCGAGCGGCCACGAGACCATCATCCGGTCACTCGCCTGACCCTCGTTGAGGCCGTCGCGCATCTGCCCGTAGAAGTCCTCGAGGTATTCGACCATGCTCACGCCGAGGCGCTGGAAGTTGAAGTACGCGTTGCGGGCGATGAGCGGATCGAACGTCCACGTCATCTCCGTGATCCCGAGTTCAAGGCACCACAGCCGCTGATGGAGCTTCATCGCCGACCCGGCCCCGTGCCCGACGTGCCCGTGACGGACCCCGGCGATGTGCGAATGCATGACGGTGCCCAGCGGCTGCCCGAAGAACCCGACGGTCACGCCGATCATCTCCTCAGGGTCGTCGGCGCTGAACGCGGCGGAGACGTAGTTGCCGGCGTGGGCGAAGGCGACGATGAGTCCGGGTTCGAAGACGTTCGTGCCCGTCTTGTCGACGTTCCACACCTCGTCGAGGAGCAGGGAGGCCTCGGCCGCCTCGGCGGCGGTGTGGATCTCACGGACGATGATGCCCGCACCCTCGGCGGCGGCCTCGAATTCGTCCTCGGCCAGGGCGATGATCTCCGAGTCGACCGTTCTCAGTCCTGCACGCGTTTCCATGGTGACATTGTGCCACCGAACCTCCCTGTCAGAGGCGTCGGCGAAGGGAAAATCCGACTCGGACGCTGGTCGGGGTCGAGGTATAGCCTGATCCCATGACATCGACTGCCGCCGTCATCGGCGCCGGAACCATCGGCCGCTCCTTCGCCCGCCTCTTCGCTGCCTCCGGGCATCCGGTGCGGGTGTGGGATCCCCGGGATGACCTCGCCGAGGTGGTCGCCGGCATCCGTGAGGACGTCGCCGCCGATCTCGCGGACAGGCCAGGGCAGACCGGCGGGGAGATCGAGTCCGCGGACACGCTCGAGGAGGCGGTCGCCTCGGCGGGATTCGTCCAGGAGTCGGGACCCGAGGACCCGGTCGAGAAGCCGAAGCTCTTCGCCCGACTCGCCGAGGCGGCACCGGCCCAGGCCGTGC
This sequence comes from Brevibacterium metallidurans, assembly GCF_037101285.1. NCBI lineage: Bacteria > Bacillati > Actinomycetota > Actinomycetes > Micrococcales > Brevibacteriaceae > Brevibacterium > Brevibacterium metallidurans. The sequence continues at coordinate 25,500 of NZ_BAAAAF010000017.1, forward strand.
TCGCCACCTCGTCGTCGACGATCCCGGCCTCGCTCATCGCCTCCGACCTGCCCGATGCGGTCGCCGCCCGGATCATCGTCGGCCATCCCTTCAACCCGCCGCACCTCATGCCGCTCGTCGAGGTCGTCCCCTCACTGCGGACGAGCGCGGACACCGTCGCGGCCGCGGTCGCGTTCTACCGCAGCTGCGGACGCGAACCCGTCGTCCTGCGCCGGGAGGTGCGCGGGTTCGTCGGCAACCGGCTGCAGAACGCGCTGATGAAGGAGGCGGTCGCGCTCGTCGAGAACGGCGTCGTCACCGCCGCCGAACTCGATGCGGTGATGCGGAACTCGCTCGGTCTGCGCTGGGCGGCCGTGGGACAGTTCGCGGGCATGCACCTCGGCGGGGGATCGGCGGGGATCCGCGGATTCATGCACCACATCGGGCCCTCGTTCGCCGCGATCGACCCGTTGCCGCTCGACCTCGGCGATGAGGCGATGGAGCAGGTGTACGCGCAGGTCGAAGACGCCTACGGGACGACGCCGAGCGCTGCAGCCGCCGCTGAGCGCGACCGCATCCAACGGGCAGTGCTGCAGGCCCGGGGGCAGGCTGACTGAGGAAGCGAAGTGCCTGGGTCCGCGCTGCTCAAACGGCGCGGGGCTGGGTGGCGCGGGGGTTGAGGTTGCGCGCAGCTCAGACGGCGGGGGCGTAGAAGTACGTCGTCCGTTCGGCGATGAGACCGTCATCGTCGAAGCGGAAGAAGTCGGAGAACCCGACGCGGGTCTCCGAGCCGTCCTTGAGCCGTCCCGCGAAGATCCCGCGACTGGCCGCATGGCTGCGGTCGACGAGGATCTCGGTGAGTTCGTGCGCCCCGGACTCGATGACCCGGGCGCCCAGGTAGAAGTCGGTGATCTGCTGGCCGACCATCGTCGGATAGCCGGGGCGATCGTAGGAGGCGTCGGCGGCGAAGAGCGCCGAGGTGGCGACCGGATCACCGGCGTCGACGGTCGTGTAGTAGCGCTTGACGAGATCTGTGACTGAGGTCATAGCGACAACATAGCAGTCCCCGCCTGCGCGAACGCGCACAGGGCACCCTGGGAATTCGGCGGGGGAATTGCCGCGGACACGGATCGGTCATAGCGTGGGACGAACACGCGGTGACCACCTCGGCGAGGTCTGCGGTCACCGGCGATTCCCGGCATCGAAGCAGAGAAGAGGTCCAACATGTCCACCCTGTATCGCGTGACCGACCCGGCGACCGGCGAGGTCGTCGAAGAGTTCCCGACGGCGACCGACGCGGAGATCCTCGCGGCTCTCGACCGGTCGGCGACGACGTTCACCCAGTGGAGTCAGACACCGGTGGCCGAGCGGGCGAGACTGCTCACCCGGGTCGCCGAGATCTACGCCGAACGGGCCGAAGAGCTCGCCGAGGTGATCCGGCTCGAGATGGGCAAGGCCGTGCCCGAAGGCAAGGGCGAGGTCGCCCTGAGCTCGAACATCTACCGGTACTTCGCCGACAACGCCGAGGCGTTCATGGCCGATGAGCCCCTGCGCGGACCCGAGGACGGCACCGCATGGATCCGCCGCAAGCCCGTGGGCTCGCTGCTGGGCATCATGCCGTGGAACTTCCCCTACTATCAGGTCGCCCGGTTCGCCGCGCCCAACCTCGCCCTCGGCAACACGATCCTGCTCAAGCACGCCCCGCAGTGCCCGCGGTCGGCGAAGATCATGGAGGAGATCTTCATCGAGGCGGGACTGCCCGAAGGCGCGTACATCAACGTCTACGCGAGCAACGAACAGGTCGCTGATCTCATCCTCCCCGACCCCCGCAATCAGGGCGTGTCCCTCACCGGGTCCGAGCGTGCGGGCGCGGCTGTGGCCGCCGAGGCGGGGAAGAACCTCAAGAAGGTCGTCCTCGAACTCGGCGGCTCCGACCCCTACATCCTCCTCGACACCGCTGACGTGGCGAAGAGCGCGAAGACGTTCTTCAACACCCGCATGGGCAATACGGGACAGGCGTGCAACTCGCCCAAGCGGATGATCGTCATGGACGACGTCTACGACGAGTTCCTCACCTCGATCACCGAGGCGGCGAAGAAGGCCACCCCGGAGGTGCCCGGTGAGGAGGGGTCCCGTCTCTCCCCGCTGTCCTCGGTTGCGGCCGCCGACCGCTTCGTCGAGCAGGTCCAGGACACCGTCAGCCAGGGCGCGACCCTGCTCGCGGGTGGGAAGAAGTACGACGGCGGCGGCGCGTACGTCGAACCCGTCGTCCTCACCGATGTCGAGAAGGGTATGCGCGGGTACTACGAGGAGCTCTTCGGCCCGGCCGTCATCGTCTACAGGGTCGGCAGCGAGGAGGAGGCCGTCGAACTCGCCAACGACACGCCGTACGGCCTCGGCGCCGCGGTCTTCTCCGGCGACGTCGAACGCGCGGAGCGGGTCGGGGCCCAGATCGACTCGGGCATGGTCTTCATCAACGCACCCGAGGGCTCACGCGAGTACCTGCCCTTCGGCGGGGTCAAGCGCTCGGGCGTCGGCCGTGAGCTCGGACCGCTGGCCATGGACGAGTTCGTCAACAAGCAGCTCGTGTTCCAGAAGAACTCCTGAGATCGCACGCGTGAGCTGAGCCGAGGGTCCGCGCACCTGAGACCGCGGCCCGCCGGCTCATTGATCGAGGCCCGACCACCTCGGCGACCGAGGCCCGACCACCTCGGCGACCGAGGCCCGACCGCCTCGGCGGGCAATGGGGAAGGCGCCGTCCGATCGGACGGCGCCTTCACTGTATCCTGATGTGATACACAGCACTTTCCCAGCAGGAGGTCCCCATGTCGGCACCGTCGCCGTCACAGCAGAAGAACGCCGCGGTCTCCAAGGGTGTGATGCGCCCGATCAACCGCGTCCTCGAGAGGTGGATCCCCTCGGCGCTGACCTTCGCCATCGTCCTCACCCTCATCGTCGCGATCCTCGCCTTCGTCCTCACCGGGGCGAGCCCGCTCGAGGTCGTCACGAGCTGGGGCGTGGGGCTGTCGGGTCTGCTCGAATTCATGACCCAGATGTGCCTCATCCTCCTCCTCGGCCACATCCTCGCGAACACGGGACCCGTGCAGGCGCTGCTCACCCGGCTCGCCCGCGTCCCCGGCAGCGCAGCCTTCGCCTACGTCTTCGTCTTCCTCGTCGCCGCGATCGCCAGCCTCATCACGTGGGGCCTCGGCCTCGTCGTCGGCGCCCTGCTCGCCCGCGAGGTCGCCGTCCAGGCCCGCCACCGCGGGATCAAGGTCCACTTCCCGCTCCTCGTCGCCGCCGGCTACTCCGGCATGGTCGTCTGGCACATGGGGTATTCGGGCTCGGGTCCGCTCACCGCGGCGACCCCGGACTCGTTCCTCGCCGAGTCCCTCGGCGGGCAGATCGTGCCCGTGAGCCAGACGATCTTCTCCACGTGGAACCTGCTCGCCATCCTCGGCGTCCTCATCGTCTGCAGCGTCCTCTTCTACCTCATCGCCCCCAAGGGCGACGCCCCGGTCTACCAGATGCCCGAATCCGTCGATCCCTCGGCGCAGCCCTCCTTCGCCGAGGAGGTCCTCACTCCCGCCGACCGCATCGACGCCTCCCGCATCCTCACCCTCATCGTCGGTCTCGCCCTCGTCGCCTACCTCATCGTCCACTTCGCTCAGGGCGGGGGACTGACCCTCGACATCGTCAACTGGTCGTTCCTCGCGCTCATCTTCCTGCTCGTGAAGAACCCCTTCGAACTCATCCACCTGACGAAGAACGCGGCCTCGAACGTCGGCGAGATCCTCCTGCAGTTCCCGCTCTACGCGGGCATCCTCGGCATCATGAGCGGCACCGGACTCATCGCGGTGTTCTCCGACGCCTTCGTCTCGATCGCCAACCCGGTCTCCTTCGGCGTCCTCGCCCTGCTCTCGGCCGGACTCGTCAACTTCTTCGTCCCCTCCGGCGGCGGCCAGTTCGCCGTGCAGGGCCCGATCATGCTCGACGCGGCGAACCAACTCGGCGTCGATCCGTCGATCGCGATCATGGCCGTGTCCTACGGGGACCAGTGGACGAACATGCTCCAGCCGTTCTGGGCGCTGCCGGTGCTCGCGATCGCGGGGCTGAAGATGCGCGACATCCTCGGCTACACGTTCATCACGTTCCTCGGCTCCGGGGTCGTCATGGCACTCGCCCTGCTGCTCGTGTCTCTGTGAGGTCTCTCTGTGAGCTCACCGCACCGGCACTGTGAGGCTACCGGGAATTACGATATGGTAGCCTCCATCGTTGGTTGCCCACGAAGTCGCAGGCGGACCTGATCCTCCACCCCTTGACTGGGCGCGGCGCCGGGCCAGAGCACTGAGTCGAGATGTCGGGGCGCTCCAGCGCCGGACGAGGGAGCGAGCAGATGTCACCACAGACACAGCAGTCCACGGACGACGCGAAGGGCGGGAAGAAGCTGCCGCCGGTGAACAAACGCGTGTTCATCTCCGCGGCGGTCGGCACAGTCGGCATCACCCTGTGGGCGTTCCTCGCCCCGGTCAACGCCCAAGCCGTGCTCGGCGCTGTCGTCGGCTGGACTTCGGACTGGTTCGGCTGGTTCTACGTCCTCCTCGTCGCCATCGTCCTCGTCTTCGTCATCTACCTCGCCGCCTCGCGGTACGGGTCGACGAAGCTCGGGCCCGAGCATTCGAAGCCCGAGTTCGGTCTCCTGCCGTGGGCGGCGATGCTGTTCGCCGCCGGCATCAGCACCGACCTCATGTTCTTCGCCGTCGCCGAACCCGTCACCCAGTACCTCACTCCGCCGAGCACCCAGCCCGAAACCGTCGACGCCGCGCGCGAGGCGACCGTGTGGACGCTCTTCCACTATGGGCTCAGCGGCTGGGGTCTCTACGCGCTCATGGGCATCGCGCTGGCCTACTTCGCCTACCGGATGAACATGCCGCTGGCGATCCGGTCAGCACTCGCCCCGATCTTCGGCAAACGCGTGCAGGGCACGCTCGGCGACACCGTCGACTTCGCGGCCCTGCTCGGCACGATCTTCGGTGTCGCCACCTCGCTGGGCATCGGCGTCGTCATGGTCAACGTCGGCCTCAACGTCGTCTTCGGTCTGCCCGTGAGCACGGCCTCGCAGATTGCGATCGTCGTCGTCGGCGTCGCCGTGGCCACGCTCTCCGCCGTCTCCGGCGTCGACAAGGGCATCAAGTTCCTCTCCCTCCTCAACGTCTTCGCCGCGATCGCGCTCAGCCTCTGGGTGCTCGTGGCCGGGAACACGAAGTTCCTCCTCAACGCGTTCGTCCTCAACGTCGCGGACTTCTTCCGCCTCTTCCCGAACATGGTCGGCCAGACCTTCGCCTTCGAGGACACCGGCACGTGGATGACGGACTGGACCCTGTTCTTCTGGGCGTGGTGGATCGCCTGGGCATCGTTCGTCGGACTCTTCCTCGCCCGCATCTCCCGCGGTCGGACGATCCGCCAGTTCGTCATCGGCACCCTGACGATCCCCTTCATCTACATCTTCATGTGGATCTCGATCTACGGGAACTCCGCCCTCGACATCATCCGCAGCGGCAACAAGGAGTTCGGCGAGCAGACCATGCTCAATCCCGAAGGCGGCTTCTACGAACTCCTCGCCCAGTATCCGTTCTTCGTCGTCGTCGCGGCCCTCGCCACGCTCACGGCTCTGCTCTTCTACGTCACCTCGGCGGACTCCGCTGCCCTCGTCATGGCCAACCTGTCCTCGTTCCTGCCCACCCCGCAGGACGACGGTCGGGCGTCGCTGCGCATCTTCTGGGCCGTGCTCACCGGTGCGCTCACCGTCGCGATGCTCATCGTCGGCGGGATCGGGGCGCTGCAGAGCGCCACGGTGATCATGGGTCTGCCGTTCGCCTTCGTCATCATCCTCGTCATGATCGGCCTCTACAGAGCCCTGCGGGTCGAAGGCAACCGGGTCGACAGCGTCGAGCAGAGCCTCTCCGGTTCGCTCGCCCGGCGCTCGACCCGCGGGCATGAGACGTGGAAGAAGCAGCTCTCCCGCGTCCTCGCGTTCCCCAGCGGCAGCAAGGTCCGCGACTACGAGCAGAACGTCCTCCTGCCGACCCTGGCCGAGATCGCCGCGGAGATGCAGGAGCGCGGCATCTCCGCGCGCTGCGGGCGCGTCGATTCGGAGGGCCGCTTCGACGAGAACGGCGAACTCGTCGAACTCGAGGTCGACGGGGAGGGACAGTACCCGTTCCGCTACCAGGTATGGCCGCACAAGGTCAGCGTGCCCTCGTTCGGCGGCCGGGTCCCGCGCGGAACGGAGGACTACTTCCGGATGGAGGTCTACCTCGGCGGTGGTGCCGGTCAGGGCTACGACATCATGGGCTACACGAAGGACCAGCTCATCGACGACGTCCTCGACAAGTACGAACGCCACGTCGAGTTCCTCCAGATGCAGGAGAACATCACCGGCGGAACGGACTGAGGGTGGCAGCGCACGCGGATTCCTCTGCGCAGGACCCAGCCGCCTCGGCGATGGACGGTGACGGACGCCCCGGCGACTCGGGCGTTCTCGGCGGTCCGGTGGTGGGCGACGACGGACTCGCCCGGACCCCGTGGGCCTACGGGGATCCGCTGCTGCTGGAGTACTACGACACCGAGTGGGGTCTGCCGGTGCGCGACGAAGCGGGGCTGTTCGAACGGCTCAGCCTCGAAGGCTTCCAGGCGGGGCTGTCGTGGCTGACGATCCTGAAGAAGCGCGAGCGCTTCCGTGAGGTGTTCGCGGGCTTCGACGCCGAGGCGGTCGCCGGCTTCGGTGCGACCGAGATCGACGGGCTGCTCGCCGACCCCGGCATCATCCGCCATCGCGGCAAGATCGAGGCGTGCATCGGCAATGCGCGGGCGATCCTCGCGATGCGCGACGAAGGCGGCATCGCCGATTTCATCTGGGGCTTCCAGCCGGTCGACACCCCGCGACCGGTGACGATCGCCGAGGTGCCGACGACCGCACCCGAGTCCACGGCGCTGTCGAAGGCGCTCAAGGCCAAGGGGTTCCGCTTCGTCGGCCCGACCACGATGTATGCGCTCATGGAGGCCATCGGTATGGTGGACACGCACCTCCTCGGCTCCCACCGCAGGGGCGCCTCGGGCCTGTGGCCCGCGTGAGCCGGCTCCAGGGGCGCTGAGTCCGAACCCATCTGCCGTCGAAAGGCCCGCATGAAGGACATCCGTGTGAGTGCGCTCGTGCTCATCCATCCGCAGCGACCGGAGATCCTCCTGGTCCGCAAGACGGGAACGACGTCGTTCATGCTGCCCGGCGGCAAACCCGAACCCGGGGAGAGCGCGGAGGAGACCATCATCAGGGAGATCGCCGAGGAGCTCGGCCTGACCCTCGACCGCGAGCGGCTCATCCCCGTGGGCACCTTCGCCGCGGATGCGGCGAACGAAGCAGACCACCGGGTCATCGGCGATGTGTTCCGCTATGACGGACTGCCCGCCGGACTCGACATCGTCGAGGTGAGTCACCAGGCGGAGATCGCGGCAGCCGGCTGGTTCTCCTACGACCCGATGCCCGCCGACACAGCGCAGCGGCAGTTCGCCCCGCTCACGCGCGACCGGGTCGTTCCGGCGCTTCGCGAGCAGGGCGTGATCTGAGGACTCAGGCCTTCGGCTGACGCGAGTAGGCGATGAGGGCGCGGTAGAGGTCGAGCGGTGCGCAGTTCGCGCCCTTGGCCAGGGACTTCACGAGCTTCCGGTAGGCACCGTAGTCGACCTGCTGCGGGTTCGCGGATTCGAGGAGACCGTGGTCGTGGAGGACGCCGACGGCGCGGGCGTCGATGATCGCGTACTTCTTCGGGTCGAAGACCGTGAGCAGGGCGCTGGCCAAAGGGTTGCCGACCCCAGGCAGCACCTTGAGCAGCGGCAGGCGCAGATGGTTCGGGGTGTCCTCGTCGAGGGCCACACCCGTGATGTAGTCGATGTCGTCCGCGGCGAGCCGCTCGGCCTGAGGCAGCACGGCCACGGCCTTCCATTCGACGACTTTGAGGAAGTTCTTGCGCTTGTATCCCTCGCGCCGCACGACCTTCGGGGCAATGCTGTCGAAGATCTCCGCCTCGAGGTCGGTGAGATCGTAGAGCGGTTCGTAGCGCAGGACGAAACCCGTGTCGATGAGGCCGGAGGAAGTGTGCTCGGACGAGGTCATGCGGCGATTCTACAGAACGTCGAGGACCGTCCGATGAACAGTCCGAAGGGGCCGGTGAACACGGGCGGCAGGGCTGTTCGGTCGGTCACGGCAGGGTCCGTTGGCCACTGGCGACAGGGTTCGTCGGCCAGGGGCGGCAGGGCGGGTGGGTCGGGTTCGGGTGAGACCGGGGCCACCTCGGCGAGGTGGTGACGTAGGGTCCGATTATGACCATTTCACCCGAAGATCGACGCACTCTGACCCCGGCCTTGCTTGGGTTGGTGTGGTCGGCGATGTTCGGGTTCTCCGGGTTCTTCCTCAGCTATTCGACGATGGTGACGATCGGGGCCGCGGGCGGCCTGTCGACGGTGACGGGCGGGACGGTGCTGACGACGATGATGGTCGGCGTCATCGTCGCCCAGCCGTTCGCGCCGTGGCTGGGGCAGCGGTGGGGGATGCGGGCGGCGCTGCTCTTCGCGCTCGGTCTGCAGGTGCTCGGACAGGTGTGCGGGCTCATCGTCAGCGCGCCGTTGCCGAGCCTCGTCCTCGCGGGGATCTTCGGTGGAATGGGATTCGGGCTCTTCGTCGTCCTCGCCAATGCGGTGGTGCCGGACACGGTGGCGCCGAGGCGGCTGGGCAAGGCGCTGGGGATCTTCGGCGGCATCACCTCGTTGGCTGCCGCCGTCGGAGCGCCCACCGGATTGTGGCTCATCGGGGTCGTGCCCGTATGGACGTTCCGGCTCATCGCCTGCGGGACGCTGCTCCTCGCGGTGCCGACCCTGCTGACGTTCATCCCGGGGCGCAGGCGACCGGGGAGGAGTGAGTGGTCGGCCTCGGGTGAGGAACCTGGCGTCGAGCTGGGCGGAGTTCCGGGAGCGGGGGTCGGTGCAGACGAGGTGATCCGGCCCGCGGACGCGGCGGCCGAGGGCGCCGGCTCACCGCGGCAGGATCGCTCACCGCGACGAGGTCGGCGCGCTGTACGCCTGATCGTCATGCTCGCCCCGTTCCTCATCAGCATGATCACCATGGGCCTCATCGTCGGCTTCGGGCCGGGTCGCGAGGTCGCGCATCCTGCGATCTACATCCTCATCATGCAGGTCTGCTCGGTGATCGGCCGGTTCGCTGCCGGGGCGGTGGCCGATGTGCGATCGCCGCTCGCTCTCAACCTCCTGGGCGTCGGTGCGGCGGCGTTCGGTCTCATCGTCACGGCGTTCACGGGGAACAGTGTGGTGCTCGCGGGGCGATGGTCCTCATCGGGCTGGCACTGGGCACCCTGCAGTCGGCGAGCCTCGTCATGGCGTTCACCGAGGTGAGCAGTCCGGCGAAGGCGAGCCTCGCATGGAACATGAGCTTCGACATCGGGCTCGGCATCGCCGGGGTCATCGGCGGGTTCGGGTTCACCTACCTCGGCGACACGGCGACCTTCCTCCTCTGCGCAGGCGTGCTGCTGCTCACCGGTCTCGTCTCCTGGGTGGTCAACGCGCGCCGCACCCGGCGCTGATTTCTCAGGTCACTTGGCGGTGCTCCGTGGATTCTGCGGACCCCTGAGGGTGGCGGCCCAATTCTGCGGAACCTCAACGGCGATGCGGGAACGATTCTCACCGGTGAGTGGGCGCGGATTCGCCATCGGCTGGGCGCTGACGCCGGTGGCGGCACCCGCCTCGGCGTGCGGGCGTCCCACGTCACTCCTCGCGATCCTCTGCGGTCTCGTCGCCATCGAGCACCGCGAGCATATCGACGGCCGCACGGGCGTACTCGCCGATCCACCGATCGTGGATGCGCTTGATCGGCAGCGGGGCCAGCGCGAGTACGCGGGTCTTGCCGACCTTGCGGCCGGTGAGCAGCTCGGCGCGTTCGAGGACGCGGATGTGCTGGAGGACGGTCGTGCGATCGAGGTCGGGAAACGCCTCGGCGACCGCCCCCGTCGTCAGAGGCTCGCGTTTGAGCAGGTCGAGGATGCGGCGGCGGGTGGCGTTGGCGAGTGCCTTGAACACGGCGTCGTCACGGGCGTCTGCGTCCGAGCCTGAATCCTCCGGCTCACCCATTCCCTTCCCACTCGACATGTGATAAAAATATCACATGACTGATGAGCAGAAAGACAAGAGCGCCCAGCTGGAAGAACTCTCCTTCACCGTCACCGGCTACATCTCGAAGACCCCACACGAGACGTACGAGGCCGTCGCCGATCCCGAGCAGCTCTCGAAGTACTTCACGACAGGGGGTGCCCGCGGCCGACTCGAGACGGGTGCCGAGGTGAGCTGGGACTTCGCCGACTTTCCGGGCCGCTTCCCCGTCGATGTCATCGAGGCTGTGCCCGATGAGAAGATCGTCATCGCGTGGGAGGGCAGCGGCGAGACTGTGGCCCCGAAGACAACGACGACCTTCGAGTTCACTCCCGTCGATGGCGGAACCCGGACTCTGGTGACGATCACCGAGAAGGCGTGGAAGACGACAGTCGGGGGAGCCGAGGGTGCTTTCGGCAACTCGATGGGATGGACCGGAATGCTCGCCGCACTCAAGGCGTGGGTCGAATACGGCATCAACCTCCGCGAGGGCTTCTACAAGTAAGTCAGTCGACAGGCGAGGCTGACCCCCGGCGAGAGCGCCGGGCATGGGTGCGCCGAGGGCCCGACACGATAGATTGACGGTGTGAGCATTCGGTATCGCAAGCGCCTGTCGTTCTGGAAGTTCGTTCTGCTGACCTCGGGAATCGGTGCCGGTGTCGGACTGCTCGCCGGGCTGATCCTTCTCGAATTCGATGCCGGACAGATCGTCATGATCGCGGCGGCGACCGGGTTCGGGGCAGTGGTCGGTCTCGTCATGGGCATCCCGGCGGAACTTGTCGTTCGGGTCGCGGCCCCTCGGCTTCACAGCCGAACCGGGGCGGTGCTCTTCTGCTTCATCCTCGGTCTCGTCTCGGTGCTCGCAGCGATGAACATCCTCGGAATGCTCATCCAAGGACCCGTTGCCTACATCGAAGCCTACGAATGGGCCACTCTGCTCTTCGCCCTCGGCTTCGCCATCCCCGCCGGGCTGCTCACCGCGTGCGCGACGCGCCTCATCGTCCTGTCGGCCGAGACGTCACCGCCGAAGACGGACCCACTCACCGGACTGGCCTGCTGACGGGCAGGGCGTTGAGTGGCGGATCCACTTCGAGGAACGACGATTATTCGAGGTGGATCCTCCACGGAACATCACCTCGGCGGGGATAGAACCGTCCTCACACGATGCGGGTGGGCGGTGACTGCGTCTTGGTCGGGTCGGACTCCGGCAGATCACCGAGCGCCTCATCGATGCGGGCGAGCACCTCGGCGTCGAGCTTCACCCCGGCAGCCGCCGCATTCGACTCGACCTGTTCGGGACGCGACGCCCCGACGAGCGCGGTGGCGACGTTGTCGTTGGCAAGCACCCACGCGATCGCCAGCTGCGCCATCGTCAGCCCGAGATCCGCGGCGATCGGCTCGAGCTTCGCGACCGCCGTGAGCGTCTCATCATTGAGATAGCGGGAGATCATGTCCGCCCCGCCCTTGTCATCGGTGGCCCGTGAGCCTGCCGGGGCCGGCTGCCCGACCTTGTACTTGCCGGTGAGCACGCCCTGAGCGATCGGCGACCACACGATCTGCGAGATCCCGAGCTCCTGCGACGTCGGAACGACCTGCGGTTCGATGACCCGCCACAGCATGTTGTACTGCGGTTGGTTCGAGATGAGCTGAATCCCCAGGTCACGGGCGAGGATGTGACCGGCGCGCAGCTGGTCCGCGTTCCACTCGCTCACCCCGATGTAGAGCGCCTTGCCCGCACGGACGACATCGGCGAAGGCCTGCATCGTCTCCTCGAGCGGCGTCTCGTAGTCGTAGCGATGCGCCTGGAAGAGGTCGACGTAGTCCGTGCCGAGCCGCGTGAGCGACCCGTTGATCGAGTCCATGATGTGCTTGCGGGAGAGCCCGGTGTCGTTGTGGCCCTTCGGCCCGGTGGGGAAGTAGACCTTCGTGAAGATCTCGAGCGACTCGCGCCGCTGACCGGCAAGCGCATCGCCGAGGACCTGCTCGGCCGCCGTGTTCGCGTAGACATCGGCGGTGTCGAACGTCGAGATCCCGGCGTCGAGCGCGGCATGGACGCACTTCGTCGCGATGTCGTTCTCCACCTGGGAACCGTGCGTGAGCCAGTTGCCGTACGTGATCTCCGAGATCTTGAAACCGCTGTTGCCGAGATACCTGAACTCCATATCCTCAGCCTACGACCGTGAGTCAAGACCCCCTGTCCGACCGGATGCAGCGGAGAGCGCTGCATCGGCCCAGGTCACCGGGTATTCGCCGAGGCGCTCGCCCGTCCCGCTGTCACCGACGTCGCTGGCCCTCGGCGTCGGGAGGGACTGAGCTGTCCGCACGCCAGCGCGGCGAGTGCGAGCCCGAAGCCCGCGATCTGGATGAGCGTGAGGCGTTCGCCGGCGAAGACGACGCCAAGACTCGCGGCGACGAGCGGGGAGAGGAGACCGAGCAGCGCGGTCGCGGTGACCGGCAGCCGGCCGAGGCCGCGGAACCACAGGGTGTAGGCGAGGATCCCGCCGATGAGGCCGAGCCACAGGTATCCGCCGATCCCGGCGAGGTCGATGCTCGCCGGCACCCCTTCGAGCACGAGGGTGGGCACGAGGAGGACGAGTCCGCCCGCGCTCAGCTGCCAGCCGGCGAAGCCGACGGCGCTCACCCCGGGCGGTCGTCCCCATCGTTTGACGAGGACGACCCCGGTGCCCATCGCCGCCGTCCCGGCGATGCCCGCGAGGATGCCGATCGGATCGAACCCGGCGCCCGGGCCGAGGACGACCATGCCGACGCCGACCACACCGACGACGCCCCACCCGAGCCGCCATTTCGAGAGCCGCTCGCCGAGGACGATGACCGCGAGCACTGTGACGAGGATCGGCTGCGCGGCCCCGAGGGTCGCGGCCACCCCACCCGGCAGGCGACCGGCGGCGACGAAGAGGAGCGGGAAGAACAGGCCGATGTTGAGGGTGCCGAGGACGAAGATCTTCCACCACCACGACCCGACCGGCAGTCGCCGGGCGATGAGCAGGCCGATGATCCCGGCGGGCAGGGAGCGCATGAGAGCGGCGAACATCGGGTGGTCGGCCGGCAGGAAGGCCGTGGTCACCAGGTACGTCGTGCCCCAGACAGCTGGGGCAAGCGCGGTGCTCAGGGTTGCGCCGAGGCGGCCGCCGGCGACGGTGGAGGATGCAGTGGGAACCGGGGGCGAAGTCGTCGTAGTCATGCCTCCAGACTCCGCCTACTCGACCTATGAGTCCAACACATGCTTTTCATCTCAGCGATCGTCGTTCACGATAGATGGATGGAGCTTCAGCAGATGCGCTACGCCGTCGCCGTCGCCGAGGAGCGCAACTTCACCCGGGCCGCCGCGAAATGCCATGTCGTCCAATCCGCGCTCAGCCATCAGATCAAGGCGCTCGAGCATGAACTCGGTGTCAGCCTCTTCGCCCGCACGAGCCGACGCGTCGACCTCACCGAGGCGGGCGCCGCCTTCATCCCGGCGGCCCGCTCAGCACTCGACGCCGCCGATCGGGCCGCCTCGGCGGCGGCATCGGCAACCGGGGAGATCACCGGGGGCCTCTCGATCGGCGTCATCCCCACCGTCACCGCACTTGACCTCTCGGCCGTGCTCGGCAACCTGCATCGGCGGCATCCGCGGGTGCGCACGAGCCTGCGCACCGGCGGCAGCCGCGACTTCCTCGATGAACTCCGGACCGGTGACCTTGATGCGGCGATCCTCGGCCTCCCCGCGACCGTGACGCCGACTGGCACCGAGCACATCGTCCTCGCCGAGGAACGGCACGTCGCGGTCCTCGGACCGGGCCACCGCCTCGGCGGGCGCCGGCGTCTGCGACTGAGCGAGCTGGCAGGGGAGACGTTCGTCGACTTTCCGCAGGGCAGTCCCGGGCGTGAGCAGTCGGACCTCGCGTTCGCCGCCGCCGGTCTGGGTCGGACGGTCGCCTTTGAGGTCATGGTCATCGGCATGATCCTCGACCTCGTCGCTCAGGATCTCGCGGTCGCCCTCCTGCCGCCGGCGATCGTGCCTCCGGACCTCGAGGTGCGCACGGTGCCGGTGACCGGTGGTCCGACGCGCACGGAGTATCTCGCGTGGAGTGATTTCAACCCGAGTCCCGCGGCGCTTGCCTTCGTCGACCTTGCCCGCAGTCGCCTCGGCGCGCGCAGCCGTGTGAGAGAGGGTCGTGAGGGTGGGGAGGCGTGAGGCTTTGCCTGCTTCGAGGCCGCCACTTGGCGCCGAGACCGCTGCCCGTAATTGGCGGTCTCGACGCAAAGTGGCGGTCTCGGCGACATGAGAGTGCACGCGGCTGGTCGGATGCCGCTCTGCCGCGCTGACGTCTCGGTGGATCTCAGCCGCGCATGCGCCGGTGCCTGAGGAGCGGCGGGAGGCCGAAGTAGATCGGCGGGCGGAGTGAGGCAGGTTCGGCAGCCGCGGATGAGCGACCCTCGTCACATCGAGACGGCCACTTAGCGCCGAGACCGCGGTCTGGGAGTGGCGGTCTCGACGGAAAGTGGCCGTCTCGATGAATCTCGGCCGCGTGGGCGCTGTCACCGGGCGCCTCGAGCGCCCAGGCGCTCTCCCAGCTGATGAGCTCGCCCGCATGGCAGACCGGGTCGCCGCCGCGAGACGGCGGTTCGGCCCAGAGCCACAGATTGATCCCGTACTCGAGGAGAACGAGCTTGGAAGCTTCGTCTCGGCGGGCATTCTCCCTGACCAGGAGGCGATGAAGTCGCGCCGAGGCGGTCTCGAGCTCCTCCCACCCGTCGCTGCGATGCGGCAGGAAGACCCACGTCCCCGCGGGGACGTCGGCGACGGTGAGCGAGCGCGCAGAGCAGTCCGAGTCGGCTGGCGCTGACGGACCGTCAGCGACGAGTGCTTTCGGTGAACCGTCAGCGACGAGCGCTTCGGGTGAGACGACACGGACGAAGCCCGCACACTCATCGAATGCACCAAGGAGATCGCCGAAGCAGGCGGCGACCACCTCGGGGGAGGGCGCGATGAGGAGGAGGCCGGTCGCCTCGGCGAGAATGTCGTCCCTGCTCAAGCGGGTGAACGGCGACGTCCTCATGTGTGCGAGGACATTGCTCCAATGCTCGGGCACGGGGGCGGAGTCGAGCAGGGAGTGGGTGCGTTCCCGCTCTGCGTCGTGACGCATGGGTGCCCTCCTCTCGTGGGCGATCGTCGGCACCGAGGTGGTCCGTCGTCCCTCCACCATGCCACGAACGCCGGCCCGACAGGTCGGGAACCCGGCCACGTGGCAGGGGGCGGCAGCGGCGGATTCTGATCACCACCGCGACCATGGTCGCGTCTGGGCGCTGGCGCGGAGGTGGTCGCATGAGGGCGAAGCCGACCACGCGGAAGGGGTCGACGGCAGTGCTCGCGTCTGGGCCCCGGCCTACGCGAAGACGCTGAGGGCGTAGACGGCGAAGACGACGAGGAGTGCGGCACCGTGGACGGCCGTGACCCGATTCGCTGCGAAGGTCGTCACCGACAGGACCACGGCGACGCCGAGGAGCAGGAGGTTCGCCGGCCCTTCGGCGAGGACGATCTGCTGGCCGGTGAGCATCCCGATGATGAGCACGACGGGAATCGTCAGACCCACCGTCGAGACGAGCGCCCCGTGACAGAGGTTGCTCACCCGCTGGACCTCGCCCTGCCAGGCGGCGCGGATCGCCGTGATCGTCTCCGGGAGGAAGACGATCATCGCGATGACGATGCCGGAAAGCGCAACCGGAGCGCCGAGGCGGCCCAACCCGTCATCGAGCAGCGCCGCCATGTCATGGGAGAGGAGGACGATGGGAAGGACGGTGACGACGAGCAGGGCCAGGCGCAGGATGATCTCCACGCGGTGGGTCGACAGTGTCTCGCCGATGCTCGGCCGCGCCGCCTCGACGGCGGCGGGGAGCGCGGCATCTCCCGACCCGGAGACTCCCGACCTGCGCTCACCGACCAACCGCGGATCGACCTCGCGGAAGTCATCGGCCTGCGCCCCCATCTGCCGGGTGAGGAAGAACGCGTAGATCCCGATTGTGAGGATGATGATCGGAATCTCCTGCCACGGCAGGTAGCTGCCGTCGACGCCGATGACGGCGGGCAGTGCGAACGCGAGCGAGGCGAGGACGATGATGAGACTGAGATACGCCGAGGTGCCCGTCCGATTGGCTTCCATCCCGCCGTGGCGCAGGCCGCCGATGAGCAGACACAGCCCGACGACGGCGCCGAGGATGATCATCGACACCGCCATGACCGAGTCCCGCGCGATCGTCGCATGCTCGCCGGGCCCGAGCAGGACAGCGGCGATGAGGATGACCTCGATGAGGACGATGGAGAGCGTGAGCACGAGCGAACCGTAGGGGTCGCCGAGGCGGTGGGCGAGGTGCTCGGCCTCGTGGACGACGCCGAAGGCACAGGTGAGGATCACGCCGACGATGACGACGAGCGCGGTGATGAGCAGCGGCGCCGGGGCGGGAGGTTCGAGGAGAGGCCCGAGCATCGGGAGGGCGAGGACAGCACCCCAGCCGAGGACGAGTCGGACGATGGCGGTGGGAGTGACGATGCTGCGAAGCGCGGCAGACATGACGGTCGGATCCAGTTCTACGAGGCCGTCCTCATCGCGGTGGTCAGCGACCGGGTCGTCCCGCTCGCCACGTGCTTTCGATCGTAGCAAATGAGCGTCTTGGCGGCACGGCGCGAGACGAATCGGCGCAGGCACGGCGAGAGACGAATGGGCGCCGGCACGGCCGGGGACCGCTCGAACGCAGACGAGGACCGCTCGAACGCAGACGAGGGCCGCTAGAACCCAGACGAGGGCCGCCCGAACCCTCATGGGATCGAACGGCCCTCGGACCGCAGCGCTCCTCAGCCGTGCAGAAGTCGCAGTCAGCGGCAGGTCAGTGCCGGATCAGTGCCGGACAGCTGAGCGTCAGGCAGCGGCGGGCGCGTGCGCTCCGCTGACCCGCCTCGCCCGCGGGCCCTTCGAACGGAACACGAAGCGGTCGACGCTGAAGCGTCCCGGCCCCATCGCGGCGATGAGCAGCGCACCGGCCGACAGTGCCGCGACCAGCTCCCAGCCGCCCTGGCTGACGAAGGGCTGCGGGACGAAGTGGACGATGACGAGGGCACCGAGGAGGTTGATCGCGATGAGCGCGCTGACGATGGGCGTGAACGCGCCGAGGATGAGCAGAGTGCCGCCGATGAGCTCGACGAACGTCGCAAAGGGTGCGGCGAACTCCGGCACCGGCACCCCCATCTGCGAGAACGATTCAGTCGTGCCGGCGATCGTCCATTCGTTGAATTTCTGCCAGCCGTGGGCGATGAGGATGACTCCGAGCCCGATACGGGCGATGAGGGCAATGACGTCGCGGGCAAGAGTGGGCAGTCCGGTGGTGGCGTACATGTTGTCCTCCAGATTTATTTGAAATGACAACCAAAACGGCTCTTCGTAATTGAGAGTGTAGATCGGTGATTCCAGGACACGGCGAGTCGCTGCGCGGATAGACGTCGAGGTCTTCCGATGATGGAAGTTCTCACACAATCCATCCGAAAGACCTCGACGTGGCC
>NZ_BAAAAF010000018.1:0-8051 GCF_037101285.1 Brevibacterium metallidurans
ATGTCCCGTCCGGCTGGGGGGTCATGACGAGAGTCGGTGGACAGATCACGAGAAAGACACCACGCGAGTGGGGCAGTCAGGGCCGGGGTCACACCGGACTCCCGTCCTTAACATTCTCTACGTCAGGCCCCTCCCCTAGACTGAGGTCATGAGCACCCAGCCTGATGTCGTCGTCGTCGGATCCGGACCCAACGGCATGGCGGCTGCGGTCACCATGGCTCGAGCCGGACTCACCGTCGAGGTCCTCGAGGCGCAGCCGACGATCGGCGGCGGCTCCCGCACCCTCGACCTCGGGCTGGCCCCGGGGATCGTGAACGACATCTGCTCGGCCGTCCACCCGCTCGCGATCGCCAGCCCCTTCTTCGTCGACTTCGACCTGCGCGCCCGCGGCCTCGAATTCACCACCCCCGAGATCTCCTACGCCCAGCCCCTCGACGGGCGCCCCGCCGCGCTGGCCTTCCACGATCTCGCTAAGACGGTCGAGCACCTCGGCGAGGCGGGACCCGAATGGGACCGCTTTTTCCGCCCCCTCCTCGACCGTGTCGACGACACGATCTGGCTCTCCCTCGGCGACAAACGCTCCCTGCCGCCGACCCTGCGCGACCCCTCCGGCATCGCCAACGTCGTCAAGTTCGGTCTCCGCCTCCTCTCCCAGGCGAGCCCCGCGTGGAACATCCCGCTCTCACACGAGACGACGCAGGCCCTGTTCACCGGGGTCGGCTCGCACGCGATCGGCCCCCTGCCGGGCATGGGCACTGCCGCGGTCGCGACGATGCTCGCGACCATCGCCCATGCCGGCGGCTGGCCCTCCCCCGTCGGCGGCTCGCAGGCGATCACCGACGCCCTCGTCGCCGACCTCGAAGCCCACGGCGGCCGGGTCACGCCCGGGGTCCGCGTCGACCATGTCTCCGACATGCCCGCGGCCCGCGCCTACATCCTCGACACCTCGGCGTGGAATGCCGCCGAGATCTTCTCCGGACTCATCCCCGCCCACGTCGACCGGGCGCTGCGGGACTTCAAACACGGCAACGCCGCGGCCAAGGTCGACTTCGTCCTCAACGGGCCCGTGCCGTGGGCCGACCCCGACGTCGCGCGCGCCGGCACCGTCCACCTCGGCGGGACCCGTGAGCAGATGGCCGCCGCCGAAGGCGAGGTCGTCGCCGGCCGGATGCCCGACCACCCGGTCTGCCTCGTCTCCGACCCCACGGTCTTCGACCCCTCCCGCGAGGTGAACGGCCTGCGTCCGCTGTGGACGTACTGCCACGTCCCCTTCAACTGCCCCATCGACCCGGCCGACTACATCATCGACCAGCTCGAACGCTTCGCCCCCGGGTTCCGGGACACGATCGTCGACTACCGGTCCGTGCCGGCCTCGGAGATGTCCGAGCACAACCAGAACTACATCGGCGGGGACATCGCCACCGGCATCATCACGTTCTACCGGATGCTCGCCCGCCCGCGGACGAACTGGGACAACTACAGCCTCGGCGTGCCCGGTGCCTACCTCTGCTCGTCGGCCACCCCGCCCGCCCCCGGCGTCCACGGCATGAACGGCTGGTTCGCCGCGCAGCGGGCGCTCAAGCACCGCTTCGGCATCACCGAGGCGCCCAGCCTCTCCCCGCAGGACTGAGCACGCCCCGACCCGCTGATCGACGCTCCCGACCCGAGGTACGACATGACGCACCCCGAGTACCCCCGCACGTCCGCAGTCCCGAAAGCCGCACCGCCGGAACCAGGCGACCAGCTGGGACCCGCCGCAGCCCCACCTCGGCGAGCATTCGCCCCGGACCTGGCCCGCGGTCTCATGCTCTGCCTCATCGCGATCGCCAACGTCTCCGTCTACCTCTGGGGCACCCAGGCCGCGACCTCGCTCAGCGGCCACCCGGCCAGCGACAGCCTGCTCGACCGGATCCTCTCCGTGCTCACGATCCTCTTCGTCGACGGCAGCATCTACCCGATGTTCGCCTTCCTCTTCGGCTACGGCATCGTCCAGTTCGCCCGCACCCGCACAGCCGTCGGCGACGATCCGCGCACGATCACCGCGATGCTTCTGCGACGCAACCTCTGGCTCGTCGTCTTCGGCCTCCTCCACGCCGCCCTCCTCTTCGGCGGCGACATCCTCGGCGCGTACGGCCTGTGCGGGCTCATCCTCAGCTACCTCATCCAACGCGCCGGTGACCGGGCGCTGATGATCACCCTCTGGGTGCTGCTGGGAATCCTCGGCCTCTTCCTCCTCGCCCAGGTCGGCATGATCCTCCTCGCCCAGGCCCTCGCCGGAGACACGACGGACGAGCCGATGCTCGGCGACGACGCCGTCGGATCATTCACGACCCTCCTGCTCACGCAGGGCACCGGCGAGACGAACTACCTCCTGGCCGTCGGCGTCCGCCTCCTCGTCTGGCTGCTCGCGACCGTACTCGGGACCCTCTCGCTCACCGTGCCGCTGGTCATCATCCTCGGCGGGCTCGCCGCCCGGCACCGGTGGATCGAATCGCGGGGAGAGGACGCCACGCCTCGTCGGCCCCGGCTCGGTCTCGTCGCCGGAGTCGGCATCCCGCTCGGAGTGCTCGGCAACCTCCCGCAGGCACTCGCCTACCTGGGATGGATGCCCTCCGATTCGACGACGGTCGATATCACCGCGGTCCTCACCCCCGTCACCGGAGCCTGCGCCGGCCTCGGCTACGCCGCCCTGTTCGGGCTCGTCGGCCTCCGTGTCCAGGACCGCCCGCCGAGGCTGCTGCTGCCGATCGCCTACCTCGGCAAACGCTCGCTGAGCTTCTACCTCTTCCAGTCCGTCGTCTTCGCTCCGCTGCTCGCAGCGTGGGGCTTCGGCCTGGGGCGGACGTGGAACACGACCCCGGCGTTCCTGCTGGCCATCGGCGTGTGGATCGCCTCCCTGGCGCTGGCGACATGGATGGAGTCACGGACCTACAAAGGCCCCGCCGAGGTGGTGCTGCGTCGCCTCACCTACGGGCGTGCGGGACGGGGCTGAGCCACCCACGCACCGGTCTCGTCGTCCTGGGCCCAGTCGACGACCTCGGTGATGCCGGCGACGGCATCCGTGAGCCAGTACGTGGTGTCGGGGTTCCACCCGGCCATGAGGCTCGCGATGCGGTCGTCGGTGTCGCCGACGGTTGGTCGCCCCGCCGATTCTGGGAGCCGGTCCGCATCGCCGACGTCGACAACGGCGCCCGCAGTGCGCAGATACCCGGCGAGGCTGACGTAGACGCCGTCGTATTCCTCGGCCACCCGCGGCCAGTCGGGGATGACCCAGCGGCCGCGACGCCCGGTCGCTTCGAACCACACCTGACGCCGCTGGGCAGTGACATCGAGCGGATACTTCCGGCAGAGAACCGCCCACTGTTCGGGCCGGTCGACGATGAACACACCGTACGTGTCCCACAGGCGCAGCCGACAGGCCCGCGCCCGGCTGAGCCCGAAATCGTCCTCGACGAGACTGAGTCCGATCGGCTCTCCGCTAGGCCAGGTGCCGGTGGTCATCACCAGCTCATGCGCGGGAGTCGACCACCATTCGCCACTGCCCGCCGCGCGCGGATCCTTCGCGAACTCCTGCCGGTACTCGCTTTCACTTGAGGCGACTTCTGCCGACCATTCGCGCAGCGCCGCTGCGGCAGCATCCGACGGAGGTGGACAATCGGCTCCCGACATCAACGAGGCCGGATCCGCACTGAGGCGAGTCGGGATGTCGCCGGTGTGATCCGAGTCGTCCCATGTCAGCTCCCAGAGGTCATCGAAATCAAGTCCCGCCGACCAGGAGTCGAGCAGTCCGCTGTCGATGATGACCTCGGCCCACGGTCGCAGAACATCGACCATCACCGGGTCGGCCGCGATGACGTCTTCGGGATCAGGCGGCTGCCAGTACATCGCGCCGGCGATGACCTCGGCCATCGCACTCTCGAGTTCGGCCTGGCTGGGCACGTGGGGAGTCCGACGGCCCAACCCGACGGCTTCCGCAGCCGCATCGGCCTCACGCAGCTCGGCGAAGTCGGCCCCGGAATCAGAGATGAGGATTCCGGTCTCCCATTCCCGATCGATCGTCTCGGCGGCGGTGAGGGCGGCGCAGCCGAGAACGTCTGCCGGGTCAACCTCGACATCGTCCCCCGGCTCGACGTCTCCGTCGCCCACGGTCTCGACGTCACCGTCGCCCACTGGCTCGTCATCTGTCCCCGCATCCATCTCTGAGGCGCCGACGATCGCATAGAGCAGCGAGCGTCCCCGCGGGGACGCGAGCAGATCGTCGACGGTGAGGCGAGCGCTGTCAGCGGCGGGACGAACACCGGTTGGGGAATCGGGACCATCGCGATCGGCGGAGTTCTCGGACATGCTCACACCCTAGACGGTCCTCGACACGTATTTCCTGGGCTGCGGCTATCCACGGGAAGCGCCCTCGCACGACGTCCCCGCGGGGACGTTCTCCTCCCGCGTCCCCGCTGGGGCGTTCTCCTCCCGCGTCCCCGCGGGGACGTCCGGCACGGAGCTCCTACCCTTGGCCGGCTCGGACACTCCCGGCACCGGCTCGGGCACCACCTCGGCGAGGGCCGTCTCCCGGTCCGCGATCTTCGCCCCCTTCGCCGCTTTGAGCCCGGCCCCGAGGACCCCGACGATGACGAGTCCGGCCCCGCACAGCTCGCCGAGGCTCACCGTCTCCCCGAGCACGAGCCACGCCGCGCTCATCCCGACGATCGGGACGAGCATCGAGAACGGGGCGACGACCCCGGCAGGATTGCGCGACATCAGCCACGACCACATGCCCGAACCGATGACGGTGGCGATGACGACGGTGTAGACCAGGCCCGCGAGGCCGAGCAGACCCGTCGGCGTCGCCAGGGTCGTCAGGGACGTCCCGATCCGCTCGGGACCTTCGACGATGAGGGCGAGGATGAGCATCGGGACCGGCGGGACGACGGACATCCACATCGTGAACTTCACCGGTTCGACCGAATGCGCCTGCCGGTTGCAGATGTTGCCGATCGCCCACCCGAAGGCGCCGGCGAGGGTGAGGAGGAAGGGCAGGAAGCTCGCGGACGAGTCGAAGCGCTGCCAGCCGACGATCCCGAGACCCGCCATCGCGACGAGCAGGAACGCCATCTGGGAGGCACGGACCCGCTCGCGCAGCACCGTCATCCCCAGCAGCACCGTGAACGGCCCCGACGCTTGGAGGACGAGCGAGGCAAGCCCGGCCGGCATTCCCGTGGCCATCGCCCAGTAGAGGAAGGCGAACTGGAGAATCCCGAAGCCGAGCCCGTAGCCGAGGATCCACCGGACCTTCACCTGCGGTCGGGGCACGAAGAGCAGAGCGGGGATCGCGAGCACGGCGAAGCGCAGCGCGACGAGGAAGAACGGCGGGAACTGGGCGAGCGAAAGGTCGATCGCGAGGAAGTTCAGACCCCAGATCACGGCCACGGAAGCGGCGAGAAGACAGTGCTTGACGGACATGCCTCCATCCTCACCGCCACGACTCTTGAGCACAATCGCAAAGTTCTTCATCAACTGTGTAGCATGACTTCATGGTCATCGACCCACGTCACCTCGAGCTGCTGCGCGCTCTCGACGAGCACGGCAGCGTCACCGAGGTCGCCCGACTCACCCATCGCACCCCGTCGGCCGTCTCCCAGCAGCTGCGCCAGGCCACGCGCGAGTTCGGGCACCAGCTCGCCGAACCTGCCGGTCGCGGACTCGCCCTCACCCCGGCCGGACGGCTCCTGGCCGCGGGAGGACGCGACGTCGCCCGCGCGATCGCGCGCGTGCAGGCGGACTGGGAGGGCCACCTCGGCGAACCGGTCGGGGATATCACGCTGGCCGGACTGCCGAGCGCCCTGACCTACCTCCTGCCCGACGCCCTGCGTGAGCTCGCCGAGACGCACCCGGGCATCAGCTTGCGGACGCACGATGTCGACCTCGCCGAACACGAGTTCGCGGGTCTGACGAAGGACGTCGACATCGTCATCGCCCACAGCCTCGTCTCCGAACGGCCGGCGGGAACCGAGGGCCTCACCGTAGTGCCCTTGGCCCGGGAGCCGATCGACGTCGCCGTCGCCGACGCCCATCCGCTCGCGCAGAAGTCCCGGCTGACCCCGGACGATGTCGTCGACCGGCAGTGGGTGGGAGTGCCGGTCGGCTACCCGTTCAATTCGGTGCTCACCTCGATCGAACACCTGACCGGCCGCGATCTCGACGTCGTCCAGCGCATCCGCGACAACCGGCTCATCGAGGCGATCGTCGCCTCCTCGGACCAGCTCGCACTCCTCCCCCGGTACACGACGCCGGCGGATGCCGGGCTCACCCTCATTCCGCTCACCGGGGTGACGACGACGCGCTGGGTCTCAGCCGTCATGCGCCCGGACACAGCCGAGAGGGTCGCGGTCAGGCGCGTGCTCGACGCCCTGTCGCGAACCGACGAGGGACGAGCTTCTCCAGCGGCAGGAACGCCGCCCAGCAGATGACGGTGGGGAGGAAGTGGATGCCGAGCGCGAAGTACGTCATGAGGTGGAAGAGGCAGAAGAAGGCGACGACGAAGTAGAGCCACTTGCCCTTGATGAACAGGGCGATCGGGGAGAGGAACTCGAAGGCGAGCGTCGCCCACTGCGCGGCGATGAGGAGGCCGGGCATCTCGAGGAACGGCTTCGACCACTCGGCGCCGCGGCGCATGAGCGCCCAGATGATCACCGCCCCGTTGGCCCAGTGGGTGATGTTGCCCGACGCGATCCACTTCATGAGCACCGAGTAGAAGTACGTGAGCACCACGGCGATCTGGACGACGCGCAGGGCCCAGCCCGCCTTCGCCGAGGTGACCCCCACCTCCCGGAATCGCGCCACCCCGACCGTGGGGAGGACGACGGCGGCGATGACGAGCGCCATGTGGTCGTGGGCGACGTACCCGTAGCCCTGCGTGTAGAACATCCACGCCCCGAACGTGATCGCCACGACCCAGCCGCTGATGCGCTGCCAGATCCCGGCGGCGGCGAGCAGGGAGAAGACGATGATGAACGCGAGGAGGATCTGTGCGCCGAGTACGCTCACCGGCGGGATCCCGAGGACCCGGGCCAGCCACAGCGGCTGGTAGAGCTCCGGGGTCCACCCGTGCGGGATGACGTCGCCGGAGATCGTGAGGACGTCGATGATGATGAAGAGGTAGATGATCGCTCGGAACACCGCGACCCGGGCCAGCGGCACTTCGGGCATGAACCAGCGGAGGAAGGCGTTGCGCTGCGGGCCGGTCATCGTGGGGCTCAGCTGCGTGGCACTCGACTGCGTACTGCTCATCGCACCTCCCACTCGGCGAGGGTGCGCGTGACGGGTTCGCCGACGCTTCGGCCGTTGCTCAGCTGCGTCGTGTCCCGGCAGAGGATCATCTTCTCCGGTTCCGGCTGGCCCGGGTGGAGGCGGATGTAGGAGTCGGCGAGCGTCTGGAGCAGCTCGGGGTTGTCGATGACCCGCTGCAGCTGGGATTCGACGTCGCCGCGCTCGATGCCGACCGTGGCCGTGTTGAACGCGAGCCGCCTGGGTTCGTCCTCACCCGGGAACTGGGCGGCGATGCACGTCGAGTTGACCTCGCCGTTGAGGTCCTTCGCCGTCGCGTACTGCGTGAGCGAGCCGAGCGGGAAGAAGTCGTTCGTGTTGAGGAACTGCCCGGCCGTGAGGATGATCAGCGCCACCGCCGTCACCGCGATCCGCCAGCCCATGCCGAGCTTCGACATCGGCTTCCGTCCCTTCGCCGAGGCGGGAGCCGGGTCGTCGGCTCCCCTCGCCGAGGCGGGTGCCGGGTTCGCCGGCCCTTTGCTTGGCGCCGCGCCTGATGCTGCGCTTGGTGCGGCTTCCGGCGGTGTGCTCGTGAGCAGACGGTGCTTCTTCTCGTCCATGTGGTGCGGTGCTCATCCTCTCGTGCCGCAGGCGGAGTCTCGGGGTCAATCGTAGCGTTTCGCCCCGGCCCCGACTCTCAGCCCCGGCCCCGCATGTGGCCAGCATCTCGCCGTTCTCAGCCACCTTCCGGGGGGGGGGGGGGGGGGGGGGGGGGGGGGGGGGGGGCGGGG
>NZ_BAAAAF010000018.1:8059-41462 GCF_037101285.1 Brevibacterium metallidurans
CAGCCACCCTGCGCCGGGTTGCTCAGCGCCCGGAGGGTTGCTGAAGTCGGGGGTTACGAACCGCGGGCGTAGAGGTTGAGCTGCTCCCATGCGGCCGCGTACCTCTGGAACGCCGAGGTCGCGGTCTCGGTGTCGTCGTTGCTCAGCGCCGTCACCCACTCGTCGACGAGCTCCGGGCCTTCGTTGGGCCAGAGCACGTCGCTCATCCCGCCGAGGTCGAGCTCGAGGATCGAGTTCATGTCGAAGCTGTCGATCCACTGTGCGAGCACCGCGGTCTGCTCGACCATGTCGACGACCTTCGACTTCTCCGCGATCGTCTCCGAGGCCCACTCCATGCGCGCCGAGGCGGCGAGGATGTCGGTGCGGATGAGCACGCGCAGTCCTGCCTCGGTCTCCTCGGTGATGACCTGGTCCTCGCCGAGGGCGAAGAACAGCCACCACGCCGGCGGCACGTCCCACGCCGAGACGCGGGTGAAGATCCGCGTGTCCTTCGTGTCCTGCAGCCATTCCGCGCGCAGGCTCGCCGCCCGTCGGCGGGCGGACTTCGGGGCGATGATGTCGAGGGTGGCCTTCGACGTGTGCTCGGTCAGCGACTCGAGCGCCTCCCAGCTGCGGATGTCCTCCTGCGCGGGGCAGAACCGATCCACCCCGTCCGGGGTCTGAGACGCCGGAAGGAAGACGGGTGTGGACCGGAACGACTCAGCCACAGGGTTCGGGGGAAGCGAGATCAGGCGCTGGTCCGCGTCGGCCGCCACCTGTTCCTCGATCCGCGCCCGGTTGTCCTCGACCTGCCTGTCTTGCAATTCGGAATGGACCACGATGGGCTCGAAGATCCGCAGGGAGACGAGATATTCGCGACTGTAGGACATGGGATCACCCTATCCAAGGTCGCTTCCCGAAATGGAACTTCCCACCGCGAACAGGTAGGATTTAAGCGCATAGCAGAGATCTAGTCCGGGGTAGCACACCCCACATGACGACGGAGGGGGTCACGCCAGTGGGTCGCGGCCGCGCAAAGGCAAAGCAGATCAAGGTAGCCCGGAAGCTGAAGTACTACAGCCCGGACACCGACCTGAATCGTCTCCAAGAAGAGCTTGGCGCCGACTCGCAGAAGTCCGGTGCGTCCGATCCCTACGACGATGAACCCGATTACTCCGAGTACGCCGACAAGTACAACGTCGATGACGACGACGATGACGAGTACACGGAGCGCAGGTCCTGAGCTGACTCGCTGAACACAGACACCGCATAAGGGGCGGAGACTTCGGTCTCCGCCCCTTCCGCGCTGTCTGGAGTGTGACTGCGCTGTCAACCCCCTCAGCGGAGGATCGCCGCTCCCCCGTCGACGCCCTTGGCGCCCTGGACGTAGTCGAGTTCGCCGGCAAGCGAGCCGTCGTCGGTGCGGACCTCGCCGAGCACCCACGATCCCGGGGTGGCGGCGAGCACCTCGTCGACGGCGGAGGCAGCGGTGACGAGCACCATACCCACGCCGAGGTTCCACGTCCGCTCACGGTCGGCACGCGGCACTCCGCCGAGGTCGCCGAGGACGGAGAAGACAACCGGGACCTCCCACGAGTCCCGCGACATCGCGGCGACGAGGCCGGGCGGCAGGACGCGGGCGACATTGGCCGAGAGTCCCCCGCCGGTGACATGGGAGACGGCGTGGACGGCGCCGGGCAGGGCGGTGAAGAGCGCATTGAGCTCGCCCGTGTACACGTGCGTGGGCACGAGGAGCTCCTCACCGAGGCTGCGGCCGAATTCGGGCACCTCCCGGTCGAGGGTCCAACCCGCCTCGGCGATGATGTGCCGCACGAGCGAGTAGCCGTTGGAGTGGATGCCTGAGGACGGCAGGGCGATGAGGACGTCACCGGCTTCGACCTTCTCCGGACCGAGCAGGTTCTCGGCGTCGACGACACCGGTCGCCGCGCCCGCGACATCGTACTCATCGACGCCGAGGAGACCGGGATGCTCGGCGGTCTCCCCGCCGACGAGGGCGACATCGGCCTGCGCACACGCCTCGGCGATGCCGCGCACGATCGCGGCGATCCGTTCGGCATGGACCTTGCCGCACGCGATGTAGTCGGTCATGAACAGCGGCTTCGCCCCGCACACGATGATGTCGTCGACGACCATGCCGACGAGGTCGAAGCCGATCGTGTCGTGCTTGTCCAGGGCCTGGGCGATCGCGACCTTCGTGCCCACGCCGTCGGTCGAGGTCGCGAGCAGGGGGCGCCGGTAGTCCTTGAGCACGGAGACGTCGAAGAGTCCCGCGAAGCCGCCGACGCCGCCGACGACGTTGGCGTTGTGCGTGGCCGAGACCGCGGACTTCATCAGTTCGACGGCCCGGTCTCCGGCTTCGACGTCGACGCCGGCCGCGGCATAGGTCGTCGACTGCGCTGGCTGGTCGGGGTGCGCGGCGGTCTCGTCGTGGCTCAACTCAGCATCCTTTGTCGGCGGGGGTGTTGTTGACGGGAATCGGGTACTCGCCGGAGAAGCACGCAGTGCACAGCCGGTCGCGCTTCTGCTTCGTCGCCTCGATCATGCCGTCGAGCGAGATGTATCCGAGCGAATCGGCGCCGAGCGAAGTGCAGATCTCCTCGACGTTGAGACCGTTGGCGATGAGTTCGGCGCGGGTGGCGAAGTCGATGCCGTAGTAGCACGGCCACTTCACGGGCGGCGAGGAGATGCGGATGTGGATCTCCTTGGCTCCGGCCTCCCGGAGCATCCGCACGAGTGCGCGCTGCGTGTTGCCGCGCACGATCGAGTCGTCGACGACGACGAGGCGCTTGCCCTCGATGTTCTCGCGGATCGGGTTGAGCTTGAGGCGGATGCCGAGTTCGCGCAGCGTCTGCGAGGGCTGGATGAACGTCCGTCCCACATAGGCGTTCTTCATCAGGCCCTGCCCGAACGGGATCCCCGACTCCTCGGCGTAGCCGACGGCAGCGGGCGTCCCCGATTCGGGGGTGGCGATGACGAGGTCGGCGTCGACGGGGAACTCCTGGGCGAGCCTGCGCCCCATCTCGGTGCGCGCACCGTGGACGATCTGCCCGTCGAGGACGCTGTCGGGCCGGGCGAGGTAGACGTATTCGAAGACGCAGTGCGCCTGCTTCGCCTCAGCGAAGCGGAACGACCGCAGCCCGTCCTCGTCGATGGCGATGAGCTCACCGGGTTCGATGTCGCGGACATAGGAGGCACCGACGATGTCGAGGGCCGCGGTCTCCGAGGCGACGACCCAGCCGTTGGACAGCCGGCCGAGGGACAGGGGCCGCACACCCTGCGGGTCGCGGGCGGCGTAGAGGGTGTGCTCATCCATGAACACGAGCGAGAACGCGCCGTCGACCTGCGGCAGCAGGCGCAGCGCCGCATCGGTGAGGTTCTCCCCCTCCTCCGTCGCGAAGAGCTCGGTGACGAGCGAGGTGTCGTTCGAGGAGTCGCGGAACGCGCGGGTGCGGGTGCGCTTCTTCGTCGCCTCGGCCACGACCCGGTTCGCGTCATCGCTGCGGGAGTCGGCGAGGGCTTCGAGCTCGTCGAAGTTCGTCAGGTTGCCGTTGTGGGCGAGCGCCACCGTGCCGAAGGGCGTGGGGCCCAGGGTGGGCTGGGCGTTCTCGAACGACGGCGATCCCGTCGTCGAGTAGCGGGTGTGTCCGACGGCGATGTGGCCCTGCAGGAGCTCGAGATCGCGTTCGTGGAACACCTGCGAGACGAGGCCCATGTCCCGGTAGATGAGGATCTGGCTGCCGTTCGAGGCGGCGATGCCCGCGGACTCCTGTCCGCGGTGCTGGAGGGCGTAGAGCCCGAAGTACGTGAGTTTGGCGACTTCCTCGCCCGGAGCCCAGACTCCGAACACTCCACAGGCGTCCTGCGGGCCGCGGTCCAGGGGGTCGATTTCGTGGGTCAGCTGCCCGTCTCCTCTTGCCACGTGAAGAATTGTCTCACACCGGCACGGGCCCACCGACCGCCGCCTCAGGGGCTCGGTCCGGGCCTGTCAGCCTCGGCCCAGGTCACCCCGGCCGTTCGCATCGTTGACCGGGGACTCGGGGGCCGCCTCGGCGGGAGAATCCACCGGGGAATCCACCGACTCAACGTCGGGATCTGCGGGAGTCTCGCCCCGCATCTCCGCAAGCCGGCGGGCGGCGACGACCTTGGGATCGTCGACGATGTCGATCTGCGCCTCGACCCGGTACTCGCGGGCCCGCTTCCGGCCGCGCCAGTCGAGGAGGAGGGCGATGAGTCCGCCGAGGAAGAGTCCGCCGACGCCGAGGAAGATGAGCAGCAGGCCTGCCCCCTTGGCCACGGTGTACTCGGCGGGGATCTGCGACGGATCGACGATGAGCGTGAGCAGCCCGGCGATGAGGACGCCGAGGATCGCACCCGCGCCCATGAACACTGCGTACTTGGGGCTGCGACGCACCGAGACGTCGATCTGGTCCTTCATGCTCTCCCTGTCAGAGGTCAGCGGCCCGGGCGGCCGGCTGTCACGATCGCAGTCAGTCTAGTCGAGCGGGGCGGCCCCGATTCCCAGGCAATCCCATAGACTGTGAAGCGGATACGGGAAGGCTCTCACAAGGGGTGGACATGTCACACACGATCATCGTCGGAATCGACGGCTCCGCCAACAGCCGGTGCGCGCTGAACTGGGCCATCGACCATGCGAAGCTCACCGCGGCGCAGATCCGGCTCATCGCCGCATACACGGTCCCCGGAATGAATATGAGCCGTGCCGACATCGTCTACCCGGCCGACTTCGACAACTCGGTCAAGGATGCGACGAAGCAGCTCGCCGAGGCGGCCGCCACCGTCGTGACCGACGCCGGAGTTCCCGTCTCGACCATGGTCGTCCCCGGTGACGCCTCCGGAGTCCTCGTCGACGCCTCCTCGAACGCCGACCTCGCCGTCGTCGGCGCCCGCGGCCACGGCGGCTTCTCGGGGCGCCTGCTCGGTTCGGTGGCGCTCGCGATGCCCGCCCATGCCCACTGCCCGACGGTCGTCATCCCGACCACGTGGCCCGAGCGTCCCCCGCACGACGAGCACAACCCGATCGAACCGCCCGTGCGCACCTCGCAGGAGGGGCCCACGGTCGACGCCTCGACCGGTCCCGGCAGCCACCCCGAGTTCACGAACCAGATCGTTGCGGGCCTCGACCCGTTCGACACCGACAGCCCGGTCCTGCGGGCCGGCGCCGAACAGGCGCAGATCTACGGCAAGCCGCTCCACCTCGTCGGCGTCACCGCCGCCCACATCCTCTCCCCCGAATGGCTGCCGAGCGAAGAGCACCTGACGAAGCTCTACGACGAGGCGGCCGCCGCGTTCGAACTCGCCGCCGCGACCCTGCGCGATGAGTTCGACGGCCTCGACGTCCGGTGGACGATCTGCGACGCCCCCGCCACCGAGGTGCTCGTCGCCGCGACCCAGACCGCCGACCAGATGGTCATCGGCTCGCGGGGCCGCAGCGGCTTCGCCGCGACCCTGCTCGGGTCGACCTCGCAGGGTGTGCTCGCCCATGCGCTCTGCCCCGTCCGCGTCGTCCGCGTGCCGCGCCGGAAGAAGGCCCCGAAGAACTGAGTGCCCTCACCCTCGAGAGCTGAGCGCCTTCACCCGAGGGCGATGAGGCCGATGCCGGCGACGACGACGATCGCGCCGGTGAGCTTCGCGGCGATGTTGCGCTCCCCGAAGAACCACCACGCGAGCAGGGTGCCGACGATGATCGACGTCTCCCGCAACGGGGCGACGAGCGACACGGGCGCCCGCTGCATCGCGTAGAGGACGAGCAGGTAGGCCACCGGGGAGAGGATCGCGACGGTGATGAGCGCCCGCTTGTGCTCGGCGAGGATCACCCGGAGGTCCGCCCGTCTGCTCGCCCCGCCGGGCAGGGTGACGAGGCCTGCCGCCATGATGAGGGCAACACAGGTCTCCGAGACGGCGAAGTAGAGCAGCGGGGAGGCGGTGACGTGGTTGACCGCGAAGTCGTCCCAGAGCGTGTACCCGGCGATGAACGTCCCGATGAGCCCGCCCCACAGCAGTCCCCGCCGCACTCCCGACGACCCGTCCGAGACCGCCTGCCCGGTGATCCCGCGCGGCTGCACCGTGACCACGGCGATGCCTGCGAGGACGATGAGGGCACCGGCGATCTCGACCCAGCCCGGCCTCTCCCCGAGGAGGACCACGGCGACGACGATCGTGAGCACCGGCCCGAACCCGCGGGCGCTGGGGTAGACGACGCCGAGCGGGGCGTGGTCGTATCCCGACTGCAGGGAGATCGAATATCCGATGTGGAGGACGGCGCTGAGCAGAGCTGAGGCGAGGAGCCGCCAGTCGATCGGCTGGGCACCCGAGACGAGGATCCACCCGGCGATCGGGGCGAGCAGGAGCGCGGAGAGCCCGTGGTAGGCGAGGACGAAGGCATAGCCCCGGCCGGTCACCGTCTTCGCGGCGAGGTTCCACACGGCGTGGGCGACCGCGGCAACGAGCACCAGGGCGAGGACGGATGGCGCCATTCAGTCAGCGGTCATTCTGTCAGCGGTCATTCACAGTTTGATGACGACGGTCTTCGTCTGCGTGTACTCGTCGAGGGCCTCGATCGACTTCTCCCGCCCGTACCCGGACTTCCTGAACCCGCCGAAGGGCAGTTCGACTCCCCCGCCGGCCCCGTACGTGTTGACGAACACCTGACCGGCTTCCACCTCGGCGGCGACCCGGTGGGCCCGGGAGAGGTCCTTGGTCCACAGGGCTGAGACGAGGCCGTACTCGGTGCCGTTGGCCAGGGCCACGGCCTCGGCCTCATCGGCGAAGGTCATCGCCACGACGACGGGACCGAAGACCTCCTGCTGGGCGATCGTCGACCCGGGGCTGACCCCGTCGACGAGGGTCGGGGCGATGAACGCACCCCCGCCGAGGTCGTCGGCCAGTCCCTCGGGACGCGTGCCGCCCGTGACGATCCTTGCGTCGCCGATGTCGGAGAGGAACCCCTCCACGCGGGCCTGCTGCCGGACCGAGATGAGCGGGCCGAGCATCGGGTCGTCGAGGCCGTGGCCGATCGTCACCTGCTCCATGGCCCGGGACATCTTCTCGATGACCTCGGCGTGGACGTCCTCGGCGACGATGAGGCGCGCACCCGCTGAGCACGTCTGGCCGGCGTTCTGGATGATCGAGCGCACGAGGGAGGGGACGGCGGCATCGACGTCGGCGTCGGCGAAGACGAGGTTCGCGGACTTCCCGCCGAGTTCGAGGATCGTGGGCACGACCCTCTCGGCGGCGGCCTGGGCGATGCGCGACCCCACCTCGGTGGACCCGACGAACCCGAGATGGCTGACCCCGGGGTGGGCGGCCAACGCCGCCCCCGCCTCGGCGCCGAGCCCGGTGACGACGTTGAAGGCTCCCGCGGGGAACCCGACGGAGTGGATGATCTCGGCCAGGCGCACGGTCGAGCGCGGGGTCTCGTCGGCGGGTTTCGCGACCGCGCAGTTGCCGGTGGCCAGCGAGGTCGCGGCGGCCCGGCCGATGAGCTGGAGCGGATAGTTCCAGGCGACGATGTGCCCGGTCACCCCGTAGGGTTCGCGGCGGGTGTAGACGTGCATGTCTTCAGACAGCGGGATCGTCTGCCCGTAGTAGGACTCGATGACGTGACCGTAGAACTCGAAGTAGCGGGCGCACACGTCGACGTCCGCGTAGGCCTGGCTCAGCGGTTTTCCGGTGTCCTCGGATTCGATCCGGGCGAGTTCGTCCCGATGGGTGCGGATCGCTGCGGCGGTGGCGACGAGGAGCCGGGACCGCTGTTCGGGACTCGAGCGCTTCCATTCGCGCTGGGCCTTCGCAGCGGCCTTGACGGCCCGGTCGACTTCGTCGGCACCACCCCGGGAGACGTCGCCGAGGTGGTCGCCGGTGGCGGGGTCGATGTTCGCATACGTCGTCAGGGAGGGCACGTGCCGGCCGCCGATGAACGAGGTCGTCTGCGTGATCTGCGCGCTCACCTGGGCACCTCGAGTTCGGCGGCGGTGAAGAGGGGGACGAACTCGCTGAGGTCGGCGCGGGTGCCCGAGGCGGTGAGGGTGCCTGCGGCGAGCGCCGCGGCGAAGTCGGTGCGTCCGGTGACGAGGGCCAGCCACACCTCGGCGGAGGTCTCGACGACGTTGGGCGGGGTGCCCCGGGTGTGGCGGGGCCCGGGAATGCACTGGGTGACGCCGAAGGGCGGGACGCGGACCTCGACGCTGTTGCCCTCGGCCCGGGAGGCGAGCTCCTCGAGCGTAAAGCGCACCGCCGTCGCCAGCGTCGTCCGGTCGGCGGTGGTCCCGTCGGTCTGAGCCTGGGCCGCCCACAGCTCGAGGGCGCGCCGACCCTCGGCCTCGTCTATTCGTCGTCGAATCGCCATCTCAGTTCCCTGCTCCTCCTGCTGCTGCATCTTCGCTCACGCGCACGGTGCCGACAACCGCTGTCCGCCCCTCGGAATCGGTGCCGCCGGTGACGGGGTCGGTGATGAGACCGGCCACCTCGGTCAGCTCGTCCTCGCCGATGTCCGGCAGCGCCCCGGCCCGCCGGAGCAGGGTGAGGGCGACGAGCCCGGTGGGCCGGGAGGACCCGTCGAGGCATTTGAGGGCCAGCGCATGCCCGTCGCGGGTGGCCATGACGATGACCCCTTCGGCGCCGCCCTTCGCGAAGACGCCGAGGCGGTCGATGACCGTCGTGTTCGGCCTCCCATGTCCCTCGATCGCCCACGGGTCGGCGAACACGGCGTCGACGAGGGTGCGGGCGTGCACGGCGAAGGGGGCGAGCGCCTCGGCGGGCGGGGTCGCCACGACCCGGCCGATGGCCCGGGCGAGGCCCGTGAGGCTGAGCGCGAACACGGGCGCCCCGCACCCGTCTGTGCCGACCGCGCCCGGGTGCTCCCCGGAGAACGCCTCGACCACCTCGGCGACTCGCTCCTGCACGGGATGGGCGGGATCGAGGTAGCTCTCGGTGTCCGCGCCGATGGCACAGGCCGCGCGGAGGAAGGCCGCGTGCTTGCCGGAGCAGTTGAAGTGCACGGGCGACTTCGGGTCTCCCACCTCGCTCAGGCTGCGCCGGTACGCGCCATCGGCGGGATGGACGGACGGGCAGCGGAGGTCGGAGGCGCTCAGGCCGGCGGACTCGAGCATCTCGGCGACGACCGCGACATGGCCGGCCTCGGACCGGTGGGAGGCCGTGGCCAGCGCTGCGGCAAGACCGGTGACGTCCGCGCCGAGGGACATCGCCGCGATCGCTTGGAGCGGTTTGAGGCTCGACCGGGTGAAGATCGGCCGATCAGGGGCGCCGAGGCGCAGGATCTCGGACCCGTCGGGGGCGAGGACGACGGCGGAACCCAGGTGACGGGATTCGACGAATCCGCTGCGCTCGACGACGGCGAGCTCGACCGCCTCGGCGGGGGTGAAGGTGGAGAGACTCACGCACTCAAGCGTACGACCTTATAGGCTGGTCGTGTGAAGGTTCTCGTCATCGGGTCGGGCTCCCGCGAACACGCCCTCGTCCTTGCTCTCAGCCGCGACCCCCAGGTCGACGCCGTCATCGCCGCTCCCGGGAATCCGGGGATCGCGGCCATCGCGCACACCGAGGCCGTCGACGCCTCCGATGCCTCCGCCGTGACCGCGCTCGCCGAGCGCCTCGACGTCGACCTCGTCGTCGTCGGACCCGAGGCCCCGCTCGTGGCCGGGGTCGCCGACGCCCTGCGGGAGGCGTCGTTCCCGGTCTTCGGACCCAGCGCCGAGGCGGCCCACCTCGAAGGGTCGAAGGCGTTCGCGAAGGAGATCATGGAGGCCGCCGGGGTGCCCACCGCACGCACCGTCGTCGCCTACACCACCGACGAGGCGGCCGCTGCGATCGACGACTTCGGTGCTCCGTACGTCGTCAAGGCCGACGGTCTGGCCGCGGGCAAGGGCGTCGTCGTCACCACCGACCGGCAGGCGGCGCTTGATCATGCGCACTCGTGCCTCGAGGTCTCCGACCGGGTCGTCATCGAGGACTACCTCGACGGACCCGAGGTCTCCCTCTTCGTCCTCTGCGACGGGTCCCGGACCGTTCCGCTCGCCCCGGCACAGGACTTCAAACGCATCGGCGACGGCGACACCGGGCCGAACACGGGCGGGATGGGCGCGTACTCGCCGCTGCCGTGGGCGCCTGCCGGCATGGTCGACGACATCGTCTCCACCGTCGCCCAGCCCGTCGTCGACGAGATGGCCCGCCGCGGCACCCCGTTCACGGGTCTCCTCTATTGCGGTCTCGCGCTGACCTCGAAGGGCCTGCGCGTCGTCGAGTTCAACGTTCGCTTCGGCGACCCGGAGACGCAGTCCGTGCTCGCCCGCCTGCGCACCCCGCTCGGGCAGACGCTGCTTGCCGCCGCCGAGGGTCGGCTGGACGAGGTCGGTGCCCTCGACTGGGATCCGCGCACCGCGGTCACCGTCGTCATGGCCGCCGGCGGCTACCCGGACAGCCCTCGCACGGGCGATGT
Organism: Brevibacterium metallidurans; assembly: GCF_037101285.1. Classification (NCBI taxonomy): domain Bacteria; kingdom Bacillati; phylum Actinomycetota; class Actinomycetes; order Micrococcales; family Brevibacteriaceae; genus Brevibacterium; species Brevibacterium metallidurans. The sequence goes on from NZ_BAAAAF010000018.1 coordinate 18,534, forward strand.
CATCCGCGGGCTCGAGACCGCCGACGCCCTCGAGGACGTCTCCGTCCTCCATGCCGGCACTCGCAGCGGCGAGGCGACGGTGACCGAGCTCGACCTCGATGCCGCAGGCGACGTCGTCACCGCCGGTGGCCGTGTCCTCTCGGTCGTCGCCCTCGGCACCGACCTCGATGAGGCCCGCGCCCGTGCGTACGCCGCGGTCGACGAGATCTCGTGGGACAGTGAGCAGCACCGCAGCGACATCGCCGAGGCGGCCGCCGCCGGACGCATCGCGCTCAGCCCGATCTACGCCGCCCCGGAAGCAGGGCCGGCGCCGGACTCCTCCACCGCCCCGGTCCTGCCGGGCTGGACGCACGTGTACTCGGGCAAGGTCCGCGACCTCTACATTCCTGCCGAGGCCGCCGACGTCGCCTCCGCCGACCGCCTGCTCATGGTCGCGTCCGACCGCATCTCCGCCTACGACTGGGTGCTCGATACCGAGATCCCCGACAAGGGACGTGTCCTCACGGGCCTGAGCCTGTGGTGGTTCGACCAGCTCTCCGAGGTCATCGGCAACCACGTCATCAGCACCGACGTCCCCGAGGCCGTGCGCGGTCGCGGACTCATCGTCAGAAACCTCACGATGATCCCCGTAGAAGCAGTCGCCCGCGGCTACCTCACCGGCTCCGGCCTCGCCGACTACCGGGCCACCGGCTCCGTGTGCGGGGTGCAGCTGCCTGCGGGCCTGACCGAGGCCGACCGGCTCGAACCGGCGATCTTCACCCCCGCGACGAAGGCCGCCCTCGGCGACCACGACGAGAACGTCTCCTTCGAGCAGGTGACCGAGATCGTCGGCGCCGAGACCGCCGCAGCCGTCCGCGACCTCACCCTGGACATCTACGCCCGCGCCGAGGCGATCGCCCGGGAGCGCGGCATCGTCCTGGCCGACACGAAGTTCGAGTTCGGGACCCTGCCCGACGGCACGATCGTCCTCGCCGACGAAGTGCTCACACCCGACTCCTCCCGCTTCTGGGATGCCGCCGGCTACGCTCCGGGACAGGCGCAGGAGAGCTTCGACAAGCAGTTCGTCCGCGACTGGCTGACCACCGAGTCCGGCTGGGACCGCTCCTCCGACACTCCCCCACCGGCTCTGCCCGCCGAGGTGGTGGAGCGGACCCGCGCCCGCTACATCGAAGCGTTCGAGATCCTCACCGGGGAGACCTTCCCCGCCTGAGCCAGGGCAGTCAGCGGCAGAACACCGGACGCTGAGTGTCGATTCTGGGCACGAGAATCGACACTCAGCGTCCTTTTCTCTCCCCCGCACCGCCTCGGCGAGCGCTCTGCACACACCGGCGAGCGCACAGCACCGCCTCGGCGCACGCGCGCCCCCGCCGCGGCCAACGCGCGCTCTTGCCGCTCGCGGGCCACTGTTTCAGCAGGGCACACAGTCAAATGGACACTGTTCCCGAAACCCAACTCATCCCGCACAACGGATCTAGTAGACCTCACCATCGAAATCCGTTACAGTGAAGCGCAACAGTGACCCGGGCCACATCGCCAGTGCAGCACGGGCCAGCAGAACCGAAGCGGGAACCGATATGCATGAACTACTGGAACGGCGAACACCACGAGGGGCGCGGAGCACCGTTCACCCTCACCAACCCCGCTACCGGTGAGGCGACCGGGACCTACCATCTGGCCAGCGCCGAGGATGTCGACGAGGCCGTCGCCGCCGCGAAGGCCGCCTACCCCGGCTTCAAAGCGCTCACCCCAGGAGAGCGTGCCGACCTCCTTCTCAAGCTCGCCGATGAGCTCGAGGCCCGCAGTGAAGAGCTCGCCTCGCTCGAATCGCAGCAGACCGGCAAGTCGATCCGTCTGGCCACCGACTTCGACGTTCCCGGCTCGATCGACAACACCCGGTTCTTCGCCGGCGCCGCCCGGCAGCTCACGGGCCTGTCCGCCGGCACGTATTGGGAGAAGTCGACGTCGATGACCCGTCGTGAGCCCCTCGGCGTCATCGGCTCGATCGCCCCGTGGAACTATCCGCCGCAGATGGCGGCATGGAAGATCCTGCCCGCCGTCGCGGCCGGCAACACGATCGTGCTCAAGACCTCGGAGATGACCCCGGGCACCTCGCTCATCTTCGCCGAGGCGGCCACCGCCGCCGGGTTCCCACCGGGAGTCATCAACATCATCACAGGCGACGGCCGTGAAGCGGGCGAGAGGCTCGTCTCCCACCCCGATGTCGTCATGTCCTCCTTCACGGGGTCGACGCAGGTCGGCCGGCGCATCATGGAGCTCGCGGCTGCGAAGGGCGCCCGCGTCCACCTCGAACTCGGCGGCAAGGCCCCGCTCGTCGTCTTCGCCGACGCCGACATCGAGGCCGCGGCCCGCGGCGCCGTGGCAGGCTCCCTCATCAACGGCGGTCAGGACTGCACAGCGGCGACCCGTGCGATCGTCGCAGCCGAGCACTTCGAGTCCTTCACCGACCGGGTCGCCGAACTCATGGCAGGGGTGCGCATCGGCGATCCTTCCGAGCCGGCCTCGGACATGGGTTCGCTCATCTCCCCCACCCACCGGGATCGCGTCGCCGGCATGGTCGACCGCGCCCGGGAGGCGGGTGCGCACATCCGCACCGGCGGTACGGTGCCCACGGTCGACCACCTCGGCGAGGACCTGCCCGGGGACCCGGAGTCGACCGCGTACTTCGCTCCCACCCTCATCACCGGCATCGACACCGACGCCGAGGTGTGGCGGGACGAGATCTTCGGACCTGTCCTCGTCGCGGTGCCCTTCGACACCGACGACGAGGCGATCGCCCTGGCCAACGACACCCCCTACGGGCTGGCGGCGAGCGCGTGGACCCGGTCGACGAACCGGGCGCTGCGGGCGGCCGCGGACATCGAGGCCGGGTGCGTGTGGATCAACGAGCACATCCCGATCGTCTCGGACATGCCGCACGGCGGGTACAAGGCCTCCGGCTTCGGCAAGGACATGAGCCAGTACTCGTTCGACGAGTACACGCAGATCAAACACGTGTTCATCGACCAGCACGAGGACCCCCACCACGAGTGGCAGGACACGGTCTTCACGACGTGATGGACAGCCCCGGTCACCTCCGGGGCACGATCGGATCACGGTTGCCCGGCACAACAGCCGCCGGACACGACCCCGCCCCAGAATGACAGCCTGTGCGGCCTGCCCGCACTCAACGACAAGGAAGTCGGTGGAATGACACCAGACCCTTCGGCAGCGCCCGAGACCGCTGCCTCCTCACCCCGACCCTCCTCTCCCCCAGCCGATCTCGACATCGTCGACGCCGTGATCTTCGACGGCGCCGAGGTGGTCGTGGGCACGCGCCTGAGCATCCGCGACGGCGTCGTCACGACCCTCGGCTCCCTGGCTCCGGCGACCCCGGAGACGCGGACGATCAGCGCGGCCGGAGGGCTGCTCACCCCCGGCTTCGTCGACGCGCACGTCCACACGGTCTTCGGCGGCCTCGAATCCCTCGGCTGCGATCTCACCGGCGCCGATGGCCTCGAGGCCACGCTCGCGCTCATCCGCGAGCACCTCGCCGCGACCGATGACACCGCCGTGGACCCCGCCGAGAACTGGCTGACCGGCGGGGGCTGGGCGATGGCCGACTTCCCCGGCGGCGTGCCCACCGCCGACCTCCTCGACGAGCTCAGCCGGGAGCGTCCGATCCTGCTGCTCAGCGCCGACCACCATTCGGCATGGGGGAACACGAAGGCGATGGAGGTCGCCGGACTCGACGCGCAGACCCCGACGCCCGAGGGCGGGGTCATCGAGAAGGATGCGGACGGCCGCCCGGTTGGCTGCCTCCACGAATCCGCGATGGACCTCGTCTCCGCGCACATTCCGGCAGCCTCCGATGAGGACCTGCGCGCCGGGCTCCTCGCGGGGCAGGCCCACCTCGCCGAGGTGGGCGTCACCGCGTGGATGGACGCGATCGTCGGCGACTACGGCGGACACCGCTCGAACTTCACCGGCTACACCCGTGCGGAGGCGACGGGCGAGCTCACCGCCGAGGTCGTCGGCAGCCTGTGGTGGCCGCGCGAGGTCGAGGACATCGACGCCGAGGTGGCCTGCCTGCTCACGCTCAAGCGCACCGACTCGGGCTTCCGCACCACCTCGGTGAAGTTCATGCTCGACGGCATCGTCGAATCCCGCACCGCGGCGATGAGCAGCGAGTACACGTGTGCGTGCGGCGGCTTCGGGACGAACTACTTCACCGAGGACCATCTGCAGCGTGCCTTCGCCGCCCTCGATGCCGCGGGCTTCGACATCCACTGCCATGCGATCGGCGACGCCGCTGTCACCGCCGCCCTCGACGCCTTCGCCGCGGTGAGCGCCTCTCCCGCCGGGATGCGCGACGACGCCCGCCATCACATCGCCCACGTCCAGGTCGTCGACCCCACCGACATCCCCCGCTTCGCTCAGCTCGGGATCACCGCGAACCTTCAGGCGCTGTGGGCGTGCCGCGATGAGCAGATGGTCGACCTCAACATCCCCTGCCTCGGCGAGGAGCGCACCGGCTGGCAGTACCCGTTCGCGGGCTTCGCCGAGGCCGGAACCCACCTCGCGATGGGCTCGGACTGGCCGGTCTCGACCCCGGACCCGTGGCAGGCGATCCACGTCGCCGTCAACCGCTGGCACCCGGAGAACGCCGACCGCACACCCCTCGACCCTGCCCAGGCCATCGACATCACCACCGCACTGCGCGGGTACACCTCCGGGTCCGCGCACCTGCTGCGCTCGGAGGCCAACGGCCGCATCCGCCTCGGCGGGCGGGCCAACCTTGCCCTCGCCGACCGCAACCCCATCACCCTCGACCCCAGCCGCATCGCCGAGACCCGGAATGCGCTGACGATCACGGACGGCATCGTCGTCCATGACTCCACCTCTTGAGAAAGGCCATCATGACCGCCACGACAGAAGCCACCACGGCTCATCCCTCCCCGACCGGGGTCGACCACCTCGAGATCCGCGGGGTGAAGAAGGTCTTCGGTGAGAACACCGCGATCGAGAGACTCGACCTCGGCGTCAGACAGGGCGAGTTCCTCTCCCTGCTCGGACCCTCGGGCTGCGGGAAGACGACGCTGCTGCGGATGATCGCCGGCTTCGAAGCGCCGACCGACGGGCAGATCCTGTTGGCCGGCCGCGACATCGTCTCCCTGCCCCCGCACAAGCGGCCGGTCAACACGGTGTTCCAGTCCTACCTGCTCTTCCCGCACATGAACATCGCCGACAACATCGCCTACGGCCTCAAGCAGTCGAAGACCCCGAAGGCCGAGATCGCCGACCGCGTCCGCGAAGTGCTCTCCCTCGTGCGGATGGAGGACTTCGCCGGCCGCAAACCCGAGCAGCTCTCCGGCGGTCAGCAGCAGCGCATCGCCCTGGCCCGCGCACTCGTCAACCGTCCTCAGGTCCTCCTCCTCGACGAACCGATGTCGGCCCTCGACCGGAAGCTGCGCGAGGAGATGCAGCTCGAACTCAAACGCCTCCATGCGAAGCTCGACACGACCTTCGTCTTCGTCACCCACGATCAGGAGGAGGCGCTGGCGATGAGCGACCGCATCGTCGTCATGTACGACGGCGTCATCCAGCAGATCGGCTCCGGTGAGGAGATCTACGCCGACCCCGCCAACGGCTTCGTCGCCGGCTTCATCGGCAAGCAGAACTTCGTCCCCGCCGAGGTGATCGCCATCGAGGGCGAGACCGTGCGGCTGCGCACGGCGAACACCGTCATGGAGACCGCGGTGACCGAGCTGCGCCCGGCCACCGCGAGCACCGAGTCCCGCCCGCTGGCCGTCGGCGACCGGGTGCGGGCGGCCATCCGCCCCGAGCGGATGCGCGTGGCCGCCGCCGGGGCCGAGATCCCGGGGACGAACGCGGCCCGCGGTCGCGTGCTCTCGACGTCCTTCCTCGGCGATGTCGTCCAGTACATGGTCGTCGTCGGCGACAACGACGAGATCCTCGCCCGGGTGCCCGCGGCCGGTTCGGAGATCCTCGGTCCCGACGCCGAGGTGGATCTCAGCTGGGATGCCGACGCCGTCGCCGTCTACGGCTCGCAGGGCGGTGCGTGATGGCTGACGTGCACTTCCTCGCCCCTCGGGCGAAGGCGAAGCAGCTGAGCCGCCGGGCCGTGCTCGCCGGGTTCGGCGTCGTCGGACTCGGGGCGCTGAGCGCGTGCGGGAAGACGACGAAGATGGCGGCCTCTCCCCCGGTCGACGGCCAACTCGAATCGAAGCTCAACCTCTACACGTGGGGCCACTACGACAATCCGGAGCTCATCGACGCGTTCAAGAAGAAGTTCGACGTGCTCGTCCAGGTCGACTCATACGGGTCGAACGAGGAGCTCGTCGCGAAGCTCTCGACGACCAGGGGAACCTCGGGCTACGACGTCGTCGTGCCCACGGGCTCGAACATCCCGCAGATGCTCAATCACAATCTGCTGCAGAAGCTCGACATGTCCCTCATCCCGAACTTCTCGAACATGGACCCGAACTTCACCGGCCAGTACTTCGACCCGAAGAACGAGTACTCGATCTGCAAGGCGTGGGGCACCACCGGGTTCGTCTACGACACCTCGGTCATCAAACGGGACCTGACCAGCTGGCAGGACTTCATCGACACCGCGAACAATGAGGCCGCCGGCACGACCTCGCTGCTCGAGGATCCGTGGGAGGTCACGGCCATCGCCCTGGCCACCCTCGGCTACAGCCTCAACACCGAGGACAAGGGCCAGCTCGAGGAGGCCCGAGCCGTCGTCGTCGACCAGCTCGCTCCGAATACGAAGGCCTACATCGGCAACGTCGCCACCGGCATGATCCAGGGCAGCTTCACCCTGCTCCAGGCGTTCAACGGCGACGCCCGCCAGGGCCTGGCCGAGGTGAGCAACCCCGAGGACTGGAAGTTCGTCTTCCCGACCCCGGTGGCCAATCTCTGGATGGACAACTGGGCGATCGCCACGGGCGCCCCGCACCCGGATTCGGCGCACGCGTTCATCAATCAGATGATCTCCCCGGAGACCGCGGTCGCCCAGCTCGACTACATCGGGTACCCGATCGGGACGAAGGGCCTCGCCGAACAGGCCAAGGAGGCCGACCTCAGCGACCAGGACCTCATCTTCCCGACCCAGGAGGTCCTCGACCGCCTCGAGCCGAGCATCCAGACCCCGGCCGATCAGATCCGGACGGCGATCTTCGCCGACGCCCAGGCAAGGAGCGGAGCATGAGCACCCCGACACAGACACAGGAGCCGTCGACACCGAAGCCAGCCTCCCCGGCGTCCGCGCAGACCCCGCCGAAGAAGCCCGGCGGGCTCTCGGGCCGGATGTTCGGCGCCGCGGCGATGTCGTTCCCGACCTGGGCCTACGCGCTGTTCTTCTTCATCATCCCCGTCGCCCTCGTCATCTTCTACAGCTTCGGCTACAAACCCGACCAGTTCACGGCGGTCGCCACCGACCAGCTCTCCTTCGACCGCTACCCCGAGGCGCTGTCGGCGAGCTTCGTCGCGACGTTCTTCGCGACCCTGCGGATCTCCCTGCTCGGCACGCTGCTCTGCCTCGTCATCGCCCTGCCGTTCGCCTACTGGCTGGCGATCAAGGTCGCCCCGGCGCGGCGGTCCCTGGCACTCGCACTCGTCATGGTCCCGTTCTGGACGAACTTCCTCGTCCGCACCCTGGGCTGGCAGATCATGCTCTCCCCCGACGGGTTCCTCTCCCAGTGGATGCAGGGAATCGGGATCCTCGACGCCCCGCTCGACATCCTCTACACCCGGGCGGCCGTGCAGATCGGCGTCGTCTACAACTACCTGCCGCTGATGATCCTCCCGCTCTTCGTCGCCATCGACGCCTCGGGCAGCCGGCTGCGGGAGGCCAGCTACGACCTCGGCGCGGGCAAGGTGACGACGTTCCTGCGGGTCACCCTGCCCATGGCGATGCCCGGTGTGGTCTCGGGCTGCCTGCTCGTGTTCATTCCGCTCAACGGCGACTACGTCACCGCCACCGTCCTCGGCGGGGCGAACGGGTCGATGATCGGCCAGCTCATCGCCAACCAATTCAACACCTCGCAGAACTGGGCGCTCGGTGCGGCCATGGCGATCATCCTCATCCTCGCCACCCTCGCCGTCGTCGGCATCGGCTTCGCCCTGCTGTGGCTGGGGCAGCGGATCGCCGCACGACTCAACAGCGTCCGACTCACCGACGGGAGGGCATGACCATGCCGAAGAAGAACACCTTCGCCCGGAGGACGCCCACGGACATCGCACTCAACGTGTGGGGCATCCTCGTCTTCGTCTACCTCTTCATCCCCATCGCGGTCATCATCGCGTACTCGTTCAACACCGGGCGGGTGCTCGCGAACTTCCGCGGCTTCGGCCTCGACGCCTACATCACGGGGCTGAACAACGACATCATCATCTCCTCGGTGGTCACGAGCCTCCAGGCCGCAGTGGGCGCGGCGATCGTCTCGACGGTCTTCGGCACCCTCGGCGGGGTGGCCCTGGCACGGGCGCCGAAGGGCGCATGGTGGGCCCTCGGTCTCACCGGCATCCTCGCACTCACCCTCGTCACCCCGGAGATCGTCGACGGCATCTCGTTCCTGCCGTGGTTCGTCACCCTCGGCGTCGACTGGGGCATCACCCCGATCAACAACGGCCTCGTCCGTCTGATCATCTCGCATGCGATGTTCTCGATGGCGATCGTCACGTTCATCGTCCGGGCCCGGCTCGCCGGCATCGACACCCAGCTCGAGGACGCAGCCGCCGACCTCGGTGCCACCCCGTGGCGCCGATTCAGGGACATCACCCTGCCGATCGCGGCCCCCGGCATCCTCGCCGGAGCGCTCATGTCGTTCACGGTCAGCCTTGACAACACGATCCTCTCGAGCTTCGTCCAGCAGCCCGGCTACACCCCGTGGCCGGTCTACATCTTCTCCGCCGTCCGCGTGGCCCTGCGCCCCGAGGTCGCGGCGATCTCGACGGTGATGTTCGTCCTCACCCTGCTTGCTCTCGCCTTCGTCGGCTTCGTCCTGCGCCGGGCCGGAAGCAATTCGACGGAGATCATCAAGACGATGGCAGGATGATCGAGCGCCTCGGCGGGTGCGATCCCCGCCGAGGCGGTCCCTCCCACCAGCACCACAGACCCGACCAGCACCACCGGTGCCGCATGGCGCGCTCAGCGCCGTAAGGCAGACTCAGTGCCGCAGGGCAGACTCAGTGCCGCAAGGCAGAAAGCGAAGTGACATGGACGTCAAAGCCGCATTGGCCGACGCCACCACCGTTCCGTTCTGGCTCGACTCCGACCAGCGACCGGCCCCGCTGCCGCCGCTGAATGGTGACCGCGATGCCGACCTCGTCGTCGTCGGCGGCGGATTCACCGGACTGTGGACGGCACTGCAGGCCAAGGAGCGCGACCCCGACCGGCGCGTCGTCCTGCTCGAGGCGAACACCGTCGGGTGGGCGGCCTCGGGGCGCAACGGCGGATTCTGCGCGGCCAGCCTCACCCACGGCTACGACAACGGGCAGACGCACCTGCCCGACGAGAACGAGCGCCTGGCCGCCCTGGGGCGGGAGAACCTCGATGCGATCGAGGCCGCGGTCCAGCGGTACGGCATGGACTGCGAGTTCGAGCGCACCGGCGAACTCGACGTCGCCACCGAGGACTACCAGGTCGCCGAGCTCCGTGCCGGGCACGACCCTGAGGCCGGGTTCATCTTCTACTCTCAGCAGGAGCTCGCCGACCTGGTCCGGTCCCCGACGTACAAGGGCGCGCTGTGGGACTCCCGCGAGGTCGCGATGCTCAACCCGGCGAAGCTGTGCTGGGAGCTGCTGCGGGTCATCCGGGAGCTCGGCGTCGAGGTGTACGAGGGGACGAAGGTCACCGGCATCCGCGACCGGAAGTCCACGGTGTCCGTGACCACCGAACCCGTCTCCGGGGACCGCGCGAGCAGCTCCGGGCACGCGACGGTCACCGCTGACCGGGTGGCGCTCGCGACGAACGTCTTCCCCTCGCTGCTCAAACGGGCGAGCCTGCACACCGTGCCCGTCTACGACTATGCGCTCATGACCGAACCCTTGAGCGATGAGCAGATGGCGGCGATCGGCTGGGAGGGCCGCCAGGGCATCGGCGACTGTGCGAACCGGTTCCACTACTACCGGCTGACCGCGGACAATCGCATCCTCTTCGGCGGGTGGGACGCCGTCTACCACTACGGTCGGCAGGTGTCGTGGAAGTACGACCAGAACCGCGAGACGTTCGAGACCCTCGCCGAGCACTTCTTCGAGACGTTCCCGCAGCTCGAGGGTGTGCGCTTCACCCACAAGTGGGGTGGGCCGATCGACACGTGCTCTCGGTTCTTCGCGTTCTTCACCACCGCCTACGACCGGAAGGTGGCGATGGCGACCGGCTTCACCGGCCTCGGCGTCGGCGCCTCCCGGTTCGCGGGCACGGTCATGCTCGACCTCCTCTCGGGCGAGGACACCGAACTCACGGAACTCGAGATGGTGCGGAAGCAGCCGTTGCCGTTCCCGCCCGAACCCATCGCGTGGCTGGGCATCAGGATGACGACCAAGGCGCTCATCAAGGCCGATGAGAATCAGGGCAGGCGGGGACCGCTGCTCAAGGTCCTCGACGCCGTGGGCATGGGCTTCGACTCCTGAGCTCGGCCCGTCCGATCCGCCCCGTCCGCCCGGTTCCGCACCGGGAGGCGGGGCGGTTCCACGTGGGCGTGCTTGGTAGACTGGGCGCGAGCGCGGGAGGGAGCTCCCGACCACATTCTCAAAGGAGTCAAACACGCATGGCACGTGTCGTCGTTGAAGTGATGCCCAAGCCCGAGATCCTCGACCCGCAGGGCAAAGCGATCTCCGGTGGACTCACCCGACTCGGGTTCTCCGGATTCGGCGAGGTCAGGCAGGGCAAGCGCTTCGAACTCGAGGTCGAGGGCGAAGCCACCGACGAAGTCCTCGCGCAGGCCCGCGAAGCCGCCGAGACGCTCCTGTCCAACCCCGTCATCGAGAACGTCGTCGCCGTGCGCGTCGCCGAGGACGCCTGATGACGGCAACGGCTGTCACCGGCGCCGAGGCGGCCCCCGGTAATGATGTGAGGATCGGCGTCGTCACATTCCCCGGCACCCTCGACGATCGTGACGCCGCTCGCGCGGTCACGCTGGCCGGCGCCTCGGCGGTGAATCTCTGGCATGCCGACTCGACGCTCTCCGGCGTCGACGCCGTCATCCTGCCCGGCGGGTTCTCCTACGGCGACTACCTGCGCTGCGGGGCGATCGCGAGGTTCGCACCGATCATGGAGGCCGTCGTCGCGGCCGCCGGTGCGGGCATGCCAGTGCTCGGCATCTGCAACGGATTCCAGGTGCTCTGCGAATCGCATCTGCTGCCCGGTGCGCTCATCCGCAACGAGGACCAGCACTTCATCTGCCGCGACCAGGATCTCCTCGTCGAGAACGCGGACACGGCCTGGACCGGCGACTACGAGCAGGGTCAGACGATCCGGATTCCACTGAAGAACGGCGAAGGCGGATACGTCGCCACCGATGAGGTGCTCGACGAGCTCGAGGCCACCGGACGCGTCGTCTTCCGCTACCAGGGGCTCAACCCCAACGGCTCACTGCGCGACATCGCCGGCATCACCAACGAGGCGGGCAACGTCGTGGGTCTCATGCCCCACCCCGAGCACGCCGTCGAGATCGGCTACGGCCCCGACAGCACGGGTGTCGACGGGCAGGGGTTCTTCTCCTCCGCGGTCCGCACGCTCGTCGCCGGTCGCTGAGACGACTCCGCGACCACCTCGGCGCACGCAGCACACACTTCACGCAGTTCGGCCCCGGAGCGCTTGCTCCGGGGCCGGACTGTTCTCGCAGTGCTACTTCTTCAGCGCTCCGCGCTTGCGGGCGAAGAAGACCGCTGCCGCGCCGGCGAGGATGAGGACTGCTCCGGCTCCGAGGCCGGTGAGTTCGGCGCCGGTGCGCGGCATCGACCCGGCATCGTTGGAGTCGCCGACGTCACCGCCTCCGCCGCCGCCCTTGCCTGTGACGGTGAACTTGCCCTTGAGCTTGGTGCCGCCGCAGTTGGCGACGACATCGTAGGTGCCGACGTAGGCCGACGGGGTGTTCTCGAGTCCGTAGACCTGGGCCGAGACCAATCCTGAGCTGTCGTTGTCCGCGGTCCGGTCGTAGAGGAGCTTGCGCGGGTTATTGCCCCAGACCTGGAAGCGAACGGATTCTGAGACGCAGTCCTGAACGGTGAGGTTGACGCCCTTGTCGCGATTGACGAAGTCCGATCCGGAGAGCCTCTCCGGCTGGACCCACAGCTGCGGCTTGAGGTCCTTGTCGCCGTCAGCGGTGACGGTGTACGTCACTTCCTTCCCCGCGTCGCCGCACCCGGCTGAGACGACGTAGTCACCGACGAGGCTGCTCGGCTTCGTCTTCTTCGCATCGGGAATGTAGGTGAAGAGCGCGAGGCCTTCCGCTGACGTCTCCTGCTCATCCTGGTAGACAGCGGTGTGGGAATCGTATTTGGTCATGATGGCGACATCGGCGGTGGCACCTGCAGGGCAGTTCGACACCACCACGGACACACCGCCCTTCAGATAGCTGCTCAGCGACTGCTTCTTCGGCTTGACGTCGACGGACACGTCTCCTGCCGGCTCGGTCTCCCCGGCGATGACGGTGGCAGTTGCCGAGTACGACTCGTTCTGTGTGCCCCTCTGCACGTCAACGGTGACGGTCACGGTGTCACCAGGCGAGACTTCCTCACTGGTGTAGAAGGTGCCGGTGAAGGTCCCGTCCTCCTGCACTGTCTCGTGAATGCCGTCGCCGTCACCCCAGGCCACGGTGTCACCGGCGAGGACGCCCTCGACGTAGAAGCCGAGCCCCACGTCGGGGTTGCTGATGTCTTCGACGGTCACTTCGCTGCTGTACAAGCCCAGGGAGGCTTGGATCGCCTGGTCGTCCGGGGACTCTGAGGGGGTCTCTTCTGTGCCGTCGGCTTCGCTGCCTTCGGTCGGGTCGGCAGTGCCGGTGGAGTCGTCGACACCTGAGGAGTCGTCCGTGGCGGTCGAATCGTCTGTGCCTGTGGAATCGTCGGTGCCGGTCGAGTCATCGACGCCTGATGAGTCGTCGACACCGGAGGAATCGTCCGTGCCGCTGGAGTCGTCGGTGCTCGAGTCGTCCGGTGGGGTCTCTCCTTGGGCGCTGCCGTCGGGGTCCGGCATTGCCACGGTCGTCTGTGCTGCGGAGGCAGCGGTCGGCATGATGCCCATGGTGGCGACGGCGAGTGCCATGGTCGTCGCGATGATGAGGCGTTTCATGTTCGTCCTTCCAACGGGCCTGGGGCGGCCAACGGAGCCTGGGGTGGCTTAGTCGAGGACACTACGGTCGATGTCAATGCGTGTGGAGTTCTGTTCATTGCGTTCATGACAATTCTGTGATCTGGGTCACGGTGAAAAGTTATCCCGCCGTCACCACAGATGTGGTTAACCCTGTGGACAACGCTGCGGGCACTCGGCACCCACACCCGGACATCCACAGGGAAGAAGACCTGTCGCCCCAGGTGAGGAGCACGGTTTCTGCTGCAGATAGCGGCACCGGCCGACGGACAGCGGGAATCCCGATACGGTCATCGTCAATGCCCCGAGATGTTGAGATTCCGCAGACATCACCCGCTCGATCCGGGCGATCGTTATCTCCGCAGGGCGCCCCTCGCCGATCAAATCGCACGGGCGGCCTCCGCACGCCGCTGTCAGACGAGCCTGACCTCGCGAATCGGCCCCGGGGCGTCGACGTCTCGTCGATGCTCCGGGGCCGATCTGCGTTCTCCGTCGAGCCGGGCGGCGTCACCGACCTGACGGGAGTCCTGTCATGCCACATTCATCCCTTCATGTGTCCGCGGCGCCGAGCGAAGAGGACTGCTCCGGCTCCGGCGAGGATGAGGAGAGCACCGGCGCCGAGTCCGGTGAGTTCGGCACCCGTGCGAGGCATCGAACCGGAGTTGCCGCCACCTCCGCTGCTGCCGCCGTTGCCGCCTCCGCCTGAACCGGAACCGGTGACGACGAACTCTCCGCCCATCGCCGTGTCTCCGCACAGGGCCTGGACCGTGTAAGTGCCGACGTAGGCGGACGGGTCGTTCTCGAGTCCGTAGGTCTGGACGGAGACGAGCCCGTCGTACTCGTTCGGCGCGGTACGGTCGTAGAGGAGCTCGTTCGTCTTCTTGCGCCAGACCTGGAAGCGGACCGAGTCGGAGGTGTAGCAGTCCTTGACGGTCATCGTCACACCCTTGTCCCGGTTGACGAAGTCCGCCCCGGAGAGCTTCTCAGGCTGGATCCAGAGCACCGGTTCGAGCTCCTCGTCGCCGTTGTCGGTGACGGTGAACGATCCCTCCTCGTACTGGACACCGCATTCTGCCCGGACGAGGTACTCGCCGACGTAACCGGATCCATCGCTGTCGCCCAGCTCCGGAACGTAGGTGAAGACGCCTGCGGTGTCCTCGCCGGCCTGTTCCTTGCCCTGGAACAGCACGGTGTCGGGGTCGTATTTGGTGGTGATGATGACTTCGATGGTGGAATCCATCGTGCAGCCGGCCATCATCACGGACACGCCTTTGCTCAGGAAGCTGTCGAGGGTCTGCGACTTCGGTGTGATGTCGAGAGTCGTGCTGGACGGCGGTTCGGTCTCTCCTTCTCCTTCGATGACGGTGGCGGTTGCCGAGTACGTCTCGTTGAGTTCGCCTCGCTGCACCGAGACGGTGACTGTCACGGTGTCTCCGGGCTGGACCTCGGCGTCGGAGTAGTACGTGGCCGTGAACGTTCCGTCTTCCTGCGCCGTGGCGGTGGCGCCGTCTCCGTCGCCCCAACTGATCGTGTCCCCGGCGAGGACGCCGTCGACGAAGAAGCGGATGCCACGGTCCGGGTCCGCCAGTTCGTCGACGGTGACTTCGGTGTTCTCGAGGCCGAGGGAGGCCTCGATGGGGATATCGGTCGGGGTCTCCGAGGGGGTGCTTTCGGCGTCGTCGGTGCCGTCGACGTCCGCCTCTGCGGGGGTGGTCGGGTCGGGGGGTGTGCCGTCCGCGGCTCCTTCGGAGTCAGCGGTTCCGGGGTCGGCGCCGGGGTCGGTCCCGTCGGCGGCGCCTCCGGAGTCGGTGCCGTCTGCCGTGCCGTCGGGTTCTCCGGCGGAGTCGGGGGCGGGATCTGGGGATGGTTCGGGTGCGGTGTCTGTGCTCGCCTGAGCCACGACCTCGGGCGCCGCGGCTGCGGCGGGAAGGGCACCGAGGGTGGTGACGGCGAGCGCGAGGGTGGTCGCGAGGATGAGCCGTTTCATGATCGTCCTTCCAACGGAGTCCGCCTGGGTCGGCGAACCGGTTGCTGTGGTTGGTGAGGACGGTACTCAGGAAGTCACGTCGAGGGGACTTATGGTCATTGAGTTCATGACAATGCTGTGATGTAGGTCACGGTGAACTGTTATCGCTTCGTCACCACGGGCGTCGTTGCGCGGGAGGTGCCGATGCCGGGCGTCACTCGTCGGTGCCGGGTGTCGCATCACCTGCCTCGTCGATCTCCCTGGTGGGAGGCCACCGAGTCGGGTCGAGTCAGCATTCGCCCGATGGGTCCGGGTCGCGCTCGGAGCGGTCATGGCGAAACTGTCATCTCATCTCGATCAGGCGGAGGTGCCGTGCTGGCTCCCGGAAATCGTTACCCTCGCCGTCGGCCTCCCGGACGCAGTCTCCGCGGAGAGGCTCTGAGAAGTCGGCATCGGCGCTGGCATCGTGCGCCAGTGCTCCCAGGAGAACGACGAATGCGCGGTCCCGCGGCTGGTGCCTCGGGACCGCGCATCGGTCCGGGTTCGGCGATTCACCTCGCCGCCGGTTCAGGTCGCCGGCAGCTCAGTCCGGCTTGTGCCGACCGTCCGCCGTATCCTCGACGCTTTCCGGCGCTTAAGCACCGTCCGACGCCTTTGCGCCCTCTGAACCCTCGGCATGCTCAGCCTCGGCGTGCTCGGCCATGGCAGAATCCGCTTCGTCCTCCGCCAGGGCAGCGGCGTCGGCGCTGATTCCGGGCTCGGTCTCCGCCTCGGCGAGCACCTCCGAGGTGAAGTGCTCCTCTGCGTCCTCGCCGCGGAACTGGGACATGTAGAGCCGGTAGTAGGCGCCTTCCGCCGCCAGCAGCTCCTCATGGCTGCCGTGCTCGACGATCGCACCGTGTTCCATGACGATGATCGTGTCGGCGTCGCGGATCGTCGAGAGTCGGTGGGCGATGACGAACGAGGTCCGGTCGGTGCGCAGCGCCGCCATGGCCTGCTGGACGAGGAACTCCGTGCGCGTGTCCACCGAGGAGGTCGCCTCGTCGAGGATGAGCAGAGAGGGATCGGCGAGGAAGGCCCGCGCGATCGTGATGAGCTGGCGTTCGCCTGCCGAGACGCTGCCGCCGTCGGAGTCGATGACCGTGTCGTACCCTTCAGGCAGCTGCCGGACGAACCGGTCGACCATCGTCGCCTTCGCGGCGTCGAGCACCTCCTCGTCGGTCGCGTCGAGGCGACCGTAGCGGATGTTCTCTCTGATCGACCCGTCGAAGAGCCACGCGTCCTGGAGGACCATGCCCACATGCGAACGCAGGTCGGCCCGTGTGAGGTCGCGGATGTCGACGCCGTCGAGGAAGATCGCTCCTCCGGTGAGTTCGTAGAATCGCATGACGAGGTTGACCAGGGTCGTCTTGCCTGCACCGGTGGGCCCGACGATGGCAATGGTGTGGCCCGGATCCGCGGTGAACGAGACGTCTTCGATGAGCGGGGTCTCCTCGGTGTAGCGGAAGCTCACGTGGGAGAAGTCGACGCGGCCAGGAGTCCGCGGCGGCAGCGACGCCGTCGCCTCGTCCGGTTCCTCTTCCTCGGCGTCGAGGAGCTCGAAGGTCCGTTCGGCGGAGGCGACACCGGACTGGAGCATGTTCGCCACTCCCGCCATCTCCGAGATCGGCTGCGAGAACTCCCGCGAGTACTGGATGAACGCCGTCGCATCACCGAGAGTCATCTGCCCCGAGGCCACACGCAGACCGCCGGCCACGGCGATGAGGACATAGCTGAGGTACGAGACGAACTGCATCGAGGGCATGATCATCCCCGACACGAACTGGGCCCCGGCGGAGGCCCTGTACAGCTCCTCGTTGCGGCGGTCGAACTCCTCGAGCATGACCTGGTCGCGACCGAAGGCACGGACGACGTCGAGGCCGGAGAACGACTCCTCGACGTGGCCGTTGACCTCGCCGGTGTACTTCCACTGGGCTTTGAACTTCCGCTGGGCCTGAGAACCGATGACTCCGGCGATGATCGCCGAGAGCGGCAGGGCGATGAGGGCGAGCAGAGCGAGCTGCCAGGACACGATGAACATCATCACGCCGATGCCGATGATCGTCAGGGCCGCCTGCACGAGCTGCGAGAACGCCTGCTGCAGCGCTTGCTGGATGTTGTCGACGTCGTTCGTCACCCGAGACATCACGTCGCCGCGCTGCCGAGTGTCGAAGTAGCGCAGCGGCAGCCGGTTGATCTTGCGTTCGATGTCCTCGCGCAGACGATAGACGACGCGCATGACGAGGGCGTTGAGGATGTAGCCCTGCGCCCACATGAGCATCGAGGCGACGAGGTACATGAGGAGGACGACGATGATGATCTGTCCGAGTGCGGTGAAGTCGATGCCCTGACCAGGGACGACTCCCGCGGTGGCGAGCATGTCGGCGTAGTCGTCGCGGCCCTGCGCACGGGCGCCCGCGATGATGTCCTCGATGTTCGCCCCGGCCGGCAGCTGCGCGCCGATGACACCCGAGTAGACGACGTCCATCGCCTTGCCGAGCACCTTCGGGGCGATGACAGTGAGCACGACCGAACCGATGACGAGGAGGACGACCTTGACCAGGCCCGCCTTCTCATTGCCCATGAGCCCGAACAGTCTTTTGACCGAAGGCCAGAAGTGCTTGGCCTTCCGCGCGGGAGTGCCGCCGAACATGTCGCCGTCGCCCTCCTGCGGGATGAAGTCCTCGGCGACCTCCGCCTCGGCGGTGGCCGCACCGGAACCGGTGGTCTCGGCAGTGGTGGGATCCTTCTTCGCCATCTCAGTTCACCCCTTCCGCGGTCAGCTGTGATTCGACGATCTCCTGGTACGTCGGATTCGTCTCGATGAGCTCGTCGTGGGTGCCCCGGCCGACGATCTTGCCGTCGTCGAGGACGAGGATCTGGTCGGCGTCGCGGATCGTCGAGACGCGCTGGGCGACGACGATGACCGTCGACTCCCCAGTGGTCCGGCCGAGGGCTTCCCGCAGGCGGGCGTCGGTGGCGACGTCGAGGGCGGAGAACGAATCGTCGAAGACGTAGACGAGCGGCTTGGCCGCCAGCGCTCGGGCGATGCACAGTCGCTGCCGCTGGCCGCCGGAGAAGTTCGTGCCGCCCTGGGCGACGTTCTCATCCAGCTGGTCCGGTTTCTCGGCGACGAAGTCCGCGGCCTGCGCGGTCTCGAGCGCCTCCCACAGCTGCTCGTCGGTGGCGAATTCGCTGCCGAAGCGCAGGTTCGAGGCGATCGTGCCGGAGAACAGGTAGGGCTTCTGCGGGACGAGGCCGACGAGCTCGGCGAGCTGGTGCCGGTTGAAGGCGCTCACGGGCACACCGTCGATGAGCACCTCGCCGGCCTGGGGGTCGATGAGGCGCGGGATGAGACCGACGATCGTCGACTTGCCCGACCCGGTCGAACCGATGATCGCCGTCGTCGTCCCCGGCTGCGCGGTGAACGTGAGGTCCTCGAGGACCGGGACCTCGGCGCCGGGATAGCCGAAGGTGACGTTGCGGAACTCCAGCTCACCTCGGCGAGGGAGTTCGTCGACGCCGTCGGGGATGACCATCGACGATGTCGTGTCGAGGACTTCGCAGATGCGTTCGGCGCAGACGACGGCGCGCGGGATCATCATCATCATGAACACGCCCATCATCACGGCGACGAGGATCTGGAGCAGGTACTGGAGGAACGCGGTGAGCGATCCGACCTCCATCTGTCCGGCGTCGACGCGGTGGCCGCCGAACCACAGGACGGCGGCGGTCGCGAGGTGGAGGATCATCATGATCGCGGGGAACATGAGGACGAAGAGGTTGCCGACCTTGACCGAGGTCTCGGTCAGGGCTCGGTTGGCGTCGGCGTACCGGTCGGTCTCGAAGGGTTCGCGGACGAAGGCGCGGATGACGCGGATGCCGGTGATCTGCTCCCGGAGCACGCCGTTGATGTCATCGACCTGGTCCTGCATGCGGCGGAAGAGGGGCATGAGGAGGACGACGAGGATGCCGACGACGACGAAGAGCGTGGGCACCGAGACCCAGACCAGCCAGGACAGGCCCGCGTCCTCACGGAAGGCCATGATGATGCCGCCGATGCACATGATCGGGGTGGAGACCATGAAGTTCAGGGTCATGAGGACCAGCATCTGCACCTGCTGGACGTCGTTGGTGTTGCGGGTGATGAGGGTCGCGCTGCCGAACTTCCCGACCTCGAGGGTGGAGAGGTCGTCCACTCTGCTGTAGACGTCGCGGCGGATGTCCCGGCCCACTCCCATCGCGGAGCGGGCCCCGAAGTAGATCGCGGTGACCGCCGTGATGACCTGGACGAGGCAGACGATGAGCATCGTCATCCCGGTCGACCAGATGAAGTCGGTGTTGCCCTCGGCCACGCCTTCGTCGATGATCCGGGCGTTGAGGCTCGGCAGGTAGAGGGCGGCGATCGTCGACGCCAGCTGGAGGATGACGACGAAGACGATGAAGAGCCAATAGGATTTCGCGTATTTCAGGGTCAGGCGCAAGAGTGCCACAGTGAACATCCTGGGGTTCGAAAACTGAAACTGAGCCGTCGTGAGAGTTGAGAGCGCAACGCATCATCTTACATCGAACTTCCTCCTTCGCAAGGTCCGCATGCTCGTCACAGTCCACCACGCGGCACTGACACGGGCCAGTGGTCCGCGTGCCTCCTCGCATCTGTCCGGCGCCCCCGTACGCTGGAAGGCATGAGCACAACACTGCAGGACCTCGTCAATCGCGCCGTCTTCCTCTCCACGGAGACGCAGACGCACTTCGGCGGACTCATCGCCGACGCCGCGTGGGAGGTCGACTTCACCGCGGATCCGCACCTCACCTTCACTGCCGAGGATGATGCGGTGCTGCGCACCCGTCCCCATCTCCTCGGTTCCGAGTCGAGCTCGCAGGGCACGTGGCTGTGGGGGTGGGAGAACATCAACGAGTTCCCCGAGGCGGTCGTCGGCCTCTCCCATGAGGTGCGGAAGTTCGGTGCAGCCTCGGACATCGACGAACTCGTCTCTCCGGAACTCAAGCTCGACGACGAACTCGCGCTGCGACTGACGCTGGCGGCGAAGGAGGCGACGGGCAAGTGGGCGCACTACCCCGCTGCGGCCGGCGCCGGGACCACGGTGTGGCTGCTCGTCGACGCCCCCGAGCTCACCTTGCCCGAACCGACCGTCAAGGCGTCGGTGCGCGCGCTCATGCAGGGGCTGACCCAGACGACGGTCGACGACCACCGGGCCGCGCTCGAGGCGTACGTCGCCAAGCGCGGCATTCCCACGGCACCGCTGCCCGAGAACGGTCTGCGTCTGCTCTTCGCCGACGGCAGCGCTGACCTCAGCTTCGACGAGGTCAGTCGGATCTCCAACTGCGAGGTGCACGCGCCGCTCGAGGGCGAGGCCGCCGAGCAGTTCTCCCGCATCACCGGGATCACCGTCGCCGACGCTTCCTCGTCCGGCGCTCCGGCGACCGACGCAACTGCGGCAACCTCGACGACAGCTGACTCGACCACGGCGCGGAAGGAGTCCGCGGCAGCTGCGAGCGGTCGAACGCCCGCCAGCGAGCACACGGCGTCGCCTGAGACCGGCCGGAGCGCAGACACTGCCGACGAGGCGGTCGCTCCCGCCGCCGAGACCTCCCGACCGGACGCGTCGCCGGCTGCCTCGTCCGAGGCGACTGCGGAGGACCACAGCGATGGCACCCCCGCCGAGGCGGCCGTCCCGTCCGGTGCCGCCACACCCGACACGGGCGTCAGCTCCGAATCGCCTCGGACCGTGGATGACGAGTCCGCCGCGTCCGCTGAGCCCGCAGCGGAGGAGACCGAGGCGGCAGAGGAGCCCAAGAAGAAGGGGCTGTTCTCGCGCCTGTTCGGACGCTGAACCCACTTCGGCAGAACCTCTGCCTCCGGTGGGAGACATCGGCGGGAGACGAAACGGCATCCACGATCGCATCGTGGATGCCGTTTCCGTGTCTGCGCACATGGTCAGCGGTGGATCGCTTCCCTGGGGGCCCAACTGAAGTCGCGGTCGTAGAGATACCGCCGTTCCGGGTCGGGGACGAGAGTGAGGTCGAGGCCGTCGCCCGTCAGACGGAGCCTGCCCTGGTCTCCGAGGTCGTAGCGCAGTCCCATTCTCTTCGACACGTCTCTGACCAGGCCCTGATCGCCTGCGAGCTTCGGATAGAGGGACAGTGCGAGGGTCCCGTCGTCCTTGACCTGGTAGGAGCCGTCCTGGAAGCTGCCGTCAGCGAATCTGATGGCGACTCGTGCCTTGCCTCCGACGGCGATCTGCCCGAAGGCCATCTGCGTGATCTCGGCGCCGTCGACGGTGCCCTGGCTGCCGTCGTCAGCCCGGTAGACACCGGCGACGACCGGTGCCGGATCGAGTTGCCCCCAGTTCGTGCGCAGCCCGAAGGCGACGCCTGTGCCGACGATGATGACGATTGCCAGCAGCGGTGAGGTCCACTTGGTGATGGCGACGAAGATGCGGTTGTCGGAGATCCTGCCCTGGACCGGAACCCCGGTGGGCAGGCCGATGAGGAACCGTCCGAGGCGCACGAGGTTGGGGATGAGGAGGATGAGGCCGGCCAGTGCCATCATTCCGGCGAGCTGTTTGACCGGGACGTCGAAGGTGAGGTTGAGGAGGAAGACGACGGACATATCGACGACGGCGAGGGCTGCGCCCAACCACACTGTGCGTCGGAAGAGGAGGAGGATTGCGGCGGTGACCTCGGCAGCGCCGGCGAGGAACTGCACGACGGGTGAGAAGCCCATGAATCGCCACAGCAGGCCCATCGGGCTCATCTCGCCGTATTGGATGAGGGCGTCCGAGTAGTCGGCATAGCCCATCTGTGTGAGGAACACCTTGGACCAGCCGTAGACGAGGAGATAGCCGGCGAGCCAGATCCGCAGCAGCCAGTGGCCGCCCCAGAGGACTCTCGCCAGCACTGAGCGGATCCTACGGCTGGATGAGGGGGTGGGGATCCCGTTGTCGATCGCGGAGACTTCAGTGTCGTTGCGCATGTCTTCAGGCTAGGCACGCCGAGGTGGTGCCTCCATGCGGTTGCCTCTCCCCTTGGGGTGAGGAAAACCCGATCTGCTCGGCGGGTGGCGTGGACACTCACGTCCGTGAATGCAAAAAGTGGGGGCACCCCTGAAAGGAGTGCCCCCACCCGAAGAATATTGCGGCAGTCACTTACTCTCCCACAACCACCAAGTTGCAGTACCATCAGCATGACATGGGCTTAGCTACCGGGATCGGAACGGTTAACCGGGCGTTTCCCCACCACTATCACCACCGCAAAACCATCAGACACACCACACACGAACCGTGTGTGGTAGTGGCCCAAGAACCGTACAGCGAACGCGAACACCAACCATGTGGCTCTCATCAAAAAACTTCATGCAACATTCCGCACACACCAACCCAGAAGGGGTTGTGTGAGTGATCGGCGTATTAGTACCAGTCAACTCCACACCTTACAGTGCTTCCATACCCGGCCTATCAACCCAGTGTTCTCCTGGGCACCTCCCCCCAATAGGGATGGAAATCTCATCTCGGAGCAGGCTTCCCGCTTAGATGCTTTCAGCGGTTATCCTTCCCGAACGTAG
>NZ_BAAAAF010000019.1:0-36342 GCF_037101285.1 Brevibacterium metallidurans
GCCGAGACCGCAGGCTGCAACCAGCGGTCTCGGCGCTAAGTGGCGGTCTCGATGACCAGAGTGCCGCGCGGTGACGCTCAGGCGAGGGCGAAGCTGAGGATGACGAAGAGGGCGAATGAGATGACCGGGGCGAACGCGGCGATCGCGATGGCGAGAATGCCCTGAGTGCGACCCCGGCGGGTCGCCGTGGCCACGATGCCCATGACGAGACCGGTGAGCCCGAGGACCGCGCACAGACCCTGCACCGAGAAGAGGCCGACTGCGATGCCGGTGTACCACGAGGGCAGATCGGAGAAGTAGTAGCCGCTCGCGGCCTCCATCGGGCCGACGGTCGAGCCGAGGATCGCCGAGGCGATGAGCGAGAGCCCTGCGGCGATGATCGAGAGGATGAGCGCCGCCTTGCCCAACCTCGGCGACAGTGCGCCAGGTCCGGAGGAGGCGGCGCCGGCGTCGGGCGCCCCTGTGCCGGCCCACGAAGCCGCCGCCGCAGAATCGGGGACGGATCCGCTCGGGCCGGAGCGGTTCGGATGGTTGGGGAAGTGATCATCGGCCGACATCTGAGCGGCCAGTTCGTCGTCGGTTGGCTGCGGGTATGCGAAGTTCGTCGAAGTCATGTCTTCGACGCTACGCACGCCGAGACGCCGATCACATACGGCTACCCGGTTCCCGGGGTCGGGAAATCCTCACTCCTTGATTCCTCACTCCTTGACGGCGGCGATGAGGAACCGCTTCTGCGTGACCTCGATCGGCCGGCGTTCGGCGGCGAGCCGCTCGAGTGCGCCGATGTGATCGCCGACGGCGAACCCGGGGGAGTCCCACGGGACGTAGGCGAGGTACTCGATGACCGCCTCGACGTCGGTGAAGCGCATCATGCCCATCCACCGCCGCGCCGCCTCGATCCGCAGCCCCTCGGCTTCGACCTCGTCGACGCACTGCTCGAGCTGGACTTCCGGATGCTGCGGCACTCCGCCGAACCATCGGCGGAACTCCTCGGCCTCGGTGCCGTCGACCTGCTGCGTGAGGAACAGGCCGCCCGGGGCGAGGATGCGGGCGACCTCGGCGATGTCATAGCTCTCGTGCCGGTTCATGACGACGTCGAACTGCCCGTCCGGCCACGGCATCGGCTCCCCGTCCTCGCTGTCGTAGGCGGTGACCTCGATCCCGTAGTGCTCCAGCGCCGAGGTGGCCACGGGAACATTGGGTGCCCACCCCTCGGTGGCGCGGATGATGACGTCCGAGGCGGTCGCGGAGTTGCGTCCGCGGAAGCGCTTGACGATCGAGATGAGCCGTTCGCCGCCGCCGGTGCCCATGTCGAGGACGTCGTCGGCGTCTTCGATGGCGTCGAGGCACATGGTGTCGAAGTCCCAAGGCGGATCGTCGGCGATGAGGCGTCCTTCGAGGGCGGTGAAGTTCCATCCGGTCATCGCCGCGGTCTCGTGGATCCAGGTCCAGCGGGAATGGCGTTCGGCCGTGGATTCGGCGCGAGCGCGGCTGCTGTCGGCGAATTCGGGCATCTCGACGCTCCTTCGTCAGGCACTGCGGCCGGTGATTCGAGCCTAGCCGAGTCGGGGGAGGTTGCGAAGCACCGTTCAAGCACGATTCGGCGGTGTCTGCGGCGAATCCCTTCAACTGCGGCTGCCCGAACCCGGCCGGCCCGTCCTCACACGAGGAAGCAGAAGACG
Organism: Brevibacterium metallidurans; assembly: GCF_037101285.1. Lineage (NCBI taxonomy): Bacteria > Bacillati > Actinomycetota > Actinomycetes > Micrococcales > Brevibacteriaceae > Brevibacterium > Brevibacterium metallidurans. The sequence continues at coordinate 1,683 of NZ_BAAAAF010000019.1, forward strand.
AGCACGAGTACGACCCCGGTGAGCATCCCGAGGCAGTTGAGCCAGAAGTCCCGACCGACGTACCGTGCCCGGATGTGCGCCCAGGCCGCTGCGAGGAAGTAGACGACGAGACCGGTCACCGCGGCCAGCCCGACCCCTGGGATCCAGAACCCGGCGAGAAGGCCTGCGACCGCGAGGAACTTCACGACCGCGAGCACCCACCACCAGTCCCTGGGCAGACCCACGCCGTCGAGGCATGCGGCGATCGCCCGCGGCGGACGGAAGGTCATCACACCGTCGCCGAGGACGACGACGGCGAGGACCGCCACCGGCCACCAGGGGTCGGGGATGAGGGTCACGGCGCCCTCCGGAACCGGGTGTGGAAGGCGATGATGTGCGAGAGCGCGGCCACCGCGTCGTCGACGCTCATGTCGCTGGCTGCCCAGCGGAAGAGCACCCCCATGTACGAGTCGTAGAGCGCGGCGGCCGAGGCCCGCGCGTTGTCCTCGCTGATCCCGATCGACGTGAGGTTCTCACTCAGAGCGGTCTGAAGGTCCCGGGCGAGGCCGTCGAAGACCTGCGGTCGGCCGTGGACGCGGATGAGGGCGGCCGCGTAGTCGCGGGAGAGGTCCTCGTGCGCGGCGAAGAATTCAAGGAACGGCAGGAAGATGCCGAGGAGATGGTCCTGCACCGCCGAGGCGGTCCCCCGGTTCGCGCGGGCGCGCGGAAGGTCGTAGGTGCCGTCCTGGAGTTGGGCGATCCAGCGGTCGTAGCAGGCGATGAGCAGGGCGTCCTTGTCGCCGACGGCCATGACGCGGCCGACCGAGACCTCGGCGGTCTCGGCGATCGCGCGCACCGTCGCGGCCCGGTAGCCGTGGGCGAGGAAGAGGTCCGCGGCGGCGGCGAGGATGCGGTCCTCGGTCCGCTGCCGCCGAACCGATCGCGCATTTGACTGAACATGTTCACCGGGCATGATTCCACTCTACGCTCGGGCGGTGTCGGCGACAAGGCGAGGGTGCGAACGGTGGTCGACGCTCCGGTGGCCGCGGGGCGTCGACTCGATGATGGCTCGCTACGGCTCGGCAATGGCGTCCGACGGCGGCCAGGCACCGTTGCCCACATCTCAAAGTTAATGTACCTTAACTCTATGCGATCGAACGAGCCGCGGACCCCACGGGCCGGAGGCGCCGCCTCGGCGGGCAGGAAAAGGCGAGCCTCCCTCGTCCTGCTGCTCGGGCCCGCGTTCGTCGCCGCCGTCGCCTACGTCGATCCGGGCAATGTCGCCGCCAATCTCACCGCGGGCGCCCAGTACGGCTACTTGCTCGTCTGGGTCCTCGTCGCCGCGAACCTCATCGCCGTCCTCGTCCAGTACCTGTCCTCGAAGCTCGGGCTCGTCTCCGGGCAGTCGCTTTCGGGCATCCTCGGCCGCCGTCTCGGAAGGAAATCGCGGCTGGCGTACTGGGGGCAGGCGGAGATCGTCGCGGTGGCCACCGACCTCGCGGAGGTGGTCGGCGGGGCCATCGCACTGAAGATCCTCTTCGATCTGCCGCTCCTCCTCGGCGGGGTCATCGTCGGCGTCGTCTCCCTCATCCTCCTCTCCATCCAGTCCTCGCGCGGGCAGCGGCCCTTCGAGTTCGTCATCATCGGATTCCTCGCGATCATCGCCGTCGGCTTCCTCGCAGGCCTCGTCGTCGGCGACGTCAGCTGGGGTGAGGCTGCCGGTGGGCTGCTGCCCAGGCTCGAGGGGACGAACTCGCTCGTCCTCGCCGCCTCGATGCTCGGGGCCACGGTCATGCCGCACGCGATCTACCTCCACTCGGCACTGTCGGTCGACCGACACGGGGGACAGCCGCGGACGGCGATCCCGCGGCTGCTGCGAGCGAGTCGCTGGGACGTCGTCGCTTCGCTCGTCCTTGCCGGCTCCGTCAACATCGCCATGCTCCTGCTCGCCGCGGCGGCGCTGCGCGGGGAGGGCGGCACCGACACGATCGAGGGTGCGCATGCGGTGGTCACGGCCAACCTCGGCGAGGTGGTGGGACTGCTCTTCGGCATCGGGCTGCTCGCCTCGGGGCTGGCGTCATCGGCTGTCGGCTCGTATGCTGGCGCGTCGATCATGCAGGGGCTGCTGCGGGTGAACGTCCCGATCGTGTGGCAGCGGGCGGTGACGATGATCCCCGCGCTCATCGTGCTCGCACTCGGCACCGACCCGACGTGGGCGCTCGTGCTCAGTCAGGTCGTGCTCAGCCTCGGGATCCCCTTCGCGATGGTGCCGCTCGTGCGGCTGACGTCGAACCGGGCGGTGATGGGAGAGTTCGCCAACGGCCGCTGGATCACGGTCGCCGCGGTGATCGCCTCGGCGCTCATCATCGCCCTCAACGTCATTCTCATCGTGCTCCTGCTGCTCGGGATCGAGTAGCGGGCATCGAGTAGCGGCGTGCAGTTCGTGCAGTGAGTGGGTCGCTGAGGAGGCCCGGTTGCTGATCTCCTCCAGTCGCGACCCCTCCCGCCGACGCCACCTCTCGTCGAGACCGCCACTTAGCGTCGAGACCGCTGCTCACAAGTGGTGGTCTCGGTGCGAACTGGCGGTCTCGGTGGAAGCGCGGTGAGGCATGGAGGTGCGGAGGCACAGCGGCGCGGAGTAGTGTACGCGTGGCCGGCGGCGACCACCTCTCGTCGAGACTGCTGCTTAGCGCCGAGACGGCCGCTCACAACTGGTGGTCTCGGTGGGAAGTGGCGGTCTCGGTGGAGGCCGGCGCGGCTACCGTCCGCGCAGGTCGACGGGGCGGAGGATGACTCGTGGATCGCTGCGCACCCACCACGGCGGCGTCTCGCCCGCCTGCTTCGCGGCTCGGCGTTCCGCGCTCGTCGCGTAGCGGTAGGTGAACATCCTCGCGCGGATGAGGGCCGGGGCCTGTCCGTCGAAGGGATCGGGGCCGAGCAGCCGGCGGATGAGCGGGTCGCCGGTGCCGAGGCGTTCGATGAGCGCGAGGAACCACGCATCCCGGTAGTCGCCGAGCGCTGCGAACCACATGAGCCAGTCGAGGCGCAGGTGATAGGGCGCGACGACAGGTCCGCGCCGGTGGACCTCACCGGGCTTGCCCTTGAAGACGTACTCCCGCCAGCCGTCCGTGCCCGAGGGGTCGAGCGTGCCTTCGATCGCGATCTCGTGCCTGACCTCGGACATCGACCCGAACGCCCCGTAGGCGTTGCCGAGTCCCCAGCGGTTGAAGTGCGCATTCATCAGCTGCCTCGGCGAGAAGAGGTTGCGCAGAGCGGAGACGTTGAGCACGCACTGCCAGGCGACGAACGCGATGATGAGGAGAACCCACCACAGCGGGGACTGCGCGGGACCTCCGGAACCGGCGGCCGCCTCGGCGGGAGAGGGATCCGCGATCCGAGAGATCAGGGAATCGATGCCCCATCCGGGGAAGGGACCGCCGAGGATCCACCGGAAGAACGAATCGCTGATACCGGCGCACGCGAGGAGGATCGTCGCCCAATTCAGCCACGCATAGTTGCCGGTGATGACGAGGGCGAGCTGGGTGATGATGATCGCCGTCGCGGCGAACGAGGCGATGGGCTGTGGGAGGAAGAGCAGCCACGGGGCGATGAGCTGGACAATGTGGGAGCCGAGCGTCTCGCCCTTGTGCCACCAGGTCGGCATGAGGTGCGCGCGTCGGCTGAGCGGGTTCGGCATCGGCTGGGTCTGGTGGTGGTAGTTCATCGCGGTGAGGTCGCGCCACGACCGGTCACCGCGCATCTTGATCATGCCGGCGCCGAACTCGACGCGCACGGTGAACCACCGCAGCAGGAGGATCATGAGCAGGGGCGGGGCGACCGCATGCGAACCGAGGAAGCCGACGAGGAAGCCGGCCTCGAGCAGCAGGCTCTCCCAGCCGAAGCCGTAGAAGCGCTGCCCGATGGCGGAGATCGAGAAGTACAGCCACCACATCAGCAGGAACACGGGGATCGGCGCCCACGCAGGACCCGCTTGCGGGAGCCCGAGGACGACGGTGGCCGCGAGCGCCATGCCGAGACCGCAGACGATGCGCAGGTTCCGATCCGAGTACGGGGTGCGTGCCCAGCGGAAGAGGCTCGGCGCCTGCTTCGCCGTGGTCAGAGCGAGGAAGCGCGGTGCCGGAAGCAGCCCCTTTTCGCCGAGGAGGGCCGGAAACTGGTTCCAGGCGTTGAGGAACGCGATGAGGAAGAGGAGGGCGAAACCGCGTTGGAGGACCTCGCGGGCGATTCCGTAGTCGGGGGCGTCGAGGAGCGCGAACACGGTGGCGGCGTCCATGGTCTCCTCTCCCGCCTCGGCGAACCCGCGGCGTCGCGGGCGCGGTCCCGCAGTCAGGCCGGACCACCTCGGCGAACGGCCGGCACCGGCCTCATCTTCGACTATGACCCGATTCTGTGATGTGGGCAACAGCGGAAGCGGCTATCCTCAGGTCAACGGCGCGAACCCGCGCCGGGGCACGACGGTCGGATCGCACTGCGCGACCGGCCGCCGGAGGGCCCGCTATCCCCACACCGCCAGGAGGCATCATGAGCGACCACCCGCAGAAGACCAAGGAATCCATCCTCGGCCATCCCGCCCCTCGAGACATCGAGTGGAAGCAGTTCATCACGATGTGGGAGAACTACGCGGACAAGGTCGAGCAGGAGTCGGGCGATCGCCTCGCGGTGGACATGAACGGCCACCGCGTCGTCTTCCGCCGGCAGCATGACGGTCTGGTGAGCATCGAGGACATCGAACGCGCCCGCCACCTCTTCGCCTCCCACGAGAGCACCGAGGGTCAGGGGCACCTCTTCGTCGTCACGATGACCGAGGAGGACGCCCGCTTCTACGACTTCGACCTCAGCGCCCACGACGTCGAGGTCGACCAGCACGAGCACGAGAAGAACCCGGACTCCCGCGGCCACCACATGCGCACCGTGGAGAAGAAGACCGGCCGCGACGACAAGAAGGACCTTGACCGGTTCTTCGACGACCTCGTCACCGAGATCGACAAGTCGGCGGCCGGACGCGACTTCGTCCTCCTCGGCCACGGCGCGGGCACCTCGAACGCCGCCGAGGACTTCGAGAAGTTCCTCGCCCACCGGCACGAACCGCTGCACGAGCACATCATCGCCTCCGGAGTCATCGACCTCAGCGCCGCCGGCCTGCCGGAGATCGAGAAGAAGGCGCAGGAGCTCGCCGGCCGCTGAGGCGGGTGAACTCGACGGAAATCCTTCGGCGGCCTGTTCCCAAGGGCGTCTTCGGCACGTAGCCTGTCAGCAAGGCGGCTCGTCTTCAAGAGGACGACTCAGACCCGCCGTCGAGCACCCCGCGGGTCCCGCTGATGCCACAAGAAATCAAGGAGGAATCATGACAGAATCCAACTTCGATCCCAACGAGACCGAGGGTCCGGCCGACGGCGGTGCCGCGGGTCAGCCCGGCGTCCACGATGGCGGTGCCGATGGTGGCGCTGAGGGTCCGGCCGACGGCGGTGCCGCTGGTCAGCCCGGCGTCCACGATGGTGGCGCCGATGGTGGCGCTGAGGGTCCGGCCGACGGCGGAGCTTCCGGTCAGCCCGGCGTCCACGATGGCGGTGCCGACGGTGGCGCCGAGGGTCCGGCCGACGGCGGAGCCTCCGGCCAGCCCGGCGTTCACGACGGCGGCGCCGACGGAGGAGCCGACCGGTCTTGAGCACCTCTGCACCTGATCTCCGACACCCCGGCGTCTCCTCTGACGCCGGGGTGTTGGAATCCCGCCTCATCGAGATTCCCCGTGCCACCTTCGCCGACGACTACTGGGGCAGGCGAGCCCTGCTCAGCCGCGGCGTCAGCGACTTCTCCGACCTCTTCTCCGCGGCCGCGGTCGACGAACTCATCTCCTCCCGCGGCCTGCGCTCCCCGTTCCTGCGCGTGGCCAAGGACGGTGCGACCCTGCCGACGTCCTCCTTCACCTCCCCGGCCGGAGTCGGGGCGACGATCGGCGACCAGCTCGACGACACCCGCCTGTGGCGTCAGTTCCACGACGGCGCGACCCTCGTCCTCCAGGCCCTGCAGCGTACGTGGGCGCCCATCGGCGACTTCGCTGCCGCTCTGAGCAGCGAACTCGGCAACCCCGTCCAGGCCAACGCGTACATCACCCCGCCCCAGAACCAGGGCTTCGACGACCATTACGACGTCCACGACGTCTTCGTCCTCCAGATCCAGGGCACGAAGCGCTGGGTCATCCATGAACCCGTCTTCGATGCGCCGCTGCGTGACCAGCCGTGGACGGATCGTCGGGCCTCCGTCGCCGAGGCGGCCGCCACCGAACCTGCCATCGACGCCGTCCTCGAACCCGGCGATGCCCTCTACCTTCCGCGCGGGTGGCTCCATGCCGCCACCGCTCAGGGCGAGGTGTCCATCCATCTCACGCTCGGCATCCACAACTGGACGCGGTACGGCGTGGCCGAGCAGCTCGCGCAGGTCGCGCTCGCCCGCCTCCAGGACGACCCTGCGATGCGGTCGAGTCTGCCGCTGGGCGAAGCTCTCCCTGACGACGAGGTTCTCGAACGCATCAGAGAAGCCATGGTCGCGGCCCTCGCCGAGGCGAACCCGAACCCGGGCATCGAACGGACCCGACGGACTCAGGCCAGGCCCGCTCCGCTCGGTCCGCTGGCCCAGCACGAGGCGATGCGGAACCTCTCCGGGTCGACGAACGTCCAGCTCAGGGCCGGTCTCGATCCGACCGTCGACGGGGTGCGACTGCACACCCGGATCGGCTGGTTCGACTTCTCCGATGACGATCTCGCCACGGTGCGCCGCCTCCTCGACGGTGCTCCGCTCACGGTCGAGGAGATCGGCCGTCCCTTGGCCGAGCGACTGCTCGCCGCCGGAGCTCTCGTCCCCGCCCACGGGTGAGCGCGCGTGGACGGGAGCGCGGGACCTGCCCCTCGACACCGGCACGACGGCCCTGAAACTGTGACCGGTACTGAGACCGTGACTGGCCGTGAGACCATGAGCGGCCGTGAGCCGACGACCATCCGTAACACGACGGACGGCCGTGACACGACAGCCGGCACTGTCACGACGCCCGGCGCGCAGGGTTTCCGCTGCTCGACTGCCGCACGGGAGCGCGGCGACGGCATCGTCGGCACCGCGCCGATGGGCACCGACTGGGTGCTCATCGAACACCGCGGCGGCTGGCCGCTCAACGGCTTCGAAGGTCTCGACATCGACTGGCGAGTCCGCTCCGAGGTCTTCTACGCGGCCCAGGCTCTGCGCGCCCGGATCCTCCTCATCCGCAGGCCCGGTCGGCGCACTCGCAACGGCCCCGGAGTCTGGGGAGTCATGCACCTCGAGAGCACTGGCCGCCTCCGCCAGATGTGGGGATCGTGGAATGAGGACGCGGATCTCCTCGCGATCTGCAGCGCCCTCGAGGTAAGTCGGCAGCGGTCTGCGGAGTCATCTCTCGCCGAGGCTGTCGACCTCCCGGACACCGACCTCCCCGGTGTCGACCTCGACGAAACCTACGACGCCGGTCTGCTGCCGCCCGTGATCCTCGTGTGCGCGCACGGCCGGCATGATGTCTGCTGCGCCGTGCGCGGGCGACCGGTGGCCGCGGTCCTCGCCGAGCAGTGGCCTGACCTGGTGTGGGAGTGCACGCACGTCGGCGGTGATCGGTTCGCCGCGAACATCCTCGTCGTCCCCGACGGGGTCTACTACGGCAACCTCGACGAGGACACCGCGGTCGAAGTCATCACTGGTCACCTCGCCGATGAGATCGACGGCTTCCACCTGCGCGGATACACCGACCTCAATTCGCTCGAACAGGTCGCGGTCGCCGCAGTGCTCACCGCTCGTGGCCCTGCCGGGCGCTTCGACTACACGATCGGGGGAGTCACCCCGGACGCCGGCCGGTGGACCGTGCGCGTCGTAGGGCTGCGAGAGGATCTGGGGTCCTACGACGTCGCGATCGGCGTGAGCCGCGGAGCACCGAACTTCCTCACCTGCCGCGGAGTCGAACGCGCGGTCGCGAACGTCTTCACCGTCACCGCGGTTCGCGAGGTCCCCGGCGACTGAGCCCCACCTCGGCGGGGGACCATCGGATACCCTGATCCCATGCGTGCAGGCGAAGTGTCCGAGGTCAGCCAGGACTACCTCAAGGCGATCTGGTCGGCGCGCGAATGGGGTGGGGATCCGATGACGGCGACCGAGCTCGCGCAGCGCTTCGGCACGACGAAAGCCAACGTCACAGAGGTGCTCAAGCGCCTCGACGAGCTCGGCCTCATCAACCGCGTGCCCTACCGGCCGCCCGAGCTCACGGCCGCCGGGGAGACGATCGCGCTGTCGATGGTGCGCCGGCACCGGCTCATCGAAACCTTCCTCGTCGAGTCGCTCGGCTACAGCTGGGATGAGGTCCACGACGAGGCCGAGTCGCTCGAGCACGCCGCCTCCGACCTCCTCATCGACCGCATCGACGCGTTCCTCGGGCACCCGGGCGCGGACCCGCACGGGGATCCGATCCCGGGTCCCGATGGCGACGTCGAGTCGCATGACTCGTCTCTTCTCCTCGCCGAGGCGGGGCCCGGGACGCATACCGTGCTCCGTGTCTCCGACGCCGATCCTGAGGTCCTCGCGGTTCTCGCCGAGGTGGGACTCCGCCCCGGTGCGACCGTCGAGGTCGTGTCCGGGACGGGCGGGGGCATGTCCGGGCGGGGCGGGGCCGGAGACTCCCGCCCCATCGAACTCAGCGTCGACGGCGGGGCGACGATCGAGGTCGAGCCCGCGGCCGCCTCGGCGGTCTACCTGTCCTGAACGGGTTGCGCTCCTCATCAAAGGTGAAGAACGGTCATTCCTATCTGAGACCGGGCCTCCCGAGGCCGGGCTTCCGTCCCGGCGCGTTCAGGTCGAGGATTCGGCGTCGGCTGCGATGCGCCGGGCACGGACCATGAGTGAGGCGCGGGGAGAGATCTTCGCCCGGAGATAGTTCGACAGACGCCCGGCCGAGGTGCCGAGTCGCGCAGCGAATTCGGTCTGCCTCAGGCCCGAACGTCTGACGAGCTGTGCGAGCTCGTCGGCGACGGCCGACTGCTCTTCGGCTTCGGCATCCTCCCTGGCGTATCGCAGTCCGGCAGCGAACAATGCGGCCGTGCCGCTGTCGACGGATTCGTCCTCATCGTCAAGGTCGAGGTGGCGCACGATGTCCTCCACGGTTCGGGCGACGGGCCCCCATGGGTCGGCGAAGATCTCGTTCATCACCGGAGCGTAGTCGTCGGCGCCTCCATAGGCGAGGATCGATGCGATGACCTCCGGGTGCCAGCTGCGCACCGGATCCGCCGACGACCCTTCGACATTGCGGAACATCAGCTCGTTGAAACTCATCGTCGATCCCCTTTCCGCGTCATCGCCACAGCCACCCTTCTGCACTGTTCCACGACCGCGGACCACTCCGTCCACTCGGGTCGCAGGCCCTTGTAGTCAGCAAGCCGATCGAGAGTCCGTGTGTCCTTCGGGCGCGGATCGGCGAGTGCACGCTCGACTGCGGTTCTCACCGGAGCCCGATCGGACCGCGGGTCGTAGTAGGAATCGAGGCCGGCCAACGTCTCCGCCGCGAGATCGATGCCGAGGTGATCGCTCACCGCGGCGACATCGAGGAAGTCGCGCACCGACTTCCGCTGTGAGGCCAGGAACGCCTTCACTCGCAGGATCTCCTCTGCGGTGGGTACGCGGAGAGTGCGCCCGGACGGCAGCCGATGCTCCTCGACTTCGAGCGGACGAGCTCGGCGGAGATTGCGCACCCCGGCCTGAAATCCGTCGAGCTCACCCATGATGGTCAGCGGGGGTTTCGAGACGTTCGGGTCAGTCGCCCAGCCGTCGAGGCTCTCGACGGCGTCGAGGATCGTATCGTACCTGTAGCGCAGATCCATAAGGACATGGTCGTGGTCGTGGGAGATCCGGTGCCGCGAATGGAACGCAGCCGCAGTGCCGCCGACGACCACGGCACCGGGAACTGCCTCCTGGAGTTTCGCAGCCGACTCGAGCAGCTCTGCGAACTCCGTCCCCGCCTCCTGCGGCTGTCGCTCTGACTCATTCATGACAAGATGTTACCAAATATGGCAACAGAAGAACGGGGCTTTCGGTGTCGTCCGCGCCCGCAGTCCGGTTCGACGAATTCGCAGGATCCTCCCCACTCCCCGCCCCACAGCGGGAGTAGGCTCACAGGTATCGGCCGGTGAGAGCATCGGCCGCCCGCACGAAGACAGGGAGAAGACCATGGCACGGAAAGTCGCTGACGACCTTTGGGACATGCTCATCGAGGCCGGTGTGAAACGCTGCTACGGCATCGTCGGCGACGCACTCAACCCGACGATCGACTCCCTGTCGAGGCACCCGGAGATCGAGTTCATCCACGTCCGCCACGAGGAGTGGGGGACCTTCGCCGCCTCGGCGGATGCCCAGCTCAGCGACGGACCCGTCGTCGTCTGCGGAACTGCCGGCCCCGGTGTCACCCACCTGCTCAACGGACTGCTCGACGCCTACCACGAGCAGGCGCCGGTCATCGCGATCGCCGGGGATGTCGAGACGGACATCATCGACACCAACGCGATCGAGGAGGTCAGCCCCTACGACCTCTTCCGCACCGCTTCGCTCTACACCGGACGCGTCGTCAACCCCGAGCAGTCGCGGGCGGTCTTCCAGCAGGCGATCACCATCGCCACCGAGGAGCACGGCCCCACCGTCATCGCCCTTCCCGGCGATGTGGCCAGTGCCGACTCCCCACTCGACAGCAAGCCCACCTACACGGCGGCGCGCGGCTTCACGATGACTCCCCGGGAGGAGGACGTCCAGGCGGTCGCCGATCTCATCAACTCCAACGGGCGGATCTTCCTCTTCGGCGGCAACGGCACCGCTGATTCCGCCGACCTCGTCAAGCAGCTCTCCGAGAAGATCAACGCACCTGTGGGCTACACACTCAAGGGAAAGAACTGGCTCGAGGCGGACAACCCGAACGCGGTGGGCATGACCGGGCTGCTCGGCTACGGTGCCGCCCATGACTGCATCAAGCAGGCCGATGTCATGCTCATGCTCGGCGCCGACTTCCCGTTCCCCGGGTTCCTCGACCGGGGGCATGCGAAGATCGTCCAGGTCGACGGCACTCCCTCCCACCTGGGGCGCCGCGTTGCATTGGAGGTCGGTGTGCCGGCCGACGTCGGAACGTTCCTGCAGATGCTCCTCCCGCTCGTCCGGGAGAAGTCCGACGACCAGTTCCTCCGCACCGCCCAGCGGGTGACCGAAGGCTGGAGGAAGCGGCTGCGCCACTACGTCGACGGCGGTGAGAAGCGCTCACCGATCCGACCCGAGTACCTCGCCTCCCTGCTCGACGAACTCCTCGACGACGATGCGATCGTCTCCGTCGACACGGGCACCGCGGTGATCTGGGTGGCCCACCAGATGACGTTCGGCGGTGACCGCTTCCAGTTCGGTTCGTACTCGTGGGCGTCGATGGCCGATGCCTCGCCGTACGCCTTCGGTGCGACGAAGGCGATGCCCGGTCGGCAGGTCGTGGCTCTGTGCGGCGACGGAGGCTTCTCGATGCTCGGCCTCGGCGATCTCCTCACCGAACGACAGTACAAGTCGAACATCGTCCACGTCGTGCTCAACAACGAGGAGCTCGATTTCGTCAACATCGAACAGCAGGAGGCAGGGTTCCGTCCGTGGGGCACCGAGTTCCCGGCAGCGAACTATGCGGCGATCGCCGAAGGATTCGGGGTCAAGGGCATCCGCTGCGAGGATCCTGCGCGCTTGCGGGAGCAGCTCACCGAGGCGCTCGAGTACAAGGACGGCCCCGTCGTCGTCGATGTCGTCGTCAACAAGCGCGCCCTCGCGCTGCCGTCGACGGTCGACGGTGAACTCGTCGGCAAGTTCACCCTCAGCGTCCTCAAGCGGGCCCTCCACGGTGAGATCCCCGAGCTGTGGGACGAGGCGAAGGACAACATCCGACTCCTCTGAGGCGATCACGCCCGACCGTCGATGAGCTTGAGGGTGGGGCGTGGCCCCGCTGATCGAACAGCGTCCCCGGCAACAGCGATCGGGAGTTGGGAGAAGGTCAGCTGATGGAGGAGCTCGACGGGCACGCCGAGTTCGTCTGCGACCTCCTTTGAGGAGACTCCCTTGTTCCGCAGGTGCGTGAAGACGTGTGTGAAGACACGAGAGCGTTCGCGGCTCATTCCTCCAGGCTCGTCAGTGCGATACCCGAGTTTGCCCAATTCGACGAGATTCTGTCGGTAAGCCCACTCGCTGGAGAGTTCGAGGTCGTGGAAGCGCCGTGCCATGGCTATGGCGGACACTCGATAGCGGGTCTTGAGCGTGAGCACGTCCGATACCGCCGGAGCAGGGCCTGCCGCGGCGCGGATCTCAGCGGCAGGCATGAGCAGTTCTGCAGCGAATCGGTTCGCTTCTGCTTCGAGGTCTCGGCCGAATGGTGCAGTCGCCGACTCCTCGGTTGTCTGGTCAGGTTCAACCGGGTGACGGGTGTGCATGATCAGGTGACCCAGTTCGTGGGCAAGATCGAAACGTGTGAGTTCCGCTGTCTTCTCGGTCGAGAGGAAGGCGAAGGCCTGGCCGTTGAGGATGAAGCTGAAAGCATCGACGGCACGGGCACTCGGTGGCAGCGAAAGGACCCGGACCCCATGTGCCTCTGCGAGCTGAATGAGGTTGGGCAGCGGTTCCGGTCCCCTGCCCCACATCGCGCGGAGCAGTGCTGCCGCCGAGGCTGGGGCATCGCCATCGGCGTCGGGCAGAACCTGCTGTGGCAGGACGAAGCGCTCCGTGATGAAGTCGTAGACCAATGTGCCGATGGACGCCGCCGCACGCGCTGAGGCGCGCTGTGCCGAGGTCGCGCGACGGAGCGCGCGAAAGAAGCCGACGTCAGGGGAGAGCAGGTGTGTCTCTGCAAGAGAGAAGAAGTTCGGCAGGACTCCGAGAACGGCGCTGAGGGATTCCGCGCGCGAACTCGGAGCTCCTTCGGTCTCGAAAGTGTGGATTCTCCGCGCGGTGACGCCGATCTGCTTTGCGAGCGCGACTTTGCTCAGACCGCTGAGCTCGCGGGCAAGACGGATCCGGGTCGGGTCCAACATATCGGGCTCACCCCCTGTCGATTCCATCGTCCCGGTGGAGGCTCCTCCGTCTCAGACGATTCCATCTTCGTCGGCATCGGCATCGCTCGACCAGAACCGCGGGTCGTGATCTTCGACTTCTGCGCCGCAGTCGACGCATGTGCGCAACTCTACGGTCTTGTCCTCGTTGAGCCGACCCGGCGCCAGACTGCTGCTTTCGTTGCAGTTCGGGCACCAGCCGTTGATGTAGCGACGAATATGCGATCCGATGATTGATTCCATGGCGTCCTCGCGATGGTCAGTGTAATGATCGTCGACTTCAGCCTACTCGCGGACAACGGCCCGCTGAAGGAGTCGGGAACTGCAGCTTCGGTCGAAACGCACGCCCGCCGTCGATGAGCCTGAGGGCACCGAAGACCAACCCGGCAGCCGATGGCATGCCGGTTCGCCGAGGTGGGCCGGCCCATGCGAGCCGACCCACCTCTTCGCTGTCGAACCGTCTCAGCCCTGCCGGCGGGGCAGATTCCACCGCGGCTGCGGCTGACTCTTCTTCCCGTGTTGGGGCATGTATCCCCGCTCGGCCTGCAGGTGAGCCTTGTCGTGGCTCTTGACCGCGGCGTCGACTCCCGGGATCGGGGCTTCGAGCCTGGCGGTCGGCTTCTCAGCGCCGACGATGGGCAGCTCGCCGGTGATGACGGGCTTCGCATCGGTGGGCTGGGAGTCGGCGACTGCCTCGGCGAGGGACCGGCCCGATGACGTGCCGGACCCCTTCGCGGTGGTCCCGGTCTTCTTCGACCCTTTGTCGGTGCGCATTGTCTCTTCCTTTCCTCGTGCCGTTCTCGGCGTGTTGGGGGTTGTGGGGGTCGGGTTCGGGGCCCGATTCGGGGTGGGATTCCTGGTCGTCTCATGGGCGAGGGCGGTGTAGAGTCCGGCCCACTGCTGCGGGCTGAGTTCGCGTGGCAATGCGTCTCCTCTGATGTGGTTGCGGTCCAAGGTCGAGTGCAGGCGGTGCCGGTTGGCGATCTTCATGGCGGTGAGGATTCCTTTCATTCCGCGTCCGCGACCGGTGAAGGCCGCGCGGACGAACTGCTGGTAGGAGGACCGATCCCGGTGCGGGATCAGTCCGGTCCGGTGACGGTCGATGGTGAGGATGCCGCCGTCGACGCTCGGCTTCGGGGAGAAGGCGCGGGCGGGGACGCGGTCGACTAGGCGGAAGTCGAACCACGGACTCCACTGCGCGGTCATCATCGTCGACCCGCCCACACCTGCGCGTTTGCGCGCTACCTCCCACTGGGTGACCAGCACGGCCGAACGCCAGGTCGAGGCGCGCAGGAGCTGCCGCAGGATGGGCGTGGTGAGGTGGAAGGGCAGGTTGCCGACGATGACCTCGGCGTCGAAGCGGGTCCTCAGAGCATCGGCGTGCTCGACTCGTGCCTGGGGGAATCGGTGTTCAAGATGGGCGATCCTCGTTTCGTCGATCTCCACGGGCGTGAGCGGTCGGCCGAGCCGGTAGAGCTCGGCGGTCACCGCGCCGGTTCCCGGTCCGATCTCGAGGATCGAACCCGTGGTGGCGCGGGTGAGGCCGACGATCGTGGCGATGGTGGTGCGTGAGCGCAGGAAGTTCTGGCCGAGTTCGTGCCGGCCCCCGGCCTGCGAATGCGGACGGTCGGAAATCTGATGGCGGGAGCTCTGCCGGTGAGAGCGGGGTCGTTGGGGTCGCATGCGTGGCGCTCCAGGAATGGGATGGAGTGCACCCGAGGCGACGTTGCGCGAAGACGCTGGTTAGCAGGCTTGCCCTGCCTCGAGGACGACGATGCTCAGAGAGTCGGTCCTGGCTGGAACAGTGCCCGCTCAGCGGGTCGTCGATGCGCGTCGCGTCGCCGGATGCTGATGACTATCCGGGAGGGCAGCGCGCAACTGCGAGTTCAGTGACTGCCCGATCCGTCAGCGGATCGGCGCGTTCCTGTGATGTCTGCGTGCGGCGATGGTGCCGACGCGATCAGTCGAATCCGAAGTCAGAGCTCAGCGGCTGAGGAGGAGGTGAGGAACGTGCGCGCTGTCAGGCGCGGCGGTCACGAATGTAGAAGTCGGGCGCGGTCATCGCGCAGCAATTCAATGTTCCCATGTCCGCCAAGCTAGCACAGTTTGGCGCGCTCGGACCAGGGGTGAGGCGAGATTCGGCAACGCCGAGGTGGTCGCAGCCTGCCTCGCGGTCGCCCTCGAGGACTACGTCCCGGCCTCAGCGTCGGGTGCGTCCTCGCCTTCCGCCCCCGCCTCGGCGAGGTTGAGCTGCCACGACACCCCGTATCTGTCGTTGAGCCAGCCGAAGGGCCCGAACCCGTAGTCGTTCAGCGGCATGAGCGCCTGCCCACCCTCGCCGAGGAGGCCGGCCCACAGCCTCTCGAGCTCGGTCTGCGTCGTCGCCCGGAAGAACAGCGACATCGACGGGGTGAAGTCGAAGCCGTGCTGGATCGGGCTGTCGATGATGTTGACCTGGATGCCCGCGATCGCGAAGGTCGCCAACCGGATCTGCCCGTCCATGCCCGGGGTCTCCGCTCCGTAGCGGTCGATGAGGACGACCTCGCCGGCGAAGAGGTCGACGTAGAAGCCCAGCGCTTCCTCGGCGCGCCCGCTCTGGAACATGAGGAACGGGGTGAGCTGCTGGATCCCTGACATGGGCATTCCCTTCGCCGAGGTGGTTGCGGGCTCCGGTCGGGCCGCCGAGGTGGCCGCCGCCTGACCGCGGACGGTGCGTGGTCTATTCGATGACTTCTCCGCTGATGATCTCGCCTCCGCCGTCGTCGCGACGGTTGACGCGCGGGTCGCCGGGCATGCCCGGCCCACCGGAGAGGCGCGGATCGGCGGCGATCCTGCGCAGTCGGGAGCCCAACCAGATGAGGGCGATGCCGACGAGGGCGATGAAGATCGAGAGGGTGAACACGAGCGCGGTGATGCCCGTTTCGGGGGAGAAGAGGAAGACCATGCCGAGCGCGACTCCGGCGACGGCGATGATCGTCAGCAGCCACCACGCCCGGACGCCGAGCTGGCGGACGAAGAGCGAGATGCTGATGCCGAAGACGCTGAGCGCGATGATCGCGAGTCCCGCGAGCACGGTGACGACGGCGGCGAAGAGCATCGGGGCGAAGAAGACGATGGCCGCGAAGACGATCATGAGGATCGACCGGAGAATGAGGGCGCCGGTGCGGCCCCCGCGCGGGGCGAGCACGATCGAGGTGACGGCGATGAGCGCGACCCAGCAGGCGAAGATGCGGGCGACCACCTCGGCGGAGGCATGGGGCCACCCCAGCATGAGCACTCCGACGAGGACGGCGATGACCCCGTTGACGATCACGACTGTTCCGGTGCGTTTGAGATCCATGGACCAAGCCTAGTCAGCGGGGATGGAAGGAGGCTGAGCACCCGGTGTTCGCGCGCGACTCAGCTCGGCTGTCTGTGCTCGCGGGACCGCGCCGGATGCTGCCGATTCCGGGGGCTGATGACGGGTGGAGTTGTCGCCTCGGCGGGGCTGACGGCATGCCAAGGGGTCCGCGGACTTGGCGCGGGCGACTGCATCGGCATCGGCCTCGGCGGAGTGGGTTGCCGTTGTGACGGGGGCGTCGACACTGCCGCCGCGGCAGCCCCATCGGCTTGCGCGTCGTCAGCGACATAGGCAGCCTCGTCGACAAGCCCAACCTCGTCGGCGTGCACGGATTCGGAGATCGCCTTGACCACCTCGTCGAGGTCATCGAGCGAATAACCCGTCGCCTCCATGAGCCGAGCGATGTCGACCTCGGAGTCACCGGCACCGTCCCCGTCGCCACGAGCGTTCCCGCGACCCTCGACGTCGCTTCGAGCACCGGCGGCTCCGTTCGGCCGCGACCCCGACGGGGTGTTGCCCTCGAGGAAGCGGAGGAGTTCGACGGGGAACGGCAGGACGAGCGTCGAATTGCGTTCCGAAGCGACCTCGACGATCGTCTGCAGCAGTCGCAGCTGGAGCGCCGAGGGGGTGTCGGCCATGGCGCCGGCGGCCTGGGCGAGTTTGTTCGACGCCTGCAGCTCGCCGTCGGCGATGATGATGCGCGAGCGGCGTTCGCGTTCGGCCTCGGCCTGCCGCGACATCGAACGCTTCATCGCCTCCGGCAGGGCGACGTCCTTGATCTCGACGCGGTCGATGTGGATGCCCCAGTCGACGGCGGGACTGTCGATCATGATGGCCAGACCCTGGTTGAGGCGTTCGCGGTTCGTCAGCAGGTCGTCGAGTTCGCTCTGGCCGATGATCGACCGCAGCGAGGTCTGCGCGACCTGCCCGACGGCGAGTTTGTAGTCCTCGACGTCGACGATCGCCTTCCGGGGATCGACGACCTTGAAGTAGATGACGGCGTCGACGCGCACCGTGACGTTGTCGCGGGTGATGCCGTCCTGCGCGGGGATCGGCATCGTGATGATCTGCAGGCTCACCCGCTGGAGCCGGTCGACGAAGGGCACGATCGCGGTGAGACCGGGTTCCTTCGCCTCGGCGGTGACGCGGCCGAGTCTGAAGAGCACTCCGCGTTCGTACTGCCGAACGATTTTGAGGCTGTTGGCCGCTGTGATGGCGCCGAGGCCGACGAGCCCGATGAGGATGTAGAGGAACAGCATCACGATCGCCTCCCCTGACGAATGCTGCTCCTTCAACGCTAGCACTCATGCGGGGAAAAGGACCCGGAGATCGTGCAATGCTCGGCCGATTGCCGAGCTTCCTCAAGACTCAGAGTGCCCCGTGACGACTCCGCGTTCCCGGGACGACACCGCGAGATTCCTCAAGACTCCGCGCGCTCCCGGGCGAGGAGGCGTCGCCCTGCAGGGTAGGCGGCGAGGGATTCGGGGAGTCGGACGCGACGACCGGAGGCGAAGGTCGCGATGATCTCGCCGAGGCGGTCCTCCGCCCCAGCCGAGCGCGCAGTCCCCGCACCGCCGGATGCCGCGGTGTCTGCACTCGGAGCTGCCGTGACCGGGTCGAGCCCGATGCGCCGCAGGGTCTGCTTCGCGACGGGGACGGGTGAGTCGAAGAGTGTGATCGCGCCGGCCCGGGCGGCGGTGATGCGATCGGCGACGAGGCCGTAGTGCGTGCACCCGAGGACGATCGTCTCCATGCCCGGGTCCATCTGTGACAGCGCCGCGTCGATCGCTGTGTCGATCGTGTCCACATCGGCTGAGTTGATCGCCTCGGCGAGTCCCGGGCAGGCGACCTGGGCGACGGAGAGGTCGCCGGCGAAGGTGTCGATGAGGGTCTGCTGGTAGGCGCTGCCGGTCGTGGCCGGGGTCGCCCAGATCGCGAAGTCCTGACCCGTTCCGGCCGCCATCTTCACCGCCGGCACCGTGCCGATGACGGGGATGTCCGGTTCGTAGCGGGCGCGTACTGCCTCAAGGGCCTGCACCGAGGCGGTGTTGCAGGCGATGACGATCGCGTCGGGTTCCCATTCGGCGAGCACCGCCGCCGAGTTCAGCGCCCGTTCCTCGAGAGCCTGCGCACTGAGACTGCCGTAGGGGGTGTAGTCGGGGTCCATTGCGAGCACGAGATCCGCGTGCGGGGCGAGGTGGAAGAGGGCATCGGCGGTGCCGAGGAGACCGAGGCCCGAGTCGAGGAGTCCGATTCTCGTCATGCCTCGTCCTCCTGCTGTGTCGTACCCTGCCGGGGATGCGCGAACTCCCTGATCTCTTTCAGATGCGCGCGGGTGAGTCCGTGGGCGAAGTCGGGGGCGATGATCTTCAACCGCTCCGCCGAGTACTTCTCTGCGAAGTACTGCCTGGTCACCGGGGCTTGGAGATCATCGTCGATCCACACCGCGCGCTGGTGCCCGTGCGAATCGAGCCAGTCCTCCATAGCTCTGGCCTTCCACCACAGCTGCGGGTCGTTGGCATAGCGGTTGTGGGTGTCGTCGGGCATCTCGATGACGTCGAAGGAGTTGCGCAGACCGAACTTCGGTTCGAGCTCCGTCTTGCACCGCTGCGACCACGTCGAGAGCCACACGACGTCGACCTCATGGGTCTCGACGAGACGGTCGAAGAATTCGACGACGGAGGGACGGTAGTGGAGTTCGTAGTCCCAGGCCTGTAGCTTCTTCCGCCCCTCGGTCATGAGCCGCAGTTGCGGGACCGGGTAGGAGTTGAGGACGCCGTCGACATCAAGGAAGACGGTGACATGGCGTGCCTGCCGACGCGCCGAGACCGGCGACGAGGATGCAGCTGCCATCGTTCCTTCCAGATTGCGGCCTGCGGCCGGTGGCGACCCGATAGTCTGAGGGCAGGTCGACGGTCGATCACTGATGAGTTCGATCCCAGAATACCGGTCGAAGCTGAGGGAGATCAGGCCGCCATGTATCGGGAGGTGAGCATTCCCCGGCTCCACGCCGCCCTGTGGATCTCGGAGCCCGATCTCGACGCGTCCGCTGCTGGGTCCCCGGAGTCCGAGACACCCCGGGTCATCGTCCCCGACGGCTGCATGGATCTCATCGTCATGGGTTCGACCGCGGTCATCGCCGGAGCCGATTCGACGGCGCGGAGGATCACGACCGGTCCCGGCCGGGCCGTGGGTCTGCGCTTCGACCCCGGCGTCCTCCCGCAGCTGCTGAGGACATCGGCGGCCGAGCTCGCGAACCAGGTCACCCCCATCGCCGAGGTCGTCACCCGGGCCCCGTCGTTCCACCTCGGCGGGAGTGCCGGTGACGATGCGCGGGAACTCCTCGACCTCGCCGAGGCGCTCGCCTCCCGCACGGTCATCGACGGCCGTCCCCTGGCGCTCGCCCGGGCCCTCGCGCAGCCCCGGGTCCCGGCAGGGTCTCAAACGTTCGCCGGTTCCGCTGGGTTCGCGGGTTATCCGGTGTTCGTTGGTTCGGGCGCAGGGTCGATCGCCGAGGTGGCCGCCGACTTCGCGTATTCCCCGCGGCAGCTGCGGCGGCTGTCCGCCGCCTGGTTCGGCTACGGTCCGAAGCATCTGGCGAAGATCCTCCGCTGGCGCAGCGCCCGCGAGCTCATCGCCGCAGGTCACACGCGTGCCGCGGCGGCGGCGCTGGCAGGGTATGCCGATGCCGCGCACCTGTGGCGGGACGAGCGGGCTCTGCTCGGGCGGTGAGCCGAGCACGCCTCGAACGGTGAACCGGTCAGCCGAGTGCGGCGAAGAGGTCGACGGTGTTCCCGTCGGGATCGGCGATGACGGCGTAGCGCTGGCCCCAGAACGCATCCCACGGTTCCTTGACCGCTGCTGCCACGGGATCCCCACCGGACCCGCCGGTGAGCTGGGCGAAGGTCGCATCGACCGCCTCGGCGGTGCTGCAGTCGAAGGCCAGGGACATCCTGTGTCCGCCGGTCGGCCGTGTCCATTCGGGGTCGATGCTCAGCATCACCGCCTCGGTGTCGAGGAGGACGCGGATGGTGCCGGACGAGAACTCCGTGTGCGGTGCGTCGGGGCCGCCGTCGACGAGCTCGAGGCCGAGCGCGGAGTAGAACGTGACGGCCTGGGCCATGTCTGCTGTGACGATCGAGATCGCATCGAGTTTCATGAGCACCACACTAGGCGGGTGGAGCGGAGCGGGCATGAACGAATCGGCCATGTTTATACGATGACGTTCGGGAGGCCCACTGGACGATGCTCGGGAAGCACACTGAGGGGACGTTGGGACTGCGCGCCCGCCTCGGCGGGGTGGGCCTACTCGGTCAGACCGTCCTCGATGGCGAGGTAGGGCGCGAAGACGGCGCGGATCTCATCGGTGAGCGGAGTCGGACGCCCGGTCTGCCGGTCGATGTGGACGAGGACGACGTCGGAGTCGATGACCTTCCGACCGCTCTGCTCGCCGACCGTGTTGACCGTGAACGACGAGGTGCCGATCCGGGTGACGGTCACCGTGAGATTGAGCTCGGGGCCGTACATGACGGGGACGAGGTAGTCGATCGACTGATGGGCGACGAGGAGGCCGCCGCCGGTGATGTGCGTGGCCTTCTCCTCGTGGAGCCAGCGCACGCGGCACTCCTCGATGAGGGTGATCATCCGGGCGTTGTTGACGTGGCCGAGCAGGTCCTGATCGGACCAGCGCACCTCGGGAGAGTACTCGAATGTCTTCACGGCCGCGCTGCCTCCATTGTCGAAACTGATCGAACGTTCTACAGTAAATCAGGATCGGCCGAGGAAAGGGAAATCCATGACGACGGAGACGACGAGCGTCCTCAACGGGGTGCGGGTCCTCGATCTCGGCGGCATCGGGCCCGGCCCGTTCGCCTCGATGATGCTCGCCGACCTCGGCGCCGAGGTGATCCGCCTCGACCCGCCCGCAGGCACCGGCACACCGATGAACCCTGTGCTCGATCGCGGGAAGAAGTCGGTGACCGCCGACCTCAAGAGCGCCGAGGGCATCGCGCTCGCCCGTGCGATCGCGGCCCGCTCCGACATCGTCATCGAGGGCTTCCGACCTGGCACGACCGAGCGCCTCGGACTCGGACCCGCTGACCTCCACGCACTCAACGCGGCTCTCGTCTACGGGCGCATCACCGGCTACGGGCAGGACGGGCCGAAGGCGCAGAAGGCCGGACACGATCTCGGCTACATCGCCTCGACCGGACTCCTCGCCCAGCTCGGCCGTGCGGGCGGACCGCCGCAGTTCCCGGCCAACCTCCTCGGCGACTTCGGCGGCGGGGGCATGCTCCTCGTCGTCGGTGTCCTCGCCGCCCTCACGGGCGCGCGCGAGACCGGCACCGGCACCGTCGTCGATGCGGCGATGGTCGACGGCGCCAATCTCCTCTATGCGATGATGCACGGCTTCGCGGCGATGGGGCTGTGGCATCATGACGCTCCCGGGCGGAACCTGCTCGACTCCGGTGCTCCGTTCTACGACGTCTACCCGACCGCCGATGACCGGTACGTCTCGGTCGCCGCGATCGAAGCGCCGTTCTTCGCCGAGTTCGTCCGCGCCCTCGACCTCGAGGACGCCCTGCCCGAACCGCTGGAGACCCTCGACCATTGGCAGCCCACGTACTGGCCGGCGCTGCGCGCGCTCATCGCCCCGGCGATCGCCGCCCGCACGCAGGCTGAACTCGTCGAGCTCTTCGCCGGCCGTGACGCGTGCGTCGAACCCGTGCTCTCGATGGCCGAGGCGAAGACCGACCCGCACAATACGGCACGCGGTCTCTTCACCACCGACGCCGACGGCATCGACCAGCCGACCCCGGCCCCGCGATTCGCCCCGGCCGGAGGGTTCGTCCCGGCGACGGGCGAGAGGTCAGGGGGAACGGGGACGCCGCGACCGCCTCGGCGGGCACCGCTCATCGGCGACGACACCGCTGCGGTGATCGCGGAACTCGGCCTCGACCAGACCGCCGATCCGGACGTCGGATAACGATCGTGACACCGGATAACGATCGTGACGACGCCGGGTCGGGGGAGTACACGTGTGCGGTAGGGTGAGGTGCGCCGGATCGCCGCAGGTGGGACGGCCGACCTTTCCCCGATGGAGCTGAGCAGTATGAGCAATGGGACCCAGTCGATCGACCGGGCGGCACAGATCCTGTCGCTCGTCGTCAGGGCCGACGACCCGATCTCCTACACCGAGGTCGTCGAGACCACCGATCTGGCCCGCTCGACCGTCTCCCGGCTGCTGTCCGCGCTCGAGCGCAACGGACTCGTCGAACGCAACGGCGAGGGCCTCTACCGCGGGGGCTCCCTCTTCGCCACCTACGCCTCCCGCTTCGACCGGGTCGAGACCCTCGTCGCCGCCGCCGACCCGATCCTCCAACGCGTGAGCGAGGAGACCGGGGAGACCGTCAACCTCGCCGTGCCGAGCTCGAACGCCGTCGTCCAGGTCGCACAGGTCGATTCGACCTTCGTCCTCGGGGCGACGAACTGGGCCGATGTCACGGTCCCCTCCCACGCCTCGGCGCTGGGGAAGGTGATGTACGCCTTCGGTGCGATCCCCGTGCCCACCGGCCGCCTCGAACGCCTGACCCCGCGCACGCTCGGATCGCGCAAGGAGCTCATGACCGACCTCGCCGAGGTGCGCGACCGCGGGTTCGCCGTCGTCCACGAGGAGTTCGAGCCGGGCCTCGACGCGCTCGCCGCCCCCGTGTTCGGCACCGACGATCAGGTCGTCGCGGCCGTGGGGATCTCGGGACCGACGATGCGCATCGCCGAGAACCACGTCCGGTTCGGCGAGCTCCTCGTCGCCGAGTCCGGTCTGCTCTCCCGCAGCCTCAAACGCAAGGTGAGCTCCCGGTAGGACGGGGTCCGGTCGGGTGCCTTCCGGCGTAGAGGTGCTCGCCTCGCCGAGGCGGCCGCTCACACTCCGCGCACGTGGCCGAGCTTGTCCGGGTTGTTCACCTGCCGCAGGCCCCTGATGAGGCCGTCGGTTCCGAGTTCGATCTCCAGCACCCGGGTGTCGCCGTCGCGAAGCACGGCGAGTGCGATCCCGCCGTTGACCTCGAGGATCTCCGACATGTGCCGGCCGTCGAGGTCCTCGGGAGTGAGCACTCCGGCGAGGAAGCGCACGATCTTCTCGGCGCCGAAGATCGGATTGACCGCGCTCGCCGCCTTCCCGCCGCCGTCGCTCCAGTAGACCGCGTCGTCGGCGAGCAGTGCCCGCAGCGTCGCCTCGAGGTCGGCGCTGTGGATGGCGTCGACGAGGCGCTGCAAGGCTCTCGGGTCCGCTGGCGCGGAGACCTCGCGGTCGAGATCGAGGCGGCGGGTGGCCCGGGAGATGAGCTGCCGGACAGCGGCAGGGGACTTGTCGAGGATGCGGCCGATCTCCTCGGCGGGCATATCGAAGGCCCGGGCGAGCACGAGGGCCGCACGCGATTCGGGGCTGAGCTGCTCGGCGAGGTGGAGCACGGTGAGGGAGAGGAGTTCGCGGTTGGCCACGGCCTCCTCGGGGAGGGCATCGGTGGCGACGGGCTCGGGCAGCCACGGACCCGGGTAGTCCTCCTTGATGCTCGCGAGATGGCGGGCCCGGTCGATGGACTTGCGCACGCCCACCGTCGTCAGCCATGCCGGCCACGACCGCACCTGACCGGACTCGCGTTCGGCGACGACGGCGGCCATGCCCACCTCGGAGACGACGTCCTCGGCATGGCCGACGTCGCCGAGCATCCGATACGCGATGCCGAAGAGGCGGCCCCGGCCCTGCTCCCAGGCCACGGTCGCCGGAGTTCTGGTTTCGGTGGTGTCCACGCATATCATTCTGGACCATCTCGGTGAGGGATCGCAGTCGATCGGGGGATCGCCGGGGATCGGAAGATCGCCGCGGACTGCGGGGTCACTGGGTTTCGCCCGGTCCCTGCGATGGGTCGGAGGCGGTCTCGACGACGGGAACGGTCTCGGTCGAGATCGCGAGCCGGTTCCACACGTTGATCGTCGAGATGGCCACGAGGAGATCGCCGAGGGCTTCGGCGTCGAAGTGCGCGGCGACGCCGTCCCAGATCTCGTCGGTGACGCTGTCGGGGCCGATCTTCGTCACCGCGTCGGTGAGGGCGAAGACGCTGCGTTCGCGTGCGTCGAAGAGAGCTCCGGTGTGCTCCCAGGCGGCGACCCCGGCGATCCGGCGCAGGGGCATGCCCATGGCGGCGAGGTCGGTCGAATGCATGTCGACGCAGAAGCCGCAGCCGTTGACGATCGAGGCGCGCAGTTTGATGAGGTCGTAGAGTTCGGCGCCGAGCGCTTCCCGGCAGTACGTGTCCATGCGCGCGACTGCGGCGTAGGCCTTCTTGTTCACCTGGTCGAGGCTGATGCGGGTCATGGGGGTCCTCTCGTGTCTGAAGTTCCACGGATTTCGTTCCGGTCGCGGGCACGCGGATGCGCCCGTCATCAGAGGTGTCGGATGACGGGCGCGGAGTGTGACAGGGGAACGGGTCGGATCAGGTCGGTCGGCGGGCTCGGTCGGTCGGGGTGATCGCTCA
Source organism: Brevibacterium metallidurans (assembly GCF_037101285.1). Lineage (NCBI taxonomy): Bacteria > Bacillati > Actinomycetota > Actinomycetes > Micrococcales > Brevibacteriaceae > Brevibacterium > Brevibacterium metallidurans. Next base: position 26,663 of record NZ_BAAAAF010000019.1, read on the forward strand.
GGACACCACCGAGGTGGGGTCGGGGTCGCCGAGGAGCTCGAGCTGCTTGCGCCGCCACGCCTCGGTGTCCTTGATCTGGTTGAACGTGTAGATGTGGAGGCCGCCGATGCCCATGTACGGGTCGTCGAGGACGGGGGAGAGGCGGTCGAGGAACTTCCTCGGGTTGTAGCCGCCGGGCTTGGCCATGCGCGTGAAGGTGGCGGTGTTCTTCCGCAGGAAGCGGGTCGATTCGCCGACGCCGATCTTCGTCGCGACCTTGGCGAGCTTGGCGAGCTCGACCTTGCCCGCGATGCCGAGGATGAGGGGGAGTTCGATGCCGCGGGCGCGGACGCGGGCGAGCCACGTGCTCACTATCCCCGGGTCGAAGCAGAGGTTGGAGACGATCTGGGTCGCGTAGTCGCGCTTGTCCCACATCGCCTGGACGGTGACGTCGTCGGGGATGATGGGGTGCGATTCGGGGTAGGCGCTCACCCCGATCTGCGTGATCGGCGGGGCCATGGAGGTGAGGTCGACGAGGAGGTCGAGGGCGCTCGCATACCCGCCGGCCGGGGGAGTGGCGTCGCCGGCCGGGACGAAGATCGTGTCGATCCCGGCGTGTCCGAGGCGATCGAGGATCTCTTCGAGTTCGGTTCGTCCCTGCACCATGCGGGCTGCGATGTGGGGGACGGCCGTGTATCCGAGGGCTTGGAGCTGCTCGGCGGTGGAGAGGGTCGCTTCGAGGCTGAGCCCCGTCGACGCGGTGACGGTGATGGTCCTACCTGGGACGACGTGCTCGCTGATGCGATCGACGATGCCGGCCGTCGGCAGGACTTCGTAGCGTGCGGACTTGAGCAGGGTGCGGAGTGCAGAGGCAGACAACGGTGTCTCCTTCCGGCAAGGAGCTTTGCGGTGAGGATCGGCGGGGTTCCTCCGGCTGAAATTCTCAGCCGTATGTCCTTGCGTCTCGTGTGTCCTCGATTCTACACTCAAATCACCCATAATATGGGAATCGAGTTCCATAATATAAAACTGTGTATGCAGGGGGAACACCATGGACAATAACGTTCCATCCGTTGATCAGAGCGACAGAGGCGTCCCGATCAACCTGAGGCAGTCCGGCCCGACCCCAGTGGAAATGCTCATCGACACCCGGGTGCGCAAGTCCCCGTACTGGGAGCTGTCCATGCAGCAGGGCTGCTGGAGGGCCTCGATCTACAACCGCATGTACCACCCGCGCGGCTACATCCCTCGCGAAGAGGGCGGGATGATGGCCGAGTACCAGCCGCTCGTCAACGACGTGACCCTGTGGAACGTCGCCGTCGAACGGCAGATCCAGGTCAAGGGTCCCGACGCCGAGGCGTTCGTCAACTACGTCATCACCCGTGACGCGACGAAGATCCCGGTGATGCGCGCCCGCTACGTCATCCTGTGCAACGAGGCAGGCGGGATCCTCAACGACCCGATCCTCCTGCGTGTCGCGATCGATGAGTTCTGGTTCAGCCTCTCCGACACCGACCTCATGCTCTGGCTCCAGGGCGTCAACGTCGGCAAGAAGTTCGACGTCACGATCCAGGAGATCGACGTCGCGCCGGTGCAGGTCCAGGGACCGAAGTCCGTCGATGTCATCGCCGACCTCGTCGGGGAGGAGGCGCGCGAACTGCCGAGCTACGGGCTCATGGACGCCCAGGTCGGCGGTCGGGACGTCATCATCTCCCAGACCGGGTTCACCGGGGAGAAGGGCTACGAGATCTACCTCAGGGATGCGACGAAGTATGCCGAGGACATGTGGAACGCCGTGCTCGCCGCCGGCATCCCCTACAACCTCCGGGTCGTCGCCCCCAGCCACCACAGGCGGATCGCCGCGGGCATCCTCTCGTGGGGTCAGGACATGGACTTCGAGACGCTGCCGTTCCAGGTCAACCTCGGTTATCAGGTGCCGCGGAAGAAGGAGGCGGACTATATCGGCAAGGAGCGCCTCGAGGAGGTTCGGGCACAGCTCGAGGCCGGCAATCCGCCGTACAAGACGCAGCTCGTCGGGCTCGTCCTCGGCGGCAACCCGATCACCGACTACGCGCCGGACTTCTGGCTGGTCAGCGACACCCCCGAGGGGGAGGCCGTCGGGTATGTGACCTCGCCGTGGTACTCCCCGGAGCTCGAGTCGAACATCGCGATGGCCCATGTGCCCGTCGCACAGGCTGAGCTCGGCACCGAGTTCTGGGTGCACTTGCCCGAACCGTACGCGGACACCCCGGGTGTCCCGGTGCGCGCCGAGGTGGTCGAGATGCCGTTCCGCCCGAGCGTCAACCCCAACCAGCGTGAACGCCTCAAGGTGAAGGGCCTCGACGCGGCGATCTGAGACATCGGAGCCGTCTCAGCCGTCTGAGCAGGCGGTCCTCTGATCCGGGCGCGGTCACTGTGCGAGAAGCCGGTGGCCGCGTTCGCCTGTCCGGGGGCGGAGCATCTGGGCTCAGCTCCGATTTTGTCTTCCGGCCGGCGATAGAGCGGAAGCTGGAGATTGTCGGTGAGACACTGAATCAGTTGGGTGCGACGTGGAGTCGACCGAACGGGTGCCGGAGCTCGAGATGATCGTCAGTTTGCGGAGATCATTCCCGTGATTCGCCCTGTCGCCCTCGAGGGACCCGCATCTTTCCCGCCTGAAGGGCTGACGTGTCGCCACATCCGCAGGGGTGGGTTCGCGAGTATCCGGTCGCCGGGAACCGATCATGACGGTTGCCGGCCGAGGTAAGCCAGGAAACGGTCGCTCGGGCAAGCCGTCGAGGCGAGAGGGATTGCTGGAGCAAAGCTCGAACGTCTCTCCTCTTCGCCGAGGCAGCCATCGATGAATGCGAGCAACGCAGTTGCCGTTGCTTCGGGAACGGGTTGCCCAGTGCCGAGGGCACTGTTGATGTCCCAGCCGTGAGCCGCGAATTCATTTGCCGCCGCGCGGGCGGCCGCTGGGAAGTGCACGGTCCATACCAAGCTTGTCGTTGTATTCGTAAGGGTCTCGATGACCGCAGTGATCCGTTCTTGAGCCAGCACGGTCGGCTCGGGAGTGTCCTCGGGGCGAGGAGTCGGCGCGGTCAATGTGCCGGACTGGGCATAGTCGAGGATTGCGTCGGAGACGTCCGCAAGATGAAGGGCGATGTCGCGAACGTTCCAGTCCGCACATGGTGTGGGGCGTTCGAAGTCTGAGTTTTCAACGGCTGAGAGCGCATCCAGCGCGTAAGCGGCCGCGCTGGCGAATACGGCAAAATCCTCTGCAGTGTCCTTGTTGCTGGGTGCAGCCATGATCGGTCTCTCTTCATGAAAAGAAGTCGTGTCAGTCTGACAGCGACGTGGATGGGTGATCGGCCATCGCTTCGGCGATGCGCGCTATTCGGTTGAGCCGAGCATCCCAGGCGTCACCAACGGTGGTCAGCTGCGCTACCGCACGGGCGAACTGGGCGTTATCGAGTCGGTATTGTCTTTCGCGCCCTACTTGGAGGGCATGGACCAGGCCCACTCGGTCCAATACCGCCAGGTGTTTCGCAACTGCCTGCCTGGTCACGGGAAGTTGATTGCCGAGCGTGGTTGCGGTGGCGGAGTCGGTGCTCAGAAGCAGATCGAGCATGCGACGTCGAGTAGGGTCTCCGATTGCCGACCACAGCTCGTCATCGACCTTTCTGTGCTGGTTCGTCGAATTCATGCCTTCTGTGCCAGACTTTCCGCGTAGGGCCCGAGCTTCGGCAGGAAGTAGTCCCATCCCTGCACGTGTTCGCGGTACTGCTCCTCGAGGACTGCGGCTTCCCAACCCATTTCGCGAAATCCCGTCTCAGTGAATCGTAGAAGTGTTCCTTCGCCTGAAGGTCTCAGTTCGAACGTGACCAGCATCGAATTGCCGGGAGATGCGTCCTCGCCGACTGGATGGGTCCACCTGAAGGCGAATCGATTCGGCGGGCTGACGTCGACGATCGTGAGCTGGACGGCGATTCCGCCGGAGTCGAGATCTCCGAATCGGATTTCCCCGTTGGCGCCCTCGGCGACTTCGTAGAGCGCTGAGTCCGGCCACCATTCCTTGATGTGCTTTGGGTCGCTGACCGTCTGAAAGACGACATCCGGTGGCGCGTTGACATAGTTCTCGCGCTCGATCGATCCATACTCCACGACATCCTCCTGCAACCCTTGGTTGCAAGAAATCATATTCCGAGCATGCCTCTTATGCAACCGAAAGTTGCATATTCGGGTGCAAGTCGACATTCTCCGCATCTGGGCGATTTCCACGTCGGTCGTGCCGTGAATCCCAGCGCCCGGTCGTCGTGCTGCAGGCTCTCTCGTCTCCGTTGCCTGTGGTTCCACAGAACCGCTGAAGTGTTGCAATCAGCCCGCAGCTCCTCACCTCTGCGGTGCAGCGCCATGATCTGCTCGCGCCCGGGGAGGTGAGGCGACGGAGCATGACGGGCACTCTCACCGGCCGGGCTTCGTCCACGCGAGCGTGTATCGGAACCCGAGCCGGTGCCGGAAGTGCGCGCCCGGCAGGTGACGGTGGGCCGCCTCGGCGACCTGGTCGAACGTCATCGTCGGATCGGTCACAGGGAACGGATCGGGCCGACCGCCAGCGGTCTCGGACCGTCGCAGGTCCCCTCGCCGAGGCGGGAGGTTCTTTGCGATCCCGATGACCGGATTCGTCGCCGCCGAGATCCCCTCCCACAGGTAGTCGCGGGGTGTGGCCGAGAGCGCGAGGCCGACGACGAGGAGCCGACCGCCGGGGGAGAGGAGGCGGGCTGCCTCGGCGAGGGTCTCATCGGCGTCGACGTGGTGGAGGGCGGCGATCATCGTCACCAGGTCGAGCGGCTCGGGCTCCGTCTCGGGGCCGAGGTCACGCAGCTGCGCATCGTCGACGACGACGTTGTCCAACCCCGCACAGCGAACCCGCGCATCGGCACGCATCTGCGCCGAGGTGTCGGTGCCGTGGACCTGCCGGAACTCCCCGGCGAGCTGAGCGAGGAGATCACCCTGTCCGCACCCGAGCTCGATCGCCCCGCGCCTGCGGGCGGGCAGATTCGCAAGGATCCAGGGGTGGAAGTGGTCGTTGTGGCTCCACGGAAACCGGTCGTTGATGCGGTCGAGGGCAGGGGCAACCCGATCGAGGACCTGAATCGCCCGCTCCGTCATCCGTGATCTCATGCGCCCGCGGATCAACCCCGCTGGGACCGCGCCTTCACCTTGGCCAGCAGCTCCGCCTCGGCGTTGGGGCCGGCCTTGACCCCACCGGGCAGGCGGAGCATGAAGATGACGCCGACGATGAGCCAGGCGGCGAACATCGCCCACGACTGCCAGGCCAGCTGCGCGGAGAACGGGGTGATCGGGATGTAGAGGATGAAGAGGACGAGGGTGAGCACGGCGGCGATGACGCCGATGACCATGCCGCCGTTGCCGGCACCGCCGATGCGCAGGGGACGGGCCATGTCGGGCTCGTTCTTCCGCAGGACGATGAACGCGATGCTCACGAGGAAGTAGGCGATGACGATCGCCGGCGAGCCGGCATCGACGATCCACCCGAGGGCCGCCGCGCCGAGGAACGGGGCGAGCGCGGAGAGGATGCCGATGAAGATGATCGAGTTGACCGGGGTGCGGTACTTCGGGTGGAGCTTGCCGAACCAGGCGGGGATCATCCCGGCCACGGCCATCGCCCACATCAGCCGCGAGGAGCCCATGAGGAACGCGTTCCACGAGGTGATGATGCCGGCCAGACCGCCGGCGATGACGATCTTGCCCCACACGGGTGAGCCGAACATCGCCGCGAGCGCATCCGCGGTGACGAGGTCGTGGCTGGTCAGCTCCGAGGCGGGGATCGCGAGCGAGGTCATCCAGATGATGACGATGTAGAACACGATCGCCATGAGCACGGAGACGACGACGAGCTTGCCGATCTTCTTCGCCGGCAGCTTGATCTCCTCGGCCGACTGCGGGATGACGTCGAAGCCGACGAAGAGGAACGGGACGACCGCGACGACGCCGATGAACCCGGCCGCACCGCCGGTGAAGAGGGGTTCCGTGTTCGCGGGGTCGCCGCCGACGAGTCCGCCGGTGAGCAGGAGGAGGGCGACGATGATGAGGAACGAGACGACGAACGTTTGGACGAGGGAGGCCAGACGCACACCGCGGATGTTGATCCAGGCGATGACGATCGCGGTGACCGTGCCGATGAGCGCCCACGTGAGGTAGACGTCGGTGTCGGCGATCGTCCACAGCTTGATGTACTCGAGATCCGGGAAGAGGTAGAGCGCGGTCCGCGGCACGGCGACCGCTTCGAACATGACGACGCTGATGTAGCCGCCGGTGATCGCCCACGACCCGAACAGCGAGATCTTCGGGCCCATCGCCCGGATGAGGTAGTTGTGCTCACCGCCGGCGTGGGGCATCGCGGCGACGAGTTCGGAGTAGACGGTGCCGACGAAGCACATGATGATGCCGCCGACGGCGAACGCGAGGATCGCCCCCAGGGTTCCCGCCCCGGTCAGCCATTCCCCGGTGAGGACGACCCAGCCGAAGCCGATCATCGCGCCGAAGCCGATGAACAGGGCGTCGACGGTGCCCAGTGCCTTGACGAAGCCGTGGCCTCTGTCGTCCGTCTCTGCGTGCTGAGTGCTCATGGCGCCTCCCTCATCGTGTGCTGCTGACCCCGCCGAGGTGGCAGGCCGTTCCCGCCGAGGTGACGGGCAGACCCCGCCGAGGCTGCCGATCGTGACCGCCTCGTTCCCGTGGGTACATGCACAGTAACAGGATTCTGAGAGTTTACTTGGCGGTAGTTGAGGCATTTCGGGGTACGACGATGTCGGGTGCTAGATTTCCCTCTGTGCACAGCACACATCGAAATGCGATCGTCCGGGTGGTGATGGGATACCTGACGGCGTTGGTCGTCGGGACCGGTCTGCTCATGACCCCCGCCGCGACCGTGGCGCCGGGCGGGATCTCACTGCTGTCCGGACTCTTCACAGCCACCTCGGCGCTCAGCGTCACCGGCCTCGTCGTCCTCGACACGGGCCAGGACTTCACGTTCTTCGGTCAGATCGTCATCGTCTGCCTCATCCAGGTCGGCGGTCTCGGCGTCCTCCTGCTCACCACCCTGCTCGCTCTCGTCGTCGCCGGTCGTGCCGGCCTGCGGCTGCGCCAGTCCGTGGCGTCTGAGACGAAGAGCTCGGGAATCGGCGGGATCAAGCCGATGGTCCTGCGCATCATCGGACTGACCCTGACCACCGAGGCGGTCGTCGCGGTCCTCCTCTACCTGCGGTTCCGGTTCTTCTACGGCGATCCGGTCGGGGAAGCCGTGTGGAGCGCGATCTTCCACGCGATCTCCGCGTTCAACAACGCCGGGTTCGGACTCAACAGGGACAGCCTCATGGCCTATGTCGCCGACCCCTTCGTGTGCGGGCCGATCGCGATCGCCGTCATCCTCGGCGGGCTGGGCTACCCCGTGCTCATCGAGCTCTTCCGCAAGTACCGCTTCCCACTCACCTGGTCGATGACGACCCGCGCGGTCGTCGTCGTCACCCCGCTCCTCCTGCTCGGCGGCACCGTCTTCATCGCCGCGATCGAATGGACCAACCCGGCGACCCTCGGCGCACTGGACTGGTGGGGACGGATTCAGGCGGCGGCGTTCCAGTCGACGATCACCCGCACCGCCGGCTTCAACTCGATCGACATCTCTGCGATGCACCCGGCGTCGTGGTTCGGCATGGACATCCTCATGTTCATCGGCGGCGGCCCGGCGGGCACCGCGGGCGGGGTGAAGATCACGACCTTCGTCGTCCTCGCCGCGATGACGTGGACCGAGGTCAGCGGCGGCCGCGCGGTCAACCTCTTCGGACGGCGGGTCTCCCGTTCCGTGCACCGGCAGGCGACGACGGTCATCGTCCTCGCCCTCGGCCTCATCGTCGCAGCGACGATGGCGATCATGCTCAACGCCCCCGAGCTGCGCTTCGACCGGATCCTCTTCGAGGTCGTCTCCGCGTTCGGCACGGTTGGGCTCTCGACGGGCATCACCGCGCAGCTGCCCGCGTTCAGCCAGGTCGTCCTCATCATCACGATGATCTTCGGTCGCCTCGGACCCGTCACCGTCGCCTCGGCGCTGGCCCTGCGCTCACGACCCATCCGCTACGAACTGCCCAAGGAGCGCCCGCTCATCGGCTGACCGGGCCCGCCCGGACAGCCGGGCGTCGCGGGCTCCCACCCCGGCCTCCACGAAACGTCACCCACCACGAAACGTCGTTCCAATGAAAGGACATCGAGATGAATGAGAGATCCTGGCTCGCTCGCCCGGCCGCCTTCTTCGCCGGCGATGCCAAGCCGATGGCCGAAGCCGGTGCCGTCGCCGTCATCGGGCTCGGCCGGTTCGGCGGTTCACTCGCGGTCGAACTCGCCAAGCACGGCGTCGACGTCATCGGCATCGACAGCGACGAGGCCGTCGTCGCCGAGTACTCGGACAAGCTCGCCCACGTCTCACGAGCCGATGCCACCGACGAGGAGGTGCTGCGTCAGCTCGGCATCGACGACGTCAGCCGGGTGGTCATCGCGATCGGCAGCGACCTCGAGGCGAGCATCCTCGTCGCCTCCCGCATCCTCAAGCTCGGCAACCGGCACATCTGGGCGAAGGCGATCAGCGAGACGCACGCGGAGATCCTTCACCAGCTCGGCATCCGCAACGTCGTCCGCCCGGAGAACGATATGGGCCGCAGGCTCGCCCATCTCATCCGCGGTCACATCTCCGACTTCCTGCCTATCGACGAGGACTTCGTGCTCGCCCGCACGACCCCGCCGGTCCGCGTCTCGGATGTGCCCTTGGCCTCACTGGGCGTGCGCGCCGAATACGGGGTGACGATCGTCGCCGTCAAACGCGCCGGCGGGACGACGTGGGACATCGCCGACCGGGACATGACGCTCTACGCCGACGACGAGATCCTCATCGCCGGCCACCCCCGTGAGGTCGAGGCGTTCAGCGAACTCGACAAGGACACCGAGGGGTGAGGCCCTCGGCCGGCCGGGTGCGCGCAGAGGCACCGCGCACACCCTGAGCGTTCAATCGCCGAGGTCGACGACCTCGAACTCGAGGAGTTCGGCACCCGTCGACACAGGCTCCTTGCCGGTCGACTCGTGTGAGGACTTGCGGTTGGCCTTCCAGTTCTCGAAGTCCTCCTTCGTCGCCCACTGCGTGTAGACGAAGTAGCGGTCGCCACCGGCCGTGGGCCGCAGCAGCTGGAAGCCTTCGAAGCCCGGGGCGTTGTCGACCGAGTGCTTGCGCGCGGCGAAGCGCTTCTCGAGCTCGGGTCCCGCGTTCTCGGGAACCGTGAGGGTGTTGATGGCGACGACCGACATGTCTTCTCCTTGGGGTCGAGGGTGTGCCTGTTGTCCCCTCCGACACTACGACCGCACCCTGGGCCGGAGCTGGGCTGTCCGGATGCGGTCGCATGGCGTCTCGCCGTCGATGTGGTTGCGTGACGTCTCGCCGCTGGCCAGCGACGGTCGATGGGTGTTGAGGTGCCGGGTCAGCCGAAGCCCGGCGGCTTGCTCATCGCCCGGGCGAGAATTGGACGCTCAGCCCTCTGTGTCAGGCTGGGTGTGAGTCACTCCCGTACCGAGAGGAACTGGAGTACCATGACCATCACTCCTGGCTATACCGTCGATGAGATCCGTGATTTCGTCTACCAATACGAGAAGATCCCCCA
>NZ_BAAAAF010000020.1:0-35283 GCF_037101285.1 Brevibacterium metallidurans
AGGCACGTCGAGGTCTTCCGGACGGGTTGTGTGAGAACTCCCATCATCGGAAGACCTCGACCCTCACCCCGACACCGACGCGCCGCCCCAGGTCGCACCACAGCTACACCCTCATCTGTGAAGAGCCAGAAAACTCGTCCACGATCGCACGGACGAGATTTCGAACGTGAGCGAAGTTCGACCCTCTGCCTTCCGTATACTCCGTAACGGCTTCAAGAACGTGTGATACTCCAATATCGCGAGTATCTTCGAGCAGTCCTCTGACCAAAGTGATAGCGTTCGACAGGTCGGAATCCTCTCCGTTCCGAAGGTCAGCGAATTGTCGAACATGCTCAAGCGATGTGGATTCAAGATCGAGAGCCCCCACCAATCGCTCGAAGTCGTCATCACTCGTGACACCTTCAGGAAGGGTGTTTCTCGCCAAGGCCTCCATAAGGTCTGCCGAATCTGACTCTTCATCGTTTTGGAGACGTTCTACAACTTCTGCCGTGAGCTCTTTCAGGATCAACTTGGGATTGTGCGCAATAGACAATCCGTTTCCGACCAAGACTGCCACTTCGTTGTCGTCAGCCACGATAACCACATCCAAACCATGAGGCGATTTTCGAGCAAGACTACAGGAAGACTTACCCCAGGCTCACCGTTGTCGCGCCGCCGACTAAGGCGAAGCGCTCGGGCTGGCAGGTGAGCAGGATGACCTGCGCGCTCTCGCCGACGTTGCCGAGGACGACGTTGAGCGCGGCGAGGCGTTCGGGATCGGCGAATCCGAACGCGTCGTCGAGGATGACCGGGGCTCCGGCCTTCGGATCGACAAGAGACGCGACCGCGAGACGGCCGATGAGTGAAAGCTGTTCCCTGGTGCCTCCCGAGAGCGACGCGAAGGGAACGGTCGTCCCACCCAAGGTCCGTGAGGCGATCTCGAGATCCTCGGAGACCTCGACGGAGAGTCCCGGCCCGAAGATCAGCCGACCGAGCCGTTCGATCTGCTCCTTGAAGGGAGCGACGTACTTCCGTTGCGCCTCCTCCTTGTGCGCCAGCACCGTCGACCGCAGCATCTCGATCGCCCGAGCACTGCGCTCGAGCCGCACCTGCCGCGCCCGCGCGGATTCGAGCGACTCCTCGGCGGCGGAGAGCTTCTCATAGATCCCCTCACCGGCGCGGTCGTCGATGACCGCAGTCAATCCGTCGACCTCCTGCCGGTCGGCCTCCCGCTGCGCCTCCTTGCTGACAACGAGCTGACGAAGGTTCTTCACCGTCATCTCCAGGGTCTCCGGATCGGCCGCCTCATAGGCCGCACGGGCCTCGACCACCCGCGCTGCGGCCTCCTGTGCCCGCTCCCCCGCCTTCGCCACCGCTGCCGCAAGCGCCTCATCGGCGTGCGCCTCCCGTGCTTCGGCCAACGCTTGCGTCAGTCTCTGCGCCTGCGCGGTGGTCTCCTGCACGCTGGTCTGCGCGCGCACCGCGTCGACCCGAACCTCGTCACGGGCAGTCCGCGCCGTGTCGAGTCTCGATGCGGCCTCATCGACAGCAGACTGGGTAGCCTCGACAGCCGCCTCGGCATCAGCCAGGGCGCTGTCGAGTTCGGCGATCGACGCACGAGCTGCGTCCGCGCCGGTCCCAGTCTCACGCACCTCCGCTTCCTCGTTTCCTGAGTCGCTGTCCCCGCCGGCGACCACAGCCTCGGCTCGCGCGAACCTCGCCTCAAGGTCCTCTCGCCGATCCCGGCCGAGCAGGGCCTTGAGCGTCGAGGCCGCCTCAGCCGCGTCCGCCTCGGCATCGGATCGGCGCTGCGCCTGCTCCCTGGCCTCAGCGACCGAGTCGACCGCGAGGCGCTCGAGTTCCCGCTCCAACGCCGTTGTCGCCGCGTCGAGTGCTCGGTCGAGTTCGACCGGGGAGGCTCCGGGTCGCACGGTGATCTCCGCGATCCCATCGATCGCGATCAGGAGCTCGCTGGTCACGGCAAACTCCTCGTCGCCGTTCTCCCCGAGATCCACATCGCCGATGCGGATCTGCGCCTCACCGAGGCGACGAGCGCTGATCTGCGCCGCCGCGGCCGTCTTCGCGCCCTCCGCGATGCGCACATCCGTCTCAAGCGAGATCAGACGCTCGACATCGGCAGCCGTGACGTCGATCGATCCGATCGTCGCCAGCGCTGCGGAGCGTCGTTCGTCCTCGATTCTGATCTCGCCCAGTCGCCGGTCGAGCTCGGCGAGATCCCCCTGCGCCCGTGTGCGCGCCAGCCTGCGCGCCGTCTGCTTGGCGGCATCCCGGAGAGAGCCGAGCTGCTTCTGCGCCTCGGCCAGCCGGGCCTGCTCGCGGGAGAACGCTTCGTCCTTCTCCGCCTGGTCCGCTTCGAGTGCGCGCGCACGGTCGCTCGCCTCGGTCACCGCGGCCGACGCGGTGGCCGCGTCGTCGACGAGTTTCTCCCGTCGCTCCCGTGCCTCGTTCGCCAGAGTGAGATCGCGGGCGACCGCCTCGGCGCTCTCCTCAGCCGCGGTGAGCGCCGATCTCAGCGCTGCGAGCGCGGAGACGGACTCCTCGACGGCATCGCGTTTCTCGACCGCTTCGCTCAGTTGCTCGCGCACGCTCTCGAGTCTGGCGGTGGCCCGAGCATGACGGTCGACGAGGTCGTCCATCGCCTCACTGCGCACGATCAGCTCTCGGTGAGCCTCCTCGGCGGCGGCCACCTCGTCGTCGATGCCCCTGTACTCTCCGGTTCGCTTGCCCGACTTCGTGAAGTACTTCGCGTACTCGGCCTCGACCTTCTCGAGGAACGCATCATGGTCGGCGACCTCGGTCCCGGATTCGCTCAGCGCCGACTGCAGGGCGCTGATCTGGGCCATCGGCGCCTGGTCGAGGCTCTCCCCCTGGGCGACATCGAGGGCGACGAGCAGGTCGACGTCGACGGTCTCGGCGAGGATCGCGGCGAAGCGCTCATGCGCCTCATCACCGGAGAGCTGCTCCGGAGTCGGGCGCAGGATCGACAGTGTCGTCGACTGACCGCGCAGCCACCGCTTCGCGTACCTCATCTCGACGTCGCCGCTGGTCAGGTGGAGTTCGACCTCGGGGCCGGCATCGACGCCGATGGGCTGGAGGTCCTTGATGCTCGCCTTCTTCGAGCTCGCCTTGTCCTCCCGCAGGTGGGTGATCGCCTCGTGGATCGAGGACTTGCCCACCTCGTTGGGGCCTTCGACGATCGTCACCCCGTCGGAGAAGTCGACGGTGGCGTCGGTGATGCCGCGGTAGTTGCGCAGTCTGATCGAATGCAGCCTCATGCTCCGCTCCTCGCGAATCGGTAGAGGAGGCCGAGGGCATCCTGAGCGGTGGACGCGCAAGCGTCGTCCCCGGCTGCGCGGTCGGCGAGTTCGTCGAGGGACTCCTGCAGGTACCCGCTCAAGCCGAGTCCCGCGAAGTCTTCGTCGGCGGCGACGACGGCGATGTCCGAATGCCGCTCCCACAGGGAGACGAGGGCGAAGAGGTCCCCGGCATGGTCGAGCACCTCGTCGAGTCTCGCCTTGGCCGCCGTCGACAGGGTGCCCGTGAGGACGAGCCACACGGCGGTGCGGTCCTTGTCGGGAAGCGCCGCGAGACGGGCCTCGAGGGCTTCGACGTCATCGGCGGAGTCGACCTGCTCCTCGACGACGGTGAATGCCCACTGCCCGATGCGCACCGTCTCCACACTCACGGCCCGGGACTCGGGGTCGATGTCGACGAGGAGGACGTTTCCCGGGTCGTCCTCCCGGCGGGAGGTGACCTCGGGAGACCCGGGGTACCAGATCCGATCGGTCACGGAGTAGGTTGCGTGCCGGTCGCCGAGAGCGACGAACTGGGCGCGACCGGAGTCGAGGATGTGCCGCAGATTCGCCTCGTCGATCGTCGCCAGCGACTCCCTGTCCGGGTCGAGCGAACTCACGGCCCCGTGGCCGGAGATGATGCGCACCGACCCGGGGGCCACCTCGGCGAGGTCAGCGGTGGCGGAGGCGACGAGGTCGGACAGGGGCCGCTTCGAGAACCACGGGGCACCGACGATCTCGACACCGGGCACCACCGCGAACGGCGTCGAGTCGCGCAGCACAGTCACCTCGGCGGGCTGCCGGGAGACGAAGGCCTGCGAGTCGTAGATCGAGGACGCATCGAGCGGATCGTGGTTGCCGGGCAGGAGGACGACGGGGACGGTGAAGTCGCTGAGGACGTCGAAGGTGCGGGCGACGATCGCCCGGTCGAGCTGGTTCGACTCGAAGACGTCGCCGCAGACGAGGACGAACTCGGCCGAGGTCTCGGCGGCGAGCTCCCCGATCCGGCGGATCGCGTCGAGCCTGGCCCGATGGAACCGGGGCCTCGCCTCGGCGCTGAGGAAATGCGCGGTCATGCCCAGCTGCCAGTCTCCGGTGGCGATGAATCTCATCGGTGCCCTCCTCCCGTTCCCACCATCCTATGTACGCACCCCAGGCTACGGTTCGGCACGGACATGGACTGTGGGACACGGCACAGGGCTCGTCCGCGCGGACGGGCCCTGTGCCGGATTGACAGCCTCACATGAGCATCCATGCCTCACATCAGCACCTCAGCCTCACATGAGCATCCCTGCCTCACATGAGCACCTGTGCCTCACATGACGTCGGAGACGACGAGGAGGAGCCAGGTGAGCAGCGGGGCGACGGCGATGACGATGGCCCCGTAGATGATGAGGTCGCGCCAGATCGTCTTCGCCGCCGTGCCCTTCGCATTGGCGATGACGAGGGCGCCGTTGGTCGAGAACGGGGAGACGTCGACGATCGTCGCGGAGATCGCGAGCGCCGCCATCACCGCGGTCGGGCTGAGGTCGCTCTGTTGGAGCAGCGGGATCGAGAGCGGGATGAACGCCGTGAGCAGCGCCGTCGACGAGGCGAACGCGGAGCTGATGCCGATGACGTAGCAGAGGACGACCGCGACGAGGAGCGGAACGCCGATCGCGACCGCCATGGTCGAGAGCGAATCGATGACCCCGGCCTTCGACAGCAGGCTGATGTAGACGATCATGCCGGACACGAGGAGCACGGTCGACCAGGAGATCCCGGAGACGAAGGTCTCGGAGTGCTTCATCGAGGTGAAGGCGAGGACGAGGCCGCACGCGAGTCCGAGGAACCCGATGGGCAGTTCGAAGCCGACGGCACCGATGACCATGACCGCGATGAGGGACAGGGTCAGCCACACCTGCGGGCTCAGCGTGCTCGTGCGCACCGGTGCCGGGGCCGTGGGCGCGGGCGCGGTGAGCTGGGTTCCGCCCTTGCCCCACGCGGCACCGGCAGCCGTGGTGCTCCCGCCGAGGCGCTCGCCCCCTCCCCCAGCCGGTGCCGTCCCGGATGCGCCGCCGTCGACGGCCTCGGGTTCGGGAGTGGTGCGCAGACGGCCGATGAGTCGCATGATGATGACTGTGAGGACCGTGACGAGGACGTTGATGACATAGGAGGCGGCGAAGAGCGCGCCTTTGTCGATGTCGAAGCCGTTCTCCTTCGCGATGTCGCGGACGATGATGCCCGAGACCGAGATCGGGGAGAACGCACCGGCGTGGGCGCCGTTGATGATCATCGCTCCCATGACGACACCGCTGTAGCCCGATGCCGCAGCGAAGCCCATCGCGGCGGGAGCGAGCAGGGCGACCGCCGCCGGAGAGAAGGTGCCCAACGCGGTCAGTATCGAGGCGATGACGAAGAAGATCCACGGCACGATGCCCAAGCGGCCGCGCACGGCCCGAATGGCTGAGTCGACGAGCAGCTTGATGGTGCCGTTGCGCTGGGCCATGCTGAAGAAGAACGTCACGCCGATGATCGTGAGCACGATGCTCGCCGGGAACTCCGCAAGGATCTCCTTGTCGCTCATACCGAAGGCGAAGGTGCCGAAGAGGAACGCTCCGACGAACCCCATGATCCCGATGTTGATCGGCCATTTCGTGGCGATGACGAACATCACCACCAGAACGACCAGGATGAGTATCTGTACGAGGGTCATGGGAGTTCCTCCAACTTCATTGTCAGTGTGATTCTTGCGGTGGTGCGGTGGTCTGCTCCGGTCGGTCCGTTGACCGGGCAGTTCAGCCGACGAGCGGCAGAGTCGAATCCGGGTGGGCCACGGCGAGGTCGATCTCGGGCAGGTCGATCGCGGCGTTCGCGATCCGTCGGGCCACACGCCTGATGCCGAGGCGGATGACATCGCCTTCAGAGTCGACCTGCACCCGGCAGGCGACGACGCCGACCGGGGTGCCGAGGCGGATGAGTCCCTGCCCGTCGACCAGGTCGAGTCTGTCCGGGTCGATGAGGTCCCGCACGAGGCTGCCCTCGACGAAGGCGGCGCGGGCGGCGGCGATCGCCGAGGTGATCCCGATGGCCGGGTGCGGGTCGAACATCGAGACCATGCGCACGGCGATGTCGTAGTCGGAGGCGTCGATCCGTTCACCGGTCGTCGTCGTGTACTCGCAGGGCTGACCGAGGATGCCGACCTTGGGCACTGCGGGGCTGACCTCCTCGCCGGGCAGGGTCAGGCCCATCGCAGCGGAGGCGAGCTCGCGGATGCCGATGAGCTCGGGCAGGCGCAGACGCATCTCGGCCTGCGTCTCGGTTGCGGTCATCCCGAGGTCGGCGGCCGCGACGAAGCATGCGGGGGCACCGGCGTCGATGCCGGTGACCCTGACCGAGCGGGAGCCGACGGGGAGCGTCTCCACCGGCTTCCCGGTCGGCAGCAGCTCCCCCGTCGAGGTGCCGTCGACGCCTTCGAAGCAGACATCGACCGGGATGCCCGGCATCGTGCTGCCGGGGATCGTCTCATGACCGTCGTGGGGAACCGTGCGGCCGGGGGTCGCCACCTCGGCGGCGAGGACGGAGCGGGTGTTCTCGTTGATCATCCTCACCGTCGTGAGGTCGCCGGTCGGACGGACGAGGCCGTTCTGGATCGCGAACAGCGCGACCGCTGAGGCGCAGTTGCCGCAGTTCGACGTGAACTCGACCGCGGAGCGTCCGATCCCCACCTGCGCGAAGAGGTAGCTGATGTCGATGCCGGGGATCGCAGAGGGTGAGATGATCGCCGCCTTCGACGTCGTCGACGATGCTCCGCCGATCCCGTTGAGCTGCCGGTCGTCGCCGGATCCGAATGCCGCGGTGAGCGCGTGGGCGATCTGCGCCCGATCCGTCGGCATCTCGTCTCCCATGAAGAGCCAGCACTTCGATGTGCCGCCTCGGTACCACTGTCCGTGGAGCTGACCGTTCACCTGTGTCTCCTCGATCCCGTCGTCGCCGTGGTGCGACGTCTCGATTCACGGTGACACCGGTTTCACTTAAGTTCAATCAATACTTGATTACTCTGCTCTAAGCTATGCTTAAACCATGAGTTCAGCGCCGTACAACGTCGACCGGCTCCTCCTGCTCCTTCTCGTCAGTCGGACAGGCAGCCTCTCCGCAGCCGCCGACGAACTCGCGCTCTCGACCTCGGCGGTCTCGCAGCAGATGAGCAAGCTCGAACGCGAAGTCGGCCTCCCGCTCGTCGTCCGCCACCCGAAGGGGATGCGCCTGACCGATGCCGGAGTGAGGCTCTCGGCGTATGCGCTGCGGATCGACAACGCTCTCGCCGCCGCGCGCAACGATATGGCGGCGCTCGCCACGCTCGAGCGCGGCGAGGTGCGGATTGCGACGTTCCCGACGTTCGCCGCCTCGGTGATGCCGAAGGTCCTCCTCCACTTCCACGACCTCCATCCCGAGGTCGAGGTCACGGTTCGCAGCTACCGCCTCGATCGCATCGAGGAGGCGCTCGAACGGCGGGGGGGGGGGGGGGGGGGGGGGGGGGGGGGGGGGGGGGGGGGGGGGGGGGGGGGAGGTCGACCTCGCGACCCTGTGGGACTACCCGTGGGCGCCGATCGGCGCGGAGATCCCCGTCCAGACGACGCTGCTCAAGGAACCGACGATGCTCCTTCTGCCGGCCGCGCACCCGCTCGCCCGGCGCCGCATCGTCGATCTCGAGGAGGTCGCCGGCGACCGGTGGATCACCCGGTCATCGCACCCGGTGGCCTCGGTGCTCGAGCGGATCTGCCGGGAGGCAGGGTTCGACCCGCATGTCGTCTTCGAAGCCAATGACTATCAGGAGCTGCTCGGCATGGTCTCCGCAGGCCTCGGCGTCGCGATCGCCCCGCGCCTTGCGGTGCGCTCGCACGGGCCCGAGGTCAAGGTCGTCGCGATCCGCGGCAACCCGGCTCCGCGGCGGATCCTGCTCGCGAAACTCGCCGAACGCGTTCAGTCGCCGGCGACGCTCGCCCTCGTCCGCTCATTCCGCACGGTGAGCGGGTCGAAAGAGTGGAGCCGTTAGACGTCGGTCCGGGCGGTCGCCCAGTCGCGTGCACGCTCGCGGATGAAGTCGCGCAATCGTTCGACGACGCGGCTGGGTCTCCGAGCGCCGGTGACGAGGGCGACGGCCCGGGTGTACTCACCCCCGCGCAGCTCCACCTCGGCGAGGCCATCGACGGGACGGACGCTGCGGGGCAGCAGGGCCACACCCATGCCGCGACTGACGAATTCGCGGATCGTCGAGAACTCCGTGACCTCGGTCTTCACCTCGGGAACGAAGCCTGCGTCCCGGCACCACTCATCGGTGAGCGCCCGGAGGTTGTAGGTCTCGGGGTTGGCGATGAACCGCTCCCCCACCAGCGTCGACAGAGCGACCGACCGACGCCCAGCGAGCCGGTGGCCGGAAGAGACGGCGAGGACGATCCGTTGCTGCGCAAGCACCTCGTGGGCGATGTCGGCCGGCGGCGGGATGATGATCGCCGCGTCGAGGATCCCCTGCCGCAGATCATCGCTGAGGACGGCGCCGTGGGCCTGCTTGAGGTCGAGGCGGATGCCGGGATGGGCGTCGCTGAAGGCCGCGAGCAGGTCGGGGATGACCCCGGCACCCATGGTGAGCGGAAAGCCGAAGCGGATCGTGCCGCGGTCGGGGTCGGCCGCCTCGGCAAGGTCCGTCACGGCCCCGCCGATCTCACGCAGCGGGGCACGGACCTGGGCGACGAGGTCGCGCGCCTGCCGGGTCAGGCCGATCGCGCGGCCCTGAGGGACGATCATCGGCACACCGAGGCGGTCCTCGAGTCCGTGGATGCGCCGACTCATCGTCGACTGGGGGATGCCGAGGACCGCGGCGGCATCGGTCATGTGCCCGTCCTGATCGACGAGTTCGACGAGCGCCCGCAGCTGCGGGGCGAGGGCGTCAAGCATTTCATCCATCTTCGGATCATACTCATCATTTCACTCATTAGACGGATGAATCCGCGAGGCGCATCGTGGAGATACAGGCACAGCGACCCGCTCAGTGCCCGCCGCATCCGAAGGGAAGACCGTCATGTCCCGCTCACCGCGCTCCGCAACCATCGCCGAGGCCGATATCGTGCTCATCGGCGCCGGCATCATGTCGGCGACCCTGGGGTCGATGCTTGCCGTCCTCGAACCCTCGTGGCGCATCGTCGTGCTCGAGAAGTCCGGTGAGCTCGCCTCCGAGAGCAGCGACCCGTGGAACAACGCCGGCACCGGCCATTCCGGGTTCTGCGAACTCAACTACATGCCCGATCCGGCAGACGGGTCGAAGCCGGCCGCGATCGCCCGGCAGTTCCAGCTCAGCCGCCAGTGGTGGTCGCATCTCGCCGAGGCGGGACTCATCGATCCGGCAGCGTTCATCCATCGCACGGCGCACATGAATCTCGTCTTCGGCGAGAACGATGTCGACTATCTGCGTCGGCGGGTGGGCACGCTGCGGGCCGATCCGCTCTTCGCCGACATGGAGCTCACCGAGGATCCGGAGCGGATCGCCGCGTGGGCGCCGCTGACGATGGAGGGCAGAGCGGCCGACGGCCCGATCGCAGCGACCCGGGTGGAGCGCGGCACGGACATCGACTTCGGTGCGCTCACCCACTCCCTCCTCTCCGTCGTCACGGCGCGGTCGGCCGAGACCGGCAGCGCAGTGCTCACCGGGCACGAAGTCACCGGTCTCGAGCGCCGCGGTGACGACTGGGTGGTGTCCGGCAGGGCTGCCGGTGAGCGGTTTGCGATCCGGGCGTCGACGGTGTTCGTCGGTGCCGGCGGGTTCGCCCTCTACCTGCTCCAGAAGGCCGGAATCCCCGAGGTCAGGGGCTATGCGGTCCTGCCCGTCGGCGCCGCGTTCTATCGGTGTTCGGTCCCGTCGGTGGTCCGGCGTCATGACGCGAAGGTCTACGGTCAGGCCGAGGTCGGCGCTCCCCCGATGTCGGTGCCGCATCTCGACAGGCGGGTCGTCGACGGTGAGGAGCATCTGCTCTTCGGACCGTTCGCGACGTTCAGCACGAAGCTGCTCAAGCGCGGTCGGCTCACCGACTTCTTCCGCACGCTGCGACCGGCCAATCTCCCCGTCATCGCCGCGGCGGGCCTGCAGAATCTCAGCCTCGTCCGATACCTCATCAGTCAGCTCGCGGCGAGTCCGGCGAAGAAGTTCGAGCAGCTGCGCCGCTACCTTCCCGCAGCGCGCCGCAACGAGTGGGAGCTCGTTCCCGCCGGTCAGCGAGCCCAACTCGTCACGCCCGATCCGAGACGGGTCGGTGTGCTCCAGCAGGGCACCGAGCTCGTCGTCTCCGCCGACGGTTCGATCGCAGGTCTGCTCGGCGCCTCCCCCGGTGCGTCGACGGCGGTGCCGATCATGATCGATCTGCTGACCCGCGCATTCCCGGCAGCCTGGCATCGCGGGTGGAAGGAGAGGGTGATGCGCGCGGTTCCCGATCTCGAGCGCCGGTCCTGGGACGCCGAGGCGGTGGCCGCCAGCGAGGACCGCACCGACCGGGCGCTGGGGTTGGGATCGTCAGCCGAGATCAGGTGAGACCGCCCCGCACGTCGCCGTGGCGGGCCAGTGTCGGGGCGTTGCGGTCAGTCGAGTTCGGGTTCGGCCATCGCCGGTGCCTGCGCGCGGAAGGCCCGCGTGCGCACCAAGAGGAAGATGAAGCCTGCAACCGCCCAGATGGTGCCGACGATCTTGGCATTCGCATCGAGGCTCAGCCACAGTGCGAAGTTGATCGCGAGACCGACTGCCGGGAGGAAGTAGCCTGCCCAGACTCCGATCCGTCCAGCTGGTCGCAGGTGTCGGTACGCGGCGAGGATGAGCGAGAGATTGACGGCGCCGAAAGCGACATAGGCACCGAAGTTGATCAGGGATGCCGCCGATTCGAGGTCGAGGAACATCGCCGAGGAAGCGAGGACTGCGATGATGAGGATGTTGATCATCGGCACTCCCGTACGGCGATTGATCCGACCGAACACGCGGCTGGGCAGCATGCCGTCCCGACCCATGGCGTAGAGCAGTCTGGCTGCGCTCATCTGCTGAGTCAGCCCGCACCCGAGCACCGCGAACATGTATCCGCCGACGAAGAGCGCCTGGAAGGCCGCACCGCCGATGTACTTGGCGATCTCGGGCGAGGCTCCGACGATGTTGCCGACGGTGGCGACGTCGGGGAACAGCACCTGCATCGTGTAGGTGACGGCGATGAAGAAGACGCCTGCGGAGATGACGATGATGATGATCGCTCGCGGGATGTCGACTGTCGGCCTCACCGCTTCCTCGGACATGGTCGTGACGGCGTCGAAGCCGAGGAAGGACAGGGCGAGCAGCGAGGCGCCTCCCAACAGAGCGCCGGCGGGGACGCCGCTCGGGTCGAACGGCAGAAGGGTCAGTTCGGCCCCGCCTGCTCCCATGAGGATGTTGCGCACGGCGAAGAAGATGAACGCCGCCGCTACGACGAGCTGGACGACGACGAGGATGACGTTGACCTGAGCGGCGAGCTTGACCCCGACGAGGTTGAGCACGGTGCAGATCACGATGGTCGAGATCACCCACACCCAGGACGGAACGTCCGGAAGCACTGCACCCATGTAGATCGCTGCGAGAAGAGCGTTGAGCATCGGGAGCAGCAGGTAGTCCAGAGTCGCCGCCCAACCCACCATGAACCCGACGTGTGGGTTGATGGTCTCTCGAGCGTAGGTGTAGGCGGAGCCCGCCCGCGGGTAGTACTTCGACATTCTCGCGTAGCTCAGCGCGGTCACGACGACCGCGATGAAGATGAGGATGTAGGCGAGCGGCACTCGCCCGTCAGTCGCTTCAGCGACTATTCCGAAGGTGTCGAAGACGGCGAGCGGTGCCATGTAGGCGAGGCCGAGGAAGACGATGTGACGCAGCCGCAGTCTGCGTCGAAGCGTCCGCGAACCGTCGGTGCCGACGGCGTCGGGGGTGGTCAATGGGGTCGTGCTGTCGGAGGCAGTCGAACTGTTCTTCGTTGAATCGGTTCGCATGGTCATTCCTTCCCTGGGGGTGGATCGGCGTCGGGTCAGTCGTGGGAGTGCCCGGAGCAGGTCATAGTGCGGTCGAGGGTCTTCGACGCGACGTCGATGCGGGCGTCTGCGACAAGCTCGGTTCTCGCGTCGTGGACGACGACGCCCTCGACGATGGTCAGGTCAGCTCGCTGTTCGAGAATCCCGGCCGGATCGAGGCCGTAGAGGTCGGATGACCACGCGACCAGGTCAGCCCGCGCCCCCGCTGCGATGACGCCGAGGTTCCCGTCCTCGTGCCAGGCCCAGGCACCCTGCCTCGTATAGCCGTCGAGCGCTTGGTCGAGGGTGATGATCTCCTCGGGAGTCCACGAGGTGGTGCCGTCCAGGCCTGCCCGGGTGAGCGCCGAATAGATGCCGACCAGCGGATCCATCTCTCCGACCTGCCAGTCACTCGACAGCGCGACATGGGCCCCGGATTCCATCAGCGAGCGCACACGCCACGCCCGGTCCCAGCGCGCTTCACCCACGTTGTCCATCCACGTCCCCTCGATGAGATCCGGAGACGCATGGCGAGGCTGCATGGCAGCAGTCACTCCCAGTGACGAGAACCGTCCCAGGTCGGCGGGATCGAGGCATTCGGCGTGGACGATGCCGTGGCGACGGTCGCGCGTGCCGTTCTGCGCCTGAGCTGCCGCGATGGCGTCGAGGGCGAGCCTGATGCCGCCGTCGCCGGTGGCGTGGGTATGCGTCTGGAATCCGAGCCGATCGAGTTCGGTGACGATCCTGCTCAGTTCACCGAGCGGAGCCGATGGGTGCCCACGATGTCCCGGTCGATTCGCGTAGTCGTCGAGCATCCATGCGGTGTGCGGTTCGATGACGTCGTCGGCGTAGAGCTTGACGGGCCCGAAGCGCAGACGGCTGCTCTGCGGTGCATCGTCGACGGCAGTCCGCAGGTCCCGACGGAACTCGGGTGCCGAGTCGACCGGATGGAACAGCGCGGCGATGACTCGCGAACTCAGCTTTCCCTCGCGCAGCGCCCTCTCGAACAGTCCGATCTCGGCGATCGGCACCTGCGGCTCGACCACTGTGGTGATGCCTGATCGAGTGGCCATGTCCAGGCTGCCGAGCAGCTTGCGGTACCGCCGGTCGGGAGAGTACATCGGGATGTCACGCTGGAGAGCCTCGAGTCCCGCGCTTGTCATCGCCGAGGTGTAGAAGTCGGTGATCCATCCGGTCGGGCGACCGTCGGCACCGATCTCGGGATTGCCCCAGGCGATGTCGGCTCCGCCGCTGATTCCGAGGACGGTCAGTGCGGCGTCGTTGAGCCACACCGAATGCTGGTCGTAGGTCGTGACGAAGATCGGGCGGTCCGTCAGCCCCGCGAGATCGTCGGCGTTCGGTCGCCTGTTCTCGACAATGGAGTACACAGCGTTCTCTGCACACACCCAGGTCAGATCGGGACGTTCGGCGGCCAGGGCACCGATCCGGCGACGGACTTCGACGAGCGTGTCGGCCCCTTCGAGGCTCACGGCGTCAGGATCGAACCCGAGCAGCAGATGGTTGTGACTGTCGATGATGCCCGGAGTGACGAGCCGTCCGTCCAGACGCCGGGTCTCCCGAGCGGCCGGCGCCTCATCGGCACGACCGACGTACGCGATCCTGTCACCGAGGATGCCGACTGCTTCGGCCCATGGCTGCGCCCAGTCGAAGGTGCGGACTCGAGCGTCGGTGAGCAGAAGGTCCAGCATGTCGAACTCCATTTCGATGCGTCGTTGCATTGATGAATCTATTCTTTGACGCATGTGTCAAAGAATGATTTCAAGCGTCACACCGGTGCCGGACGATGTCAAGCAGAGTCCGCGATAGTCTCATTCCATGGCACGGACGAAGAATCAGGCACAGCGCCGCGACGACCTCATCACTGCGACCCTGCAGACGGTCGGAGAGACCGGTCTGCGGTCGGTCTCGCTGGCAGATGTCGCCCGCCGGGCCGGCCTGACGCGAGGAGCGATCCTCTACTACTACGACGACCTTGACGCCCTGCTGCTCGAGACGCATCGAGCCGGCGTCGAGCGCTTCTGCGATGCCCGGGACGCTGTCATCGCCGAACTCCCCGATCCTCGCAGCCAGCTCGCCGCGGCCATCCGCGAAGGGCTGCCGTCGGGACCCGACGACGCGCTCATGCGACTCCTCTATGAGTTCGACGTCCTCGCTGGGACGTCGAGCGCTCATGATGAGATGGTCGAGCACATGTTCACGCGGCAGCTCGAGATCTACCGGAGGGTGCTGCGGGCAGGCATCGACTCCGGTGACTTCTCTCCGGTCATCGACATTGAGCAGTTCGCCCTCAACCTCGTCGCGTTGGAGGACGCGTACGGCCTGCACATCGTCGCAGGGAACTCGCTGCTCGACGTCACTGCGGCCGAGTCAGCGATGCGCGCTGCGGCGACCGGACTCGGTGCGCCGCCTGCATGACGGAGATCCCGACGGGTGGCCGATCGGGCTTCGACGAGCTCAGCGCCGCTCGTCGGGCGAGGCCTGCGCACCCTACGCACCGGCGCGCCGTCGGTCCGCATCGGCGATGTATTCGGTCGGGCGGCAGCCGGTCACACGGAGGAAGTCGGCGGTGAAGTGCGACTGGTCGAACCACCCCAGTTCGGTTGCCAGCTCACCGAGTGAGCCCTCCCAGCCGCGGTCGAGCGCGGCCACGGCATCGCTGACGCGTGCGCGCACAAGGATCCGCTTGACGCCGACCCCGCAGTGGTCGAGGAAGAGCCGCTGCAGGCTGCGTTCGCTCAGCGCCATCCTCCCGGACAGCTCGCGCAGACTCGTCGTCGAGGAATCGGCCATGATGCTCAGGGCGCGTCGGACCCGCTCGTAGCCCTCGGTGAGTTCGGGAGCCTGCGCCAGCAGCCACCGGTCGAACACCTCGGCGGCCGAGGCCACATCCGCAGGCACACTGAGCTGCCCGTCGATGCCGGGGAACCACCGCGAGGCCGGCACCGTCGTATCCCGCACGCCCGCCGGCCGTCCGGAGGTGAAGGCGCAGGTCCCGCCGAGGTGGAACTTCACTCCCACGACACCGCCGGTTCCGACGAGCCCGACGTCGAATCGCGTGCGGGTGACCGGGCCGGTCACCCACAGTCCGGGCCCGGTGGTCCCCGCACGGTCGAGATCGCCCCACTCCGAAGTGAGGTTGACCGCCGGTTCGGACACGGTCGTCGCGAGATACCGTTCGTCGGGGCCGAGCTCCCAGGTCACGGACCAGTAGCGTTCGATCCAGGGTCGCAGCGCCTCGGCGGGGACGGCCATCGCATACCGCGCATGGTCGAGCAGGTCACCGGGACGCAGCACCCTGCCGATCATGTGATCGGGAGGCGCGACCCCATGATCGGCGAGCGGTTCCGCTCGTGGCGGTTTTTTCCTAGTGACGGCCTCGCCCATAGGACAAGAATGACAGACATGACTGACACGCAGACAGACTCCGAATCCACTGTTTCCTCGCCGACCCCCGTCGCCAGCCTCGCGATGGTCACTCTCGATGCCCCGGATGCCGGTCCGCTCGGTGAGTTCTGGTCCGCCGTCCTCGGCTGGCCGATCGTGTACTCGGATGAGAACTACGCGATGCTCAAAGGACTCAGCCACGCGTTGGGCATCGGGACGATTCCCGACTACAAGCGCCCGGAATGGCCCGATGACGGCCACAAGCAGTTCCATCTCGATCTCGCCGCCGAGGACATCGAGCAGGCGGTCGAGAAGTGCGTCGACCTCGGTGCGACCCGGGCCGAACCGCAGCCGGGCGAGACGTGGACGGTCCTCCTCGATCCCGCCGGCCACCCGTTCTGCATCACGGATGCGAAGAACTGGGGCTGAACCTCCGGGAAGGGCGCGACCTGCGTCCGATCAGGCCTCGTTCGACTCCGTGAGCAGGTAGTCGCGCAGGTGCGGGATGACGATCCGCACGAGGCCGTGCGCGGGCGCTTCGATGACGCCATGGGCGAGCAGCATGCGCCGGTAGTCGTTGGCCGTCTGCTTCTTCGCGCCGAGCCGCTCCGCGATCTCACCGGTGTGCGAGACCTCGGGATCCGCGGCCATGGCGGTGAGGTAGCGCCGGGCGCCGGGGGTCAGTGCGGCCAGGGTGGGTCCGTAGATCTGCTGGATGAGGATCTGCTTGGCTTCGTCGACGACCGCCGCGACATGGTCGACCGTGATGGTCTCGGCATCGGCGGCCTCGCGCCAGGCGAGGTCGCCGATGATCTGCACCATGTACGGGTAGCCGAGTGAGACCTTCGCACCGAGGTCGAGCGCCGCATCGTCGAATCCTTTGCCTGCTTCTTCGGCCGGGAGCCTGAGGGCGAGCGCCGTCTCCTCCGGGTTGAAGCTGCCGAGGTTGATCCGGTTCGCCCGGCGCAGGAACGTCGAGACCTCGTCGTTGACGATGGTGTCGATGCTCGCGGGCAGTCCCGCCGCGACGAACGCCAAGGGCGCCTCCTGGGACATCGCATACGCGACGGCGTCGGTGACGGCGCGGAACTCGTCGAGGTTCGAGCGGTGGACTTCGTCGAGGGCGATGACGAGCCCGGTGTCATGGGCGTCGAGGAGTTCGAGCACAGCCATGAGGTGGTGCCGGAAGTCAGGCTGGAGGGCGCTCGTCGTCTCGGTGCGCGTGGTCAGTCCGCCCAATCCGGCGGGAAGGGTCAGACCGACGAGCTTCGACCGGGTCGTCTCATGGGCGTCGTGGGCTTCGAGTGCTTCGGGCAGCCGCGCGCCGGTGAGGCGTTCGACGAATCCCGGGGAGGCCTGCTCGCGCACGGTGATCCACTGCCGGGATTCGGCGACGTCGTCGAAGATGTTGAGCAGGACGGTCTTCCCCACGCCGCGCTGTCCGGTGACGAACACGGTGCGACCGGTGCCGCCTCGTTGGTCGAGGGCACGGGCGAACGCGTTGACCTCGGCCTGGCGGCCGACGGCCACCGGCGGGGTGGTGCCGAATCCGGGCCGGTACGGTGATTCGCGATTGCTCGCCGAGGCGGGCGGGATGATGATCGTCATGCGTTCTCCTCACCTGTCAGGCAGTCGTCGGACAGATAGCGCCGTCGTCGAGCTTCACTGCTCGATCCGTATATTACCGTATCCTCCGTATTTGCCGTACAGTACCGTGCGAAGTGGGGATGCGCCGCAGCCGTGCGCCTGCGTGGGTGGCCACTCACCACAGTTCAGCTCCCCCGGCCGTGACAAGATGGGACCAGCTCGACGCTGCGCACCGACCACCCCCTGGACGAAGCGCCTTGGCCGAGCATCTCCGATACCGACTGACGGGAGCGATGCATGGACCGGATCAAGCTCTGGGAGCCCAGCGCCGAGCGGATCGACGGATCACAGATCCGGGCGTACATGTCCTGGCTCAGGGACACCCACGGCGTCGTAACCGACAGCTTCGACGAACTCCACCGGTGGAGTATCGAGAACATCGACGACTTCTGGGACACGATCTGGACCTACTTCGCTGTCATCGGCGACCGCGGCGACGGTCCGGTGCGCGAGGGCACGTCGATCTCGAACACCCGCTGGTTCCCGGGCGCACGACTCAACTACGCGGAGAACCTCCTCCGCCACGCCGATTCGACCCCCGACGCCGAGGCGGTGATCGGACTCCATGAGACCGGCGAACGAGAGAGCCTCACCTGGTCCGAACTGCGCGCCCAGGTCGCCTCGCTCAGCCGACATCTGCGCGAGATCGGTGTCCGACCCGGCGACACGGTCGCCGCCGTCCTGCCGAGCCTCATCCAGACGCCGGTGGCCATGCTCGCGACTGCCAGCCTCGGCGCGATCTGGTCGGTCGTCAACACCGACTTCGGGGTCGACGGCATCGCCGACCGCTTCGCGCAGATCGAACCGAGCCTCCTGTTCACCGTCGACACCCACGAGTTCAACGGTGAGCACCGCGACCAGCTGCCGCAGCTGCCCGCGATCCTCGACGCCCTGCCGACGGTGCGCCACCACATCCTCGTCGACTCCGCCGGCAGCGCCCCCGACACCGCGGTGCGCGATGACCTGCGCGTCCCGAGCTCGGTCTACAGCGAGATCGTCGCAACCCCGTCCGACCCGGCGTTCGAGCCCGTCGACTTCTCCCACCCGCTGTGGGTGCTCTACTCATCCGGCACGACCGGCAAACCGAAGGGCATCGTCCACTCCCACGGCGGCGTCGTCCTCGAATCTCTCAAAGCCAACGCCCTCCACTACGACGTCCGCCCCGGCGACCGAGTGCACTTCGCGGTGTCGACGACGTGGATGGTGTGGAACCTCATGGTCGATGCGATGATGCGCGGGGCGACGATCATCACCTACGACGGTGCCCCGACCTGGCAGCGCCCGGACCGGCACCTCGCGATCTGCAGTGAGGAGCGGGCCACCCTGTTCTGTGCGGGAGCGGCGATCCTCTCCATCGGTGCCCGCGCCGGCACGGTGCCCAAGGACGATCTCGACTTCACGCCGCTGCGCACGATCCTCTCCACCGGGTCTCCCCTGCCGTCGGAGACCTGGAGGTGGGCGTACGAGTCCATCAAGTCCGATATGCTCGTCGGCTCGGACTCCGGGGGCACCGACGTCGCCTCGGGGATCCTCGGGTCGAACCCGTTCGACGCGGTGTGGCTCGGCGAGCTTCAGGCACCCTACCTCGGCGTCGATGCGCGCACCGTCGACGAGCACGGGAAGACCGTGATCGGGGAGGTCGGTGAGCTCGTCATCGCCGCCCCCATGCCGTCGATGCCGGTGATGTTCTGGAACGACCCCGACGGCGCGAAGTACCGGGCCGCGTACTTCGACGACTTCGATGGGCTGTGGCGGCAGGGCGATTGGGCGACGACGATTCCCGGCGGCGGGTACGTCATCCACGGGCGGTCGGACGCGACGATCAACCGCGGCGGCATCCGCATGGGATCGGCCGACATCACCGAGGTCGTCGACGCCGTCCCGGGAGTCGCCGAGTCGATGGTCATCGGCGCCGAACTCGACGGCGGCGGGTACCACATGCCGCTGTTCGTCGTTCCCACCCCCGGCCAGGAGGTCGACGAAGTGCTGAGAACGGCAATCACCGAGGCGATCCGCACCCGGGTCTCCCCGCGCTACGTTCCCGACGCGATCATCCAGGCTCCCGGGATTCCGCGCACTCGCACCGGCAAGATCATGGAGGTCCCGATCAAACGGGTCTTCCAGGGCGGTGACCCGGCAGCGGTCAACCGGACCACGGCGACCGACCCTGCCATCGTCGACTGGTTCGTCGACTACGCGCACGCGTTCGCCCAGGAGCAGCAGGCGCGCTGAGCGCCGACCCGCAAGACGCCGGCACGGTCAACCGACACAAGCACGGCCAATTCACCGTGCTCGTGTCGGTTAACCGTGCTTGTGTCGGTTAACCGTGCTTGTGTCGGTTCACCGTGCCGGTGCCGGCTCATTCGACCGTGAAGTCGCGCGCGTGGAGGCCCGTGGCGCTGCCGGGGATCGCGGGGCGGCGGTCGGAGATCTGGACGTTGCCGTCCTTGTCGATCGCCCGCACGGTCACCGTGTGCGAACCGGGGCTCACCCCGGTGAGGTCGATGCGCCACTGCCGCCACGTATCGACGTTGAGCTCCTCGCTCAGCTGCGCCGTCTGCCAGTCGCCTTCGTCGAGGCGCACCTGCACCTGCTCGATCCCGGTGTGCTGCGCCCAGGCCATGCCCGCGGCGACGACTCTCCCGCCGTCGGCGCGCACCCGCACACCGGAGCGCGGCACATCGACGCGGGAGGCGACGAGGACAGGTCCGTGCGTCGACCACCCCCGCGTCGTCCAATACGCCTGCTTGTCCGCGAACCGGGTGACCTCGAGGCTCGTCACCCATTTCGTCGCCGAGACGAATCCGTAGAGCCCGGGCACGACGAGACGGGCAGGGAACCCGTGGTCCCTCGGCAGCGGCTTCCCATTCATCCCGACCGCGAGGAGGGCGGCCCGATCATCGGTGAGGACCTCGAGCGGAGTCGAGGCGGTGAACCCGTCGTCGGAACCCGAGAGCACCATGTCCGCCCGGGCCGTCGGGCCCGCCCGTGCCAGCAGCTCCCTGATGGGATAGCCCAACCACTTGGCGTTGCCGATGAGGTCACCGCCCACCTCGTTCGACACGCACGTCAGCGTCACATAGTGCTCCTCGAGCGGCAGCGCGAGCAGCTCCTCCATCGTCACCGTCACCTCCCGGTCGACCATCCCGTGGATCCGCAGCGACCACGACCCGGCGTCGAGAGCCGGGGGCACGAGGGCGGTGTCGATCCGGTAGAACTCGGAGTTCGCGGTGATGATCGGGGCGAGTGAGTCGATCTCGAGATCCGCGCCGTCCGGGATCGGCGGCGCCGAGGTGGCCGGCCGGGGCAGGACGAACTGTGCGACCGCTCCCGCCGCGTTCCGGGCGAGCACCGCGGCCGACTGCCCGGCAGCGATCGCCGCGACTCCGATCGCTCCGAGTCCGGCGGCGATGCCGAAGAAGAGCCGCCGGTCGGGTCCGTTCGTCTCCTCGGCTCTGCCGTCCGGAGCCTCGCTCGTGCCAGCCAGGCCGTCGGTCGTGACCCCTGCCGTGAGGATCCGCGACGCCTGCGCATCACGGGCCGTCGGGGCGGGTGCTGCCGTCGGCGCCGGTGCTTCGTCCACCTCGGCGAGGCGGAGGAGCCCGAGGTAGGTCGCGCAGCCGAGCACGATTCCGACGACGGCGGGAACCATTCCTGCCGGCGATCCCCCGGTGGTGAACTGGAGGACGATCGGCAGCGCGCCGAATCCGGCGAGGAGGACGAGGGAGAGGCTGCGCCGTCGCATGCCGATCCACCCGATGAGCCCGCCGATCACCACCCCGACCACGGCGATCGTGATGACGAGGGCGAGTTTGTCGTTCGTGCCGAACACGGCGATGGCCGCTTTGATCAGCGGGGTGGGCACGAGCGGGATGACCGTCTGCCCGAGGACCAGCAGCGGCGCCGAGGTGAGTGCGAGGACCCCGGCGAGGAACTCCGATGCCCCGAAGTAGACGAGCGCGGCCACCGCACCGGCGGTCGAGGTGAGGAGCGGGCGGCGATCACGCATGGCTCAGGCCAAACGCCGGCGAAGGTCGACGGCCGCTTCGAGCAGCCGGCTGAGGATCCGCTCCCCGCCTTCAGGCTCGAGCGCGTGCGCACGCCTCATGCCGGTCTCGATGAGGACGACGACCTGATCGGCCAGGGACTGGTCGCCGACGTCGGGCACGGCCCGACCGTCGGAGCCGATCGAGGAGATCTCAGCGAGCGCCTCGGCGATGGCCTGCCTGCGGGGCACCGTCGCCCCCTCCCCCGGCCGAGCGAGCTGGGTGGGGGTGAGGCCGATGATGCGCACACGCAGACGGCGGACCTCGGTCTCGAGGTCCGCCGTCGTGTCGTTCATGACTCCATCATAGGCGCGGTGCCGCGCCCCAGCGTCAGTTCCTGAAGTAGGAGATGAGGCGCAGGATTTCGAGGTAGAGCCAGACGAGGGTGGTCATGAGCGAGAACGCGCACAGCCACGAGTACTTCTCGGGGATGCGCTGCTTGACGCCCTCTTCGATCATCTGGAAGTCGGCGATGAGGGTCATCGCGGCGAGCACGGTGGCGACGATGCCGATGATGACGCCCAGCGGCATGGTCATGCCGAAGAGGGTGATCTCGACCGAACGCGCGCCGCCGGTGCCGGTGAACATCGCGACGCCGAAGTTGATGAGCGAGAAGACGGCGTAGCCGCCGACGGCGATCATCATGAACTTCATCATCTTCGAGCCGTAGCGCACGCCCTTGAACTTGAAGAGGGCGAGCATGACGCCGAAGACGCAGAGGGTCGCGAGCACGGCCTGGAGGACGATCCCGGAGTAGCGGGCCTCGAAGATTCCGGAGATGCCGCCGAGGAAGACTCCCTGGAACGCGGCGTAGCCGATGATGAGCGCCTTGTTCGGTTCGCGCTTGAACGCGTTGACGAGGCCGAGGACGAGACCGATGAGCATCGCCGGGAAGGCGAGCACGGGCACGAACCAGCCGAGGACGGCGCCGGCGAGGAGGATCGCGAAGAGCACGCCCGTCT
Source organism: Brevibacterium metallidurans (assembly GCF_037101285.1). Classification (NCBI taxonomy): domain Bacteria; kingdom Bacillati; phylum Actinomycetota; class Actinomycetes; order Micrococcales; family Brevibacteriaceae; genus Brevibacterium; species Brevibacterium metallidurans. Next base: position 22,393 of record NZ_BAAAAF010000020.1, read on the forward strand.
TCATCATGACGTCGTCGTAGGTCATCGCGCGGTCGTCGACGGGACGACCGGTGTTGCGGTTCTCAGCGGCCGGCTGGTTGAACAGGTCGTTGAGCTGCTGATCGGACATGACGGGCGCCTGGTTGCGTCCCGCCTGGACACCTTCGCGGATGGTGCGGTCCATCATGGGGTTACTCACGGTCGAGATCCTTTCGATCTGAGTAGAGAGTTCGCGCAGACCCTGGTCCGCGCGATTCGAACATCACGCACAAGTCTATCCGGATCGCCTGGATGGACACTGAGATCGCAGGTCCGGCGCCGACAGCGTTGCACGATCGTAACGCGGGAGGTTCGCCTGGAATTCCCCGCCGAGGCGGTCGGGCGGGGGCAGGTCACGGTTCGACCGCCTCGGCGAGGGATCGGATCCGTGGATCCGCGGTCGATCAGTTCATCTGGTAGGTCATGGCGGCACCGGGACCCCACGGGATGCCGGTGAACCACCAGAGGAAGAAGAGCAGCCCCCAGAAGACGAACATCGCGAACGAGAGCGGGATGGTGAAGGAGAGCAGGGTGCCGATGCCGGCGTCCTTCTTGTAGCGCTGGATGAAGCCCAGGACGACGACGAAGTACGGCGACATCGGGGAGATGATGTTCGTCGTCGAATCGCCGATCCGGTAGAGGGCCTGCGTCGTCTCCGGGGAGATCGACAGAAGCATGAACATCGGCACGAGGACCGGGGCCATGAGCGTCCACAGCCCCGAACCCGAGGTGAGGAAGAGCGCCCCGAGGGCCACGAGCAGCCACCCGCCGAGGAGGATGACGAACGTCGAGGTGTCGAGGTTGCCGAAGAACTCCGCACCCCTGATCGCGAGGATCTCGCCGAGGCTGGACATCTTGAACAGCGCGAGGAACTGGCTGGCGGCGAAGAAGAGGACGATGACGGGGACGAAGGGCAGCAGGCCCTTGCCCATCATCTCGGGGATCTCGGTGATCTTCGTGATCGATCCGGTGGCGTAGCCGTAGACGATGCCGACGATGAAGAAGCCGAAGCCGATGATCGCGGCGATCCCGGCCATGAGACCGGACTCGGGGCCGAAGCCGCCGGCCTCGTCCCGGAGGAACGAATCAGCGGGGAAGGCGAGGGCGAAGAGGATGCCCGCGCACACGACGATGGTGAGCACGGCGAAGAGGACTCCCCGCTTCTCCTTGGCGTCGAGGGCCATCTTCACGTCGAAGGCCTCGGGGTCGTCCTCATCGAGGGGGTCGAGGGTCATCTGGTCCGCGCGCTTGGACAGCAGGAGCTCGGTGACCAGGGTGATGGCGCCGGCGACGACGAACATCGAGACGAAGTTGAAGTAGAAGTTCGCGACCGGGCTGACGACGTAGTCGGGGTCGATGATCTGCGCCGCCGAGGTGGACAGGCCACCGAGGACGGTGTCCATCGCGTTGACCATGGGAGCTGCGGAGTACCCGCCCGAGGTCGCCGCGTAGGCGACGATGCAGCCGAGCATCGGGTTGCGTCCCACGGCGCGGAAGGCGAGTCCGCCGAGGGGGATCATGATCATGTACGAGGCGTCGGAGGCGATCGACGAGGCGGTGCCGGCCAGGGCGACGATGAAGGTGATCCACCTCGGCGAGGCCCCGGCGATCGTCCCCCGCAGCATCGCCGGGATGAGTCCCGACTGCTCGGCGACGGCGACGCCGAGGAGGACGATGATGACCAGGCCCAACGGCGGGAAGGTGACGAAGTTCGTCACCGCTCCCCCGACGATCGCGCGCAGCGATTCGGTGGTGAAGAGGTTCGTCACCGTCACCGTCTCCCCCGTGGCGGGGTTGACGGCGTTCAGTCCCGTCGCGGAGAAGATCGCGGAGAGGACCATGACGATGACGGCGAGGGAGAGGAAGAGCCAGAACGGGTGGGGCAGCTTGTTGCCGGCCTTCTCGATGACGACGAGGACTCTCATCAGCCAGCTGAGTCGGTCGGGGGAATTCGACGTCGTGCCGGTCTCGGCGGTCGTGGTCGACATGGGTGCTCCTCGGTCGGTGCGGCGGTGCTGAGTGCTGATGCATTGTGCTCGGCGACTATGCCCCTGACCTGGCGGGTCATGTGAGCGCAGTCACTGAGAAAGATACCAGCATACTGACAGCCGAAGTTGCGTCGAAGAGATCTTGCATCGTGGTCGGACCCGGTGCCCGGAGACGACGATGCCGGCCACACCCGAAGTGTGGCCGGCATCGTTCAGCCGTGCTGATGAGGAGTCGCTGTGCGGTCGGCCTCAGCGTTCGAAGTCGCCGCGGATGAACGCTTCGACCGCCTCGTGGGCGGAGTCGTCGCTCTGCTGCTCGGGAGGCGACTTCATGAAGTACGAGGAGGCGGAGATGAGCGCACCGCCGATGCCGCGGTCGAGGCCGATCTTCGCGGCGCGGACGGCGTCGATGATGACACCGGCCGAGTTCGGCGAATCCCACACCTCGAGCTTGTACTCGAGCGAGACGGGGGCGTCGCCGAAGTTGCGACCCTCGAGGCGGACGAAGGCCCACTTGCGGTCGTCGAGCCATTCGACGTAGTCGCTCGGGCCGATGTGGACGTCGCGGGCGGCGAGCTCGGCCTGGGTGTTCGAGGTCACCGCCTGGGTCTTCGAGATCTTCTTCGACTCGAGGCGCTGGCGCTCCAACATGTTCTTGAAGTCCATGTTGCCGCCGACGTTGAGCTGGTAGGTGCGGTCGAGGACGACGCCGCGGTCCTCGAAGAGCTTCGCCATCACCCGGTGGGTGATGGTCGCACCGATCTGCGACTTGATGTCGTCGCCGACGATGGGCACGCCGGCGGCACGGAACTTCTCGTCCCATTCCTTCGTCCCGGCGATGAACACGGGCAGGGCGTTGACGAAGGCGACCTTCGCGTCGATCGCGGCCTGCGCGTAGTACTCGGTGGCCTCCTGCGAACCGACGGGCAGGTAGCAGACGAGGACGTCCGCCTCGGCGTCGCGCAGGGCCTGGGCGACGTCGACGGGGTCGGTGTCGGATTCGACGATCGTGTCGCGGTAGTACTGGCCGAGGCCGTCGAGGGTGGGGCCGCGCTGGACGCTCACACCGGTCGGGGGCACCTCGGCGATGGTGATGGTGTTGTTCTCACTGGCGGTGATCGCCTCGGCGATGTCGGTGCCGACCTTCTTGCCGTCGACGTCGAAGGCGGCGACGAATTCGATATCACCGACGTGATAGTCCCCGAATTCCACGTGCATGAGTCCGGGAACCTTCGTTCCTGAGGCCGCATCCCGGTAGTACTCCACACCCTGGATCAGGGACGACGCGCAGTTGCCGAGGCCGGCAATGGCGACTCGAATCTTCTTCGTTCCCACGAATTCTCCTTCAGTCCTCTCGGGTCTCCCCGGGTGCCGGGTCGCCCCGGCGATGTCCGCGTGCGCGCGGACTCGATTTTCCATCTTAGTGACCTCGTCAAAACCGCGGAACGGGTGTCCGCGGCCCTCGATCAGCTGACGACGAGCGGTTCGAGCACGAGGTCGGGGTGGTTCTTCTCCACGCCCTGCAGTCGCCACCGGTCGGAGAACAGGGCGAGGAGTTCGCCGTCGGAGCGGCTGAGCACCTCGACGTTGCGCTCACGGGCGAGCGTCGGCACGGATTCGGGTGTCGTGCGCCGGGCGAGGGAGAAGTTCAGCCGCTCGAGCGTACACGGGGCGTTGAATTCGTTCGTCATCCGATCCTCGGCGACTTCGAACTGCATGGGACCCACGGCCCCGAGCACGGGCGCCTGGTCGCCGCGCAGGTCGGAGCGCAGCACCTGGATGACGCCTTCGTGGTCGAGCTGTTCGATGCCGCGGCGGAACTGCTTGTACTTCGAGGAGTCCTTCGCGCGGATGACCATGAAGTGCTCGGGCGAGAACGTCGGGATCCCGGGGAACTCGACCTTCCTGTCCAGGTAGAGGGAGTCGCCGACGCGCAGGGCGCTCGCGTTGACGAGGCCGACGACGTCTCCGGGGAAGGCCTCGTCGACGACGTCGCGGTCACGGCCGAAGACCTGCTGGGCGTACTTCGTCGCGAACGGCTTGCCGGTGCCGGCATGGGTGAGGACGCTGCCGCGTTCGAAGACTCCGGAGCACACGCGGATGTAGGCGAGACGGTCGCGGTGGTTGGAGTCCATGCCGGCCTGGACCTTGAAGACGAAGCCGGAGAACGGGGCGGCGACGTCGCGCGGTGCGCTGTCCTTGTCCTCGCGGGCCTCGGCGGCTGGGGCGAGGTCGACGAGGGTGTCGAGGAGTTTGTGGATGCCGAAGTTGAGCACCGCCGAGGCGAACATCACCGGGGTCGACTTCCCGGCCAGGAACGTCTCCTGGTCGTGGTTCTGCTCCTCCATGTCGAGGAGTTCGGATTCGTCGACCGCGGTCGCCCAGGCGTCGCCTTCGAGCTCGGCGGCGGCGTCGGCGGCGAAGGTCTCCTCGCCGGCGATCGTCGCTCCGCCGTCGGTGCGCGTGTACTTCGTGTACTCACCCGTGATCCGGTCGAGGACGCCGCGGAAGTCGCCGGACTGTCCGACCGGCCACGTGATCGGGGTGGGCAGCAGACCCGTGCGCGCCTGCACCTCGTCCATGAGGGCGAGCGCGTCGAGGCCGGGACGGTCCCATTTGTTGACGACGGTGATGATCGGGATGCCCCGGTGCGCACAGACTTCGAAGAGCTTCATCGTCTGCGACTCGAGGCCCTTGGCGGCGTCGATGAGCATGACCGCGCAGTCGACGGCGGAGAGCACCCGGTAGGTGTCCTCGGAGAAGTCGGCGTGGCCGGGGGTGTCGACGAGATTGAACACGGCGTCGCGGTACTCGAACTGGAGGGCGGCCGAGGAGATCGAGATCCCGCGGTCCTGCTCCATCTGCATCCAGTCGGAGACGGTGGCGCGGCGTCCGGCCTTGCCGTGAGTGGCGCCGGCCTGACCGATCGCGCGGGCGTGGAGGGCGAGCGCCTCGGTGGTCGTGGATTTGCCCGCGTCGGGGTGGGAGATGACGGCGAACGTGCGACGGCGCGCCGCCTGCGTCCGGATCTCCTTATCAGAATGTTGGCCAGAAGTCACCAAAGTATCCTACCGCCGATCGTCGCCGGGATCCCTGTCCGATCAGTCACAGTCGCTGGGGTCCTGCGTCGGTGCCGCCGAGGCGGTGGCGGCGTCGCGGAAGCTCACTGCGAATGCCCGGATGCTCGGTCTGCTTCCAGCGAGTTGCCGAACTGGGTGTCTATGCTGAGTGTCGATGACTGAGGAATATGTTGACTACGCCGGCCGGTCGGAGCCGAAGGAGCGGTGGCTCAAAGCCCTGCCGCTCATCATCGCAGGGGTCCTCGGAGTGCCGCTACTCGGCATGGCGATCCTCTTCTCCCTGTCGATTGCCCAGATCACCAAGTACATCTTCGACCTCGGGACATCGGGGTGGGAGGCCGCGGGTCTCGTCCTGCTCAGCCTCTCCGGCGCATTCTGCGTCATCGCCTACCTCGTCTGCCTCTTCGTCGGGTCACGGCGTCGCACGTGGCGGTGGCGCATCTGGTGGGCGGCCGGCGCCTTCCTCGCCGCCGGAGCGATTCCGATCTGGGCACTGATCGATTGGCTCATCAACGGTTCGCCGACGTAGTGCGCGCCCGCTCCGCGCAGACCCCGCCGGCACGGCACCCAGGGTCGCAATGTCGAAGGCACCTCCAGCTGCACGCCTTCCACGCACCTCTATGTCCTGCCCTGAGCGACAATTCCCGCCCCGCGCCTCTGATCGCACGTCCGGCTTCGCATGCCGCACCCGCAGCGCGACGTCCTCCGTCTGCACGGGGATGATCCGGCGTTCCAGGTGCTACACGCCCGAAACCGCCCGCACTCGCGCCCCGAAGCGACCTACAGCTGGGCGAGGGCCTTCGCGATGCGCTTCTCGGAGACCGGGTGCGTCGTGCCCAACGCGTTCGCGTACAGGCTCACCCGCAGCTCCTCGAGTTGGACGAGGACGTCACGCCACGAGCGCGGCACCGACACGAGCCAGCGATCCCACGCCGCCTGCCCCAGTCCCGGGAAGCGGGTGCCGATCTTCTTCGCCACCGCCTCGGCGCTGCCCGTCACCCGGTCCATGAGCTGGCGATCACGCATCGGGGAATCGACCATCGCTCCGATGCGCACCTTCTCGGCCTCCACCCACTTCGGCAGCGCCGCCACCATCTGCGGCGTCATCGCCGCGATCGCCTCCGCACTGATCCGCGAGGCCGACCATGCCTGGACATCGGCGAGATTGGACAGGATCGCCAACGACGATGACTTCCCGACGAGCTTCTCGAGCTCGGTGGCCCGTCGCAGGGCCGTGACGAGAGACGGCAGGAGCTTCGTCGCCGCCTCGGTCAGCTGCGCGTTCACCGCCGACTGCAGGCGAGCGAACTCTCCCTCATCGGCCAACCACGCGGCTTCCGCCGGCCCGGTCTCCGCTTCGACGATCCCTCGGACGCTCGCACGGACGAGGGCGGAGAGCAGTTCGTCCGCACGCTTCTGATGCCCGGCGAGAACGAGCTTCTCCTCCGTCGTCAGCCCATCGCGCAGGTACTTCAGCGCCTCGGCCGTGCGCAGGGTGAGCAGGGTGATGACGGCCTCCCGGCTCGCGATCCGCGCCTGCCCGGCCGTGTCGAAGGCAACGAGGTCGACGCTCGACCCGCGGTCGGCAAGCCCCGGTACGAGTCCCGCCTCGGCGGTGTCGGGATCGGGCAGCTCCCCGAGACTCCACGAGGTCAGCCCACGCTTCTCAGCGAACGCCGACGCCTTCGCTCTCGCCTTCTTCACCTGCGGTTTCGCCCGCGTCGTCAACGCGCTGAGGTCCTCACCGAGGCCGACGGTCCTCGTCCCGTCGACAAGCCGGAAGCGGATGCGCAGGTGGGGCGGGATGCGGTCGCGGTCGAAGTCCGCCGCACTCACGGTGATCGGCACGAGATCCTGCAGGCCTCCCCCGCCGGCCCGCTCGCTCAGATGCGCGGCAAGGACCTCGGGCAGGCTTCCCTGATATGGGGTAAGAGAGGGCAGGAGGTCCCGGGCGACGTCGGGGGCCGGCACGAAGTAGCGCCTCTTGCCCTTCGGCAGCGAACGGATGTAAGCGGCGACGAGCTCCTCACGCAGGCCCGGGACCTGCCAGCTGAACTCGTCGGGGTCGACGAGGGCCACCGCCTCGGCGGGGATCTCCACGGTCACCCCGTCCTCGGTCGAGCCGGGGTCGAACGAATACCGCAGCTTCGCGCTCGACCCGTCGGACAGCTCCCATTCCATCGGGTAGTCCTCGGCCACCGAGGCGGTCAGCGACTCGCTGTCGTCGCTGAGCAGCACCGAGGTGGTGAGGTCGAGCAGGTGCGGGTCGCGCTTCTTCTGCCCCTTCCACCACGACCTGAGGTCCGCCGCCGAGGTGATCGTGGCGGGAATCCGCGCATCGAAGAAGTCGAAGAGGGCATCGTCCTGGTCGAGGACCCGACGGTTGCGGGTACGGGAGGCGAGCTCCTCGGCTTCCTCGATGACCTCGGCGTTGTGTTCGAGGAAGCCGAACCGCTCCCGCCAGTCGCCGTCGATGAGGCCGTTGCGGATGAGCATGTCCCGCGCCGCAGCGGCATCGATCGCCCCGTAGCCGACCCGGCGGTCGCTGATGAGCGTGACGCCGAAGAGCGAGATCTTCTCGTACACCATCGCCGCCCCGGCCGTCCTCGACCAGTGCGGCTCCGAATGCTGCCGGGTGACCAGCGGGCCTGCGGCATCGACGACCCACTCGGGGTCGATCGCGGCGACCGTGCGCGCCCACAGCCGCGAGGTCTCGACGAGTTCGGCGGCCATGACGAAGTCCGGGTTGACCTTGAACAGGCCCGATCCGGGGAAGATCGCGAACCGGGTGCCGCGCGCACCCTGGTAGTCCTTGTGACGCTCCGACCGCGAACCGATCATCGACAGCAGACCCGTGAGCAGGGCACGGTGGATCGCCACGGCAGTCGGGTCGAGCTTCATCGCCGCGGCGTCCGCGCCGCGACCGGCCTCGACGCCGCCGCGGGCCTTCGTCGTCTGCTTCTTCGCGGCGGTGATCTCGGCGAAGCCGATCTTCCCCTGGCCGTTCGTCTGCGGTGTCGTCTCCTGCCTCGCCGAGGCGGTCCCCCCGCGCCGACCGTTCCTGTCCTGACCGTCCCGGCCCCCACCTCGGCGGGAGGCATCGCCGGGAGAGCGGTCGCCTAGCTCGTCGACGGTCTGCCGCCAGCTCGAGCGTTCGACGCGGATGCCTGCGGAGCCGAGGAGGGAGCGGAGCTGGCCGACGAGGTCCTGCCATTCGCGGATGCGCACGAAGTTGAGGAACTCGGCCTTGGCCTGGCGGCGGAACTTCGACGACGACATCGCCGCCTGCGAGTCCTCGAGGTAGTTCCACAGGTTGAGGTAGGAGAGGAAGTCGCTGCCGCGGTGGACGAAGCGGGCGTGCTTCTCATCGGCGGCGGCACGCACCTCGGCGGGGCGCTCTCGGGGGTCCTGGATGGACAGGGCGGCGACGATGACGAGGACCTCTCCCCCGACCCCCGCCTCGGCGCCGGCGATGACCATGCGCGCCAGCCGCGGATCGATGGGCAGGACGGAGAGCTTCCGACCGATCGGGGTGACCCGGATCGTGCCGGTCGGATCGCTCTCGAGGGCACCGAGCTCGGCGAGCAGCGTCCGCCCGTCGCGGACGGCCTTGGCGTCCGGTGGGGTGAGGAACGGGAAGCCGAGGATCTCCTCGTCGCTGGAGGCGAAGCCGAGGTCGGCCATCTGGAGGATGACGCTGGCGAGGTTCGTGCGCAGGATCTCCGGGTCGGTGAACTCGGGTCGGGACTCGAAGTCGGCCTCCGAGTACAGGCGGATGCAGATGCCTTCGCTCGTGCGCCCGGAGCGGCCCTTGCGCTGGTTCGCACTCGCCTGGGAGATGCGTTCGATGGGCAGCCGCTGGACGCGGGTGCGGTTGGAGTACCGGGAGATGCGGGCGGTGCCGACGTCGATGACGTACTTGATGCCCGGGACCGTCAGCGAGGTCTCCGCGACGTTGGTGGCGAGCACGATGCGCGGGCGCGTGTGCGGCTTGAACACCTTCTGCTGCTCCCCGGCGGAAAGTCTGGCGAAGAGCGGGATGACCTCCCAGTCGCGCATCCGCGGGCTCTTGCGCAGGTGCGCGTCGAGAGCGTCGGCGGTGTCGCGGATCTCCCGCTCCCCGGAGAGGAAGACGAGGATGTCGCCCGGATCCTCCGCGCTGAGTTCGTCGACGGCGGCGATGATGCCGTCGATCTGGTCCTCGACCCCGGTCTCATAGTCCCCGGACTCACCGGGGCCGTCGACGTCGTCGTCGCCGGGATCGTCGACCAGCGGTCGGTAGCGAACCTCGACGGGATACGTGCGGCCTTCGACCTCGATGATCGGGGCGTCGTCAAAGTGGGCGGCGAAGGATTCGGGGTCGATCGTCGCCGAGGTGATGATGATCTTGAGGTCGGGCCGTTTCCTCCGCACCTGACTGAGATAGCCGAGGAGGAAGTCGATGTTGAGGCTGCGTTCGTGCGCCTCGTCGATGATGATGACCTCGTAGTCACGCAGGAGCTTGTCGCGGGAGAGCTCGGAAAGCAGGATCCCGTCGGTCATGACCTTGATCCGGGTCTCGTCGGCGACCTGCGCGGTGAAGCGCACCTGGTAGCCGACAGTGCCGCCGAGGTCCTCGCCGAGTTCGTCGGCGATGCGTTCGGCGACCGTGCGGGCGGCGATCCGCCGCGGCTGAGTGTGCCCGATCATCCCCTCGACGCCGAGGCCGAGCTCGAGGCAGATCTTCGGCAGCTGCGTCGTCTTGCCCGACCCGGTCTCACCGGCGACGATGACGACCTGGTTGTCCCGGATCGCCTCGGCGATGACGTCCTTGGCCGCACTGACGGGCAGTTCCGGCGGATAGGTGACCTTGACCGGATGGGCGGCACGGGCCGCTTTCAGGCGGGCGCGCCGCTCACGATGCTCGGCTCCCGTGGTGCCCCGTCGGCCGCTGCGTCGCTTCGACCCGCCACGACGGGATCGGCCCTCGCCCCGACGCGCGTTGGCCTTCTCGCTGTGCGCGCGCTCACCGGCCTGAGGTCCGTCGGTCCGGGAGGATCTCTGCTGCTCGGCTCCGGCCGAGTTCTCTTCTGCCATCTCACCTCCCAGCTTATCGCCCGACGGGCATGCCTCAGCGCGGCCGGTGATCGCACCGCACCGCCCGTCAGCGCGTGCCGTCTGCGAGGTTGGTGAGCTTCGCGGTGTAGGCGGCCCAGTCGTGGTCCTCAGGCAGGTTCGGGTTCGCCTCGCCCAATCCCGCCTTGCCGTCGATGCCCTCACGGACGATGTCGATCTGCCCGAGATGTCGAGTGATGTCGATGAGGAGATGGACGACGATCTGGCCGAGGGTCACGCTCGCTGTGACCATCGGCCAGTGCGGGACCGTTCCGACCGCGTCGAGGGGCAGCTCCCGGATCGTCTCATCGCCGAAGGTGCGCACTCGTGCGTAGAACCCGAGGATGTCCTCCGTGGACTCATCGGCCGTCGCGTACCAGTCGGCTTGGGGGTCGGCGGTGATCTGCGCTGAGGTGATGAGCTCGTCAGGGTTTGGCCAGGGTCGGGAGAAGGTCTCTCCGAGGTATGTGTACTCGGTCTGAGCGATGTGCTTGACCGCGCCGAGGAGGTTGAACCCCGTCGGAGTCCGCGGCAGCCGCAGGTCCCGGTCGCTCAGCCCCTCGAGCTTCCACAGGATGTTCTGCTGCGTCCGCTTGAGCGCGGCGCGCAGATGGTCCTTGAGAGCGTCGTCGTCGGCCATGGTCTCAGTGTGCCTCAGATCCTCCGCTGTGTCTCAGCTCCACAGCGGCGAGAGTGCTTCGATGAGCTGCTGGACGCCGAGGATGAGGAAGAGCAGGGCGGTGATGCCCAGCGCGATGTTCGTGTGGACCTTGTTCGCCCACTGCTTGGGAATCCGCTTGCCGTTGAGCAGACCGAGGAGGGTGAGGGCGAGGAAGGGCATGAACAGGGCGCCGAGCACACCGTAGGCGAGGATGAGGCCGATCGGCTTGCCGAGGAGGAAGAGGATCATCGGCGGGAAGGTCAGCCACAGCAGGTAGAACTTGAAGTACTTGCCCCCGGTCATCGTGTCCGGGTGTCCTGCGGGCTTCTTGCGCATGTGGCCCCAGAAATCGGCGAACATGAGCGAGACGCCGTTCCACACGCCGATGATCGAGGAGAACGAGGCTGCCCAGAATCCGATGAGGAAGCCCACGCCGACGACATCGCCGTAGCGGTCCTTGAGCACCTGTGTGAGGTCGATGAGGCCGGCATCACCGGCGGAGAGCGAGACTCCGGCGGCCCGGACCACCTCGGCGCCGACGATGAGCATCGCGATGACGAAGATGCCGGTCATGACGTAGGCCATCGTGTTGTCGATGCGCATCACCCGCATCCACTTCGGGGTGATCCACCCCTTCTCCCGCAGCCAGTAGCCGTAGGCGGCGAGTGTGATCGTGCCGCCGACGCCGCCGGCGAGGGCGAGGGTGTAGATGATGCCGCCTTCGGGGATGAGCGGGATGAGACCGGAGAGGAGTTCCGGGATGTTGGGGGCGGCGATGACGGCGAGGCCGACGACGGTGACGAACATGATCCCGACGAGGACGGCGGTGATCCGCTCGAACACGGTGTACTTGCCGAGCCAGACCATGGTGAAGCCGGCGAGGCCCATGATGACGGCCCACACGGTCAGCGGCACCATCGGGAAGAGTGCGGCCAACGGCAGGGCCGCGGAGCTCATCGCGGTCGCGCCGTAGACGAAGCCCCAGATGATGATGTAGGGACCGAAGTACCACGTCGTCCACCGGCCGAGGCTGCGCCAGCCCTCGAAGATGGTCTTGCCGGTGGCCAGGGTGTAGCGTCCGGCACCCTCGACGAGGACGATCTTGAGGATGACGCCGACGATGACCGCCCAGAGCAGTGCGTAGCCGAACCGGCTGCCCGCCACGAGCGTGGCGACCATGTCCGCGGCTCCGACGCCGGTCGCGGCGACGACGAGTCCGGGGCCGACGACCTTCCACTTCGGCTTGCCCTCACCGTCGCCGAGGCGGTCGGGGCCGGTGTTCCCCGGCGAAGTGGGCGGCTGGTTCGGTCCCTCAGTCATGCGTCTCCTTTGTCGTCACGACCCGCTCGGGTCTCCAGTCATGCTACGACAGCGTGTGTCCGGGCCCACACGTCACCCCGGATCGCGGACACCGCCGGGCGGCGGGGCCCGCGAGACTGGCACGGACCGGAGGGCACGGACCGAGCAGGAAACGTCAGAAGAGTGTCGGTTGGCGTGTCCTCCTCTCTCGTGCCGGTGGAGGCGATGGTCGCCTCGGCGGGGCGGATTCGGCTTCCACTTCGATCCACCGGCAGATGACGGCAACGACATCGACCTGTTCCGTTGCGGTGAGTTCACGGCCGGCCGGGATGCCGTGGCTGTTCTGCAGGCAGGTGCGGCAGCACGTCGCCGTCGCATGCTGGGCGAGGAAGACCGGGTGCCCGTTCCACGGGGTCTGCTTGCCGTCGCGCGGCGGATTCTGCGGTGCCAGCCGGGAAGCGATGAAGTCCTGGGCGTGTTGTCTCACCGTGTCCATGCCGCGATCGGCGACGTAGTCGAGATCCGGTCCCCGGAGATGGAAGCGCGACCGGAACGGCGCCCGGGTGATGCGCCTGATCCGCTGGTCCAGCTGGTGATCGTCCATGATGAGGTGAGCGTATCTATAGGCACTGACGTAGAGAATGTTAAGGACGGGAGTCCGGTGTGACCCCGGCCCTGACTGCCCCACTCGCGTGGTGTCTTTCTCGTGATCTGTCCACCGACTCTCGTCATGACCCCCCAGCCGGACGGG